>JBIIAT010000004.1:0-82043 GCA_044239775.1 Rhodoluna sp. | reverse complement strand
GAGCTACGCATCGGTGGAGTGGCCGAGAGGCTAGGCAGCGGCCTGCAAAGCCGTCTACACGGGTTCGAATCCCGTCTTCACCTCGAATTACCCGGGCGATTGGCGCAGTGGTAGCGCGCTTCCCTGACACGGAAGAGGTCACTGGTTCGAACCCAGTATCGCCCACGAGAAATCGTTAGCTACTCAAAGAAGGACCCCAAGTGCCATCAGACAGGCAGTACGACTTGATCCTCGTTGGTGGCGGAATTATGAGCGCGACTTTGGCAGTGTTGTTGCGACGGTCCAACCCAAATCTCAAGATGTTGGTGCTTGAGAGACTAAATGCCGTCTCGTTGGAATCATCCAATGCCTGGAACAACGCTGGAACAGGACATGCGGCACTTTGCGAACTCAACTACATGCCAGATGACCCAAGCGGAAATCTCCCATCTGCCGAGAAAGCAATATCAATAAACCAACAATTCCAGGAGTCCCGGGAATTCTGGTCGAGCTTGGTTAAAGACGGTGTCCTTGGAGATCCAGAAACATTTATTCATTCCGTTCCCCACATGACATTTGTTCAGGGCGCTAAGGACGTTGACTACCTCGAGCGCCGCTACAAGGCCCTAAAGGACCAGCCACTGTTTGCCGGAATTGAGTTCTCTAAAGACTTTGAACAGATTGCCAAGTGGGCACCCATCATGATTGAAGGTCGTTCCCGGTCTGAGATTGCAGCGACAAGAATTGAACAAGGGACCGATGTCGATTACGGTGCGCTAACCGAGCAACTTTTTGCTTGGCTGAAAACCAAAGATGTCGAAGTGCTAACCAGTCACGAAGTTCGCTCACTTGATTGCAAAAACGGCTCGTGGCGGGTTGCGGGAAAAAACACTGACTCGAAATTTGAATTCAGCTCACCGAGAGTGTTTGTGGGTGCCGGGGGATGGGCTTTGAAGCTGTTGCAAAAAGCAAGGATCAAAGAGATTAGTGGCTACGGGACATTTCCCGTCAGTGGTCACTTCTTCAAGACCGAGAACCCTGAACTGGTTGCAAGGCATCATGCAAAGGTGTATTCACAAGCAGCCGCCGGCGCGCCACCGATGTCTGTTCCTCACCTAGACACCAGAGTTATTGACGGTAAATCTTCTCTACTATTCGGTCCCTTCGCTGGCTTGAACCTGAAGTTTCTAAAAAACGGCTCTTGGCTTGATCTTCCAGCCTCAGTTCGTCTGGGAAACATAGTTTCATATCTGTCCGTGGCGCTAAAGAACCTTCCTTTAGTTATCTACCTGATCAAAGAGATCTTCAAATCTTCTAAACAAAAGCTCGAAAGCCTTAGGGAGTTCGTGCCAAACGCGCAAGCGGAAGATTGGCGGCTTTACGAAGCTGGACAAAGAGCCCAAGTCATCAAGCCAGTCAATGGCTTAGGCGTTCTTCAGTTTGGTACTGAGGTCATTGGTTCGGCGGATGGATCGATTGCTGGATTACTTGGAGCCTCACCCGGTGCGTCGGTAGCGACCAGGGTAATGCTTGATGTTGCCACGAGAATGTTCCCAGAATCTGAGAACCCTTGGATGAAGGACATTGCAAACTCGGTGCCAAGCTACGGCTTGAAGCTAAACGATGACCCATTGAAAGCTCGTGAATCACTGAGCATGACGGCGAAGACTCTAAAGCTGAGGGCTTAGGCGACCGCCACGCCAAGGAGCACTCCAACTCCGTAGGCTGCTGCCATCGTTACTAACGAAACAGCGACATTCCGAAGGACCGGGCGAAGTGGCTTCGCTCCTCCGATAATCGCAGCGACATATCCAGTGATTGCAAGAGAGATCACCACAGATACAATTGTCGCTGCTTCGCGATAGTCGGTCCAGGGTCCAGTGATAGCAACAATGGGCAGTACGGATCCGAGTGCGAATGAGATAAATGACGCAACAGCGGCTGACATCGGGGACACATGTTCATCTTTTGCAAACTTTCGCTTGCTACCTTCGTGCCTAATTCTTGACGCAATTTCGCTGTCACGCTGAGCGCTGACCGAGGCGTACTCGCCACCGGCCATCGAGATAGAACCTGCTACTAAAGCTGCAACACCGGCGATAAAAATCGCACCATTATCGGTTGTAGCTCCGGCAACACCCATTACGAGTCCCGCGGTAGATACGATTCCATCATTCGCGCCAAGAACCGCCGCTCGAAGCCAATTGAGCTTCTTTGCAAGTTCGAGCGTGATTACGTGAGGCTGTGAGGTTTCCATTTTGCTTCTTCCAAGGCTTATCTAGACTCGCAATGCTACCAAGACCTAAGCTCCTAGCTGGTTAGGATTGACCATAGTCAAAGGCCAGATTGGAAGACTCAATTGGATCAACAGATATCCATCGCTGTAGATGGCGTCAAGCAGCAGGTAAAGCCTGGTACCACAGGCTTTGATCTGTTCGCCGACAAGGCCGTTGTTGCAATGCGCGTTTCTGGCGATCTAAGGGATTTGGCGCACATCGTTTCAGAGGGCGACTTCGTTGAGGCCGTTACTATTTCTTCCTCAGATGGATTGAGCATCCTTAGACACTCAACCGCTCATGTGCTGGCGCAAGCGGTACAAAACATTAACCCGCAGGCGAAGTTGGGTATAGGCCCACCAATTGCAGACGGCTTTTACTATGACTTTGATGTTACTGAGCCTTTTACTCCGGAGGCTCTAAAAAGTATAGAAAAGGAAATGGAGCGGATTATTCGTTCCGGACAGCGTTTCGTTAGAAAAGTTGTAACCGAGGACGAAGCTCGCAATCAGTTGTCAGCGGAGCCATACAAGCTCGAACTCGTTTCACTCAAAGGCTCTAGCGACCTAGCTGAAGGTGCTGCTGAAGTTGGAACAGGCGAGCTAACGATTTACCACAACACAGACTCAAAATCGGGTGAAACTATATGGAAAGATCTTTGCCGCGGTCCGCACTTGCCAAACACTCGCATGATCGGCAATGGCTATAGCCTTACTAGACTTGCGGCGGCTTATTGGCGAGGCAATGAAAAGAACAAGCAGTTGCAAAGAATTTATGGAACCGCTTGGGCCTCCAAGGATGAACTAAAGGCTCACTTGGAGCGAATGGAAGAGGCTGCCAAAAGAGATCATCGACGCTTGGGGCAAGAGCTAGACCTATTCTCTTTTCCGGAAGAGATTGGATCAGGCCTTGCCGTTTTTCACCCGAAGGGTGGAACTATTCGTCGCGTGATGGAAGATTACTCGAGACAGCGTCACGAGCAAGCAGGATATGACTTTGTCTATTCGCCTCACATCACTAAATCCAATCTCTTCGAAACCTCTGGTCACTTGGCTTGGTATTCGGAAGGCATGTTCCCCCCAATGAAGCTTGATGAAGAGCTCGATGAAAACGGAGTAATTCGCAAGCAAGGCCAGGACTATTACCTGAAGCCGATGAACTGTCCTTTTCATATTCTGATCTACAAGTCCCAGGCTCGCTCATACCGTGACCTTCCGCTCCGAATGTTTGAATTTGGTTCGGTCTACAGATACGAAAAATCAGGTGTTGTCCATGGTTTAACCAGGGTGCGCGGCATGACCCAAGACGACGCGCACTTGTTTGTGACATTAGAGGACATGGAGTCTGAGCTCACCTCAGTTCTTAACTTTGTTTTGGATTTACTTCGCGACTACGGGCTCACCGATTTCTATCTTGAGTTATCTACTCGCGATCCAGATAACGATAAGTTTGTCGGCGATGATCAGCTCTGGGAAATGGCAACATCCACTCTGGCAAAGGTTGCAACTGATTCAGGTTTAGAGCTCGTTCCAGATCCAGGAGGAGCTGCTTTCTACGGACCAAAAATATCTGTACAGGCTCGAGATGCGATCGGCAGAACCTGGCAGATGTCAACAATACAGTTGGACTTTAACTTGCCAGAGAGATTCGAGATTGAATACACCGCAAGTGACGGTCTAAAGAAGAGACCAGTAATGATTCATCGAGCTCTGTTTGGTTCGATTGAGAGATTCTTTGCTGTGCTTACCGAGCACTACGCCGGACAATTTCCACCATGGCTTGCTCCGGTCCAGGTCATGGGAATTCCCGTCGCTGATGAGTTTGCTCCATATCTTTCGTCCGTGATAGCAAAGCTAAAATCGAACGGTGTTAGAGCAGAGATTGACTTAGGCGATGATCGGATGCAGAAGAAAATTCGTAATCACACCAAGGACAAGATCCCGTTCCAGTTAATTGCGGGTGCTGAGGATCAGCAGTCAAACTCTGTTAGCTTCCGCTACCGTTCTGGCGAACAAGTGAATGGGGTAGCTGTCGATGAAGCTATTGCTCTGATTCTTGAAGCCATTGAGTCTAAGAAGCAGGTTTAGTTGACCGGACCGGAGTTTCTGCCAGGAGTACCAGATAACTATCAAAGGCTCTGGACTCCGCATCGCTTGGTGTACATACAAAATGGGCAACAGCCCAAGAGGGAAGAGTGCCCGTTTTGTTTGGCACCGCAAGGCTCCGACGAAGATGGATTGATCGTCTATCGAGGTGAAACCTGTTTTGTCCTACTAAACCTTTTCCCCTACAACTCAGGGCACTTGCTGGTGTGTACCTACCGCCATGTTGCTGGATACGAAGAGACAACGGATGAAGAAGCTGCAGAAATGGCAGCGCTAAGTAAAACAGGTATGAAAGTTCTAAGGAAAGTCTCTAGGGCCCAGGGATTCAATTTAGGCATGAACCAGGGTGAACTTGCCGGGGCTGGAATCGCAGAGCATCTGCACCAGCACATCGTCCCGCGCTGGAGCAATGACTCAAACTTCTTTCCAATAATCGCTCAGACCAAGGCTATTCCTAGGCTCTTGGGTGAGGTCAGGGCTGAGATTCAAAAGGCTTGGCTAGACCAGTAATTTAGTCAAATTAGCGGGTTAGAATATCCCCATGACTTCATCAAAAAACGAATCAACTCCACTAGTTAAGCGCGGACTGGCAGAGATGCTAAAAGGCGGCGTGATTATGGATGTGGTTAACGCCGAGCAGGCAAGAATTGCCGAAGATGCTGGCGCGGTTGCTGTAATGGCCCTAGAGCGCGTTCCGGCCGATATTCGTGCCCAGGGTGGCGTCGCACGAATGAGCGACCCGGAACTTATTGAGCAAATCATTGCAACGGTTTCGATACCGGTAATGGCAAAAGCGCGCATTGGCCACTTCGTTGAGGCTCAAGTGCTTGAGTCACTAAAAGTCGATTACATCGATGAGTCTGAAGTGCTTTCGCCAGCGGACTATGTCAATCACATTGACAAGTGGAAATTTGATGTCCCTTTTGTTTGTGGCGCTACCAACCTAGGAGAGGCCCTTCGAAGAATAACCGAGGGTGCTGCAATGATTCGCTCAAAGGGCGAGGCAGGAACTGGAGATGTTTCGGAAGCGACCAAGCACATCCGAACTATCTTGGGTGAGATAAACGTGCTTGCTTCAAAGACAGAGGATGAGCTCTTTGTTGCAGCTAAGGAACTTCAGGCCCCTTACGACCTAGTTAGAGAAGTAGCTAGGACAAAGAAGCTTCCAGTTGTTTTGTTCGTTGCAGGTGGCGTTGCAACTCCTGCAGACGCAGCAATGATGATGCAGCTTGGCGCTGACGGAGTGTTTGTTGGCTCTGGAGTTTTCAAGTCGGGAGAACCGGCTAAGCGCGCGGCAGCTATTGTCAAAGCGGTAGCTGCATTCAACGATCCAGCGGTAATAGCTGAGGCATCGAGGGGACTTGGCGAGGCCATGGTTGGCATCAACGTTAAGGATCTTCCTGCCCCACATCGACTTTCGGAGCGCGGTTGGTAATTGCGTATCGGGGTATTAGCTCTTCAAGGTGACGTTAGAGAGCACATCGATACACTCACAAAGCTCTCATGTGAAACAGTTGAGATCCGAAGTCGAGACCAGCTGCAGGGACTTGATGGATTAATACTTCCCGGTGGCGAATCCACAACCATTTCAAAGCTCCTGGACATTTTTGATCTTAGGAACCCGATACTAGATTTCATAAACACTGGCCATGCTGTGTTCGGAACTTGTGCCGGAATGATTACCCTCGCCAAGGAAGTAATTGACAGCGCCTCGGGCCAGCAAAGCCTTGAGGTTATGGACATTTCAGTTCGCAGAAACGCCTTTGGTTCGCAGTTGGATTCATTTGAAGCGTTACTCGATTTCGACGGGGGGCAAGTAAACGTAGCGTTCATCAGAGCTCCCATTGTCGAGCGGGTAGGAGAAGGGGTGCAGGTTCTTGCTAGCCTTGGAGACGGTCGAGTTGTTGCTGTTAGACAGAAAAACATGTTGGCAACTTCCTTTCATCCTGAAATCACGGGTGAAACTCGCGTCCATCAGTACTTTCTTCAGATGATAAGTGGCGACAAGTAGCATCTAATTTAGAATTCATAGCAAAGCGCAACTAGGAGATAAATGTCAGGGCATTCCAAGTGGGCCACCACTAAGCACAAGAAAGCAATCATTGATTCTCGTAGGGCAAAACTCTTTGCAAAGCTAATCAAGAACATCGAGGTTGCCACCCGGACTGGCGGAGCCGACATGGACGGCAATCCAACGCTATATGACGCCGTTCAGAAGGGTCGCAAGAGTTCGCTACCAAACGACAACATCGAAAGGGCCATTAAGCGAGGCTCCGGTCAGGATGCAGGCGCGGTTGAGTATCAAACAATTTTCTACGAAGGTTATGGCCCAAACGGTATAGCTATTCTCATCGAGTGTCTCACAGACAACAAAAATCGAGCCGCCGCTGATGTCCGTCTCGCAATTAGCAGAAACGGTGGAACCATGGCAGACCCGGGAAGCGTGTCTTACCTGTTCAGTCGAAAGGGCGTCATCATAATAGAGCGAGCTGATTCGGTATCAGAAGATAAGATTCTTGAGGTTGGGCTTGAGCATGGGCTTGAGGACATCGAATCGAGAGATTCGAGTTTTGTTTTGACAACTGATCCATCGTCTATGGTTGCAGTGCGTACCGCTTTACAAAATGCGGAGTTGGATTACGAAAGTGCTGATGTGGAGTTTGTCCCCGCTGCGTCAATTCAAGTTGATGTCGAGACTGCCAGAACGGTCATCAAACTAATTGACGCTTTGGAAGATTCCGACGAGGTGCAAAGCGTATATTCGAACTTTGACATATCGCCTGAAGTGCTTGCCGAGCTAGAAGCGTAAAAAGTGACCAGAATTCTGGGTGTGGATCCTGGATTGACTAGGTGCGGTATCGGCGTCATTGACTTAGGAAAATCACGTAAGACCACCCTGGTTTATGTGGGCGTCATTGAGTCGAGCAAAGAAGCCGAACTCGATGCTCGCATTGGTCTGATTGGAACCGCACTAGAAAGCCAGATCGTAAAGTTCGCACCGGATGTAATTGCAATTGAGAGGGTGTTCTCGCAGCAAAACCTGAATTCAGTAATGGGTACCGCTCAAGTTGCCGGTGTGGCGATTTTTCTTGCCCACAAGTATCAAATCCCTATTGCTATGCACACCCCTACCGAAGTTAAAGCGGCGGTTACGGGTTCTGGTAGGGCAGGTAAGGCTCAAGTTGGCGCGATGGTTGCAAAACTGCTGGATTTGAAGGAGATTCCAAAACCTGCAGATGCCGCCGATGCTCTTGCGATAGCTATTTGCCAAGGCTATCGAGGAGTGAATTCTTCCTCTAGCTACACCAAAGCTCAACAGAAGTGGCACTCCGCGGTGAAATCAGCAAGAGGCAAATCAAAACCGTAGTTAGGCTAAGTTCGTGATTGCCTCAGTATCTGGAACAGTACGCGCTTCTTCGCCTGAGGCGTTAGTTGTGGACGTTGGGGGAGTTGGCCTCTTGGTCAACACGGTCAATCGTGTGGCATCTTCATTTTTACCAAGTGACCATGCTGAGCTTTTTACGGTTCTAATAGTTCGTGAGGACTCTCTTACCTTGTATGGTTTCATCGATCAATCTGATTTACAGACCTTTGAACTTCTTAGATCTGTCACCGGGGTAGGCGCTAAGTCGGCCTTAGCGATTCTCAACACTCTCTCCGTTTCTCAGATTCGAGATGCTGTCTCTCAGGAAGCCGATTCTGTGTTCAAAAGTGTCACTGGCATTGGCTCCAAGACCGCGAAGTTAATCACGCTTTCGTTAGCTGGCAAACTACCTGCGGGTTTGGGGGGACCAAGCAAACAGGGAAACCACCCCGTGGCAATTGATGCGCTGGTCGGATTGGGTTACAAAGAAAAAGACGCCGTGCGGGCCGTGGAATCAGTTTCGAATGCTGAATCCTCCGAAAAGGAAGTACTAAGACTTGCTCTTCAGCTATTGGCTAGAGGTAATGCAAATTGAACGATATATTGAACCCAGCTGTAACCGAAAATGATCTTGCGTTTGAGTCCGCTTTACGCCCGACAACCCTAGACGAGTTCATCGGCCAGTCAAATGTTTCCAAGCAACTCGGGCTGTTGCTGAAGGCAGCGGCCATTCAGAATCGCTCCCCTGATCACATATTGCTTGCCGGACCTCCAGGACTTGGCAAGACGACGCTTGCGATGATTATCGCGGCGGAGGTGGGATCAGGAATTCGTATCTCGAGCGGACCAACAATTCAGCACGCTGGAGATTTAGCAGCTATTTTGTCTTCGCTATCAGCGGGAGAAGTTTTGTTTATCGACGAGATTCATCGAATGGCTAGGCCAGCCGAAGAGCTTCTTTATCTTGCGATGGAGGATTTCCGTGTTGATGTAATGGTAGGCAAGGGGGCAGGTGCGTCTTCTATCTCTTTGGAGCTAGAACCGTTCACCCTTGTCGGAGCTACCACTCGATCGGGCATGTTACCTAACCCGCTTCGTGATCGTTTTGGTTACACCGCAAATCTTGAGTTCTACGGTCATTCGGATTTATCCTCTGTTTTGTCTAGGGCAGCAAGGCAGCTGTCATTGGCCGCTGACCAAGACGCTCTCGAACTTATTGCGAGTAGATCGAGAGGAACACCTCGGGTCGCTAATCGCCTGCTTCGCAGGGTTCGCGATTTTGCTTTGGTTGATGGATCCGGCGTTGTGTCCTCTGAAGTTGCAACTAGAGCGCTCGAGCTCTACGAGGTTGACTCTCTTGGTTTAGACCGGCTCGACAAACAGATATTGGAAACATTGATCCTTAAATTCGAAGGCAAGCCGGTTGGCTTATCGACCTTAGCTGTCGCTGTCGGGGAAGAGCCAGACACCATAGAAGCTGTTGTTGAGCCCTATTTACTGCGTGAGGGCCTGATTCAAAGAACTACCAAGGGCAGGCAGGCTACTTCATCGGCATACCGCCATCTTGGCTTGAACCAAGGGAGTTAACTGGGTCTTTGACCGTCCAGTTATAATTAGGAACGCGCAAAGGCGCAAATTTTGACGTTAGGTTCAAATGGACGACACAATGTTATTTCTTATGGCTCTTAGCCTTTTGGGTATCTGGATTTTTGTTTCAGGTCGCAGAAGAAAGAAAGCAGCGGAGGAACTGAGGAGCCAGGTTGTCAAAGGTGCTTTTGTGATGCTAACAAGTGGCATATACGGCAAAATCGCAAACGTAAACGGCGATCGTATTGAACTAGAGACTGCTCCCGGCCAGAAACTAACGGTTGCTGTCGGTGCTGTTCGAAGCATTGAAGAGCGCATTAGTGCGCCAGCCGTTAGAAAACCTAGAAAGGCCGGAGTTTCTTCCACCAAGGCCAAAGCAGCAGCTTCGAAGTCTAGAACTAAGCCAGCAAAATCTGGTACTTCGAAATAGCGAGGGTTAGACGTTGGCAGCTAGCAGTACAGTTAAGTCCGCACGAAAGTCATTGGCTTGGTTATTCGTCATACTCGCAGGATTTACTGGGCTTATCGGTTTTGGTTCTCTGACGGATGAGAACGCTAGCTTCACGCCAAAACTGGCACTTGATTTACAAGGTGGAACCCAAGTTATTCTTGCTCCGCTGCTGCTTGATGGTGAGGCTGTCACAACTGAACAACTCGACCAAGCGGTTGCCATTATCCGTCAGCGTGTTGACGCCAGTGGAGTAAGCGAGTCTCAGGTAACAACTCAGGGAGACACCAACATTGTTGTTTCGATTCCCGGTATTCCAGACGAGAACACCCTCGCCCTAATAAAGGCTTCGGCGAAGTTGGAGTTTCGTGCTGTTTTAGTAACCAGTCAGGGTTCCGCTTTGACTGAAGTTGACGGAACTGATGCAACAGGTGATGCCACAACAGCGGAACCAACCCCAGCTGACACTCCGGCTGGAGAGCAAGCTACTCCGATCGACGCGAGCGACCTAAATTGGATCACGCCTGAGATTCAGCAACAATTTGACGCACTGGATTGTGCATCAGCCTTTAGGGAACCAGGCCAGATTGACGATCCCAAAATTCCTCTTGTAACTTGTGATGTTAGTGGTACAGCAAAGTTCATACTTGGACCCGTTGAAGTTGATGGAGCCAACATCTCGGACGCATCAAATGGAACCGTTCAGTCCTCGACTGGAGCATCCACAAATACCTGGGCTGTAAATCTTGAGTTCGATCCCGAAGGTTCCGAATCATTTGCGACCGTAACCCAAAGGCTTTTCCCGCTTGAACAACCCAGGAACCAGTTTGCAATTACCCTGGATGGGTTTGTTATCACAGCACCAACCACTCAGGCAGTGATTTCTAATGGGTCCGCTCAGATAACGGGAAGTTTTGACAGGGACAGCTCGAAAGTTCTGGCTGATCAGTTGAAGTATGGATCGCTGCCCATTGGATTTGAGGTGCAGAGCCAAGAGAACATTTCTGCAACCTTAGGTCAAGATCAACTAACAAGTGGACTTCTTGCCGGGTTGATCGGCTTGGTGCTAGTGGTGATTTACTCAGCATTCCAGTATCGAGGACTGGCAATTGTGACAATCGGTTCGCTAGTGGTAGCTGCAGTGCTTGTCTACTTGCTGATTGCCTTCTTGTCTTGGAGACAGGGCTATCGTTTGTCGATGGCCGGTGTTGCCGGATTGATCGTTGCTATTGGAATTACGGTTGATTCGTTCATCGTTTACTTTGAGCGAGTACGAGATGAAATTCGAGAAGGAAGAAACCTCGAGGTTGCTGTTGAAAATGCCTGGAAGCGTTCGATACGCACAATTCTTGCCTCGGACGCGGTGAGCTTCACCGCTGCAGCCACATTGTTTTTGCTTACCGTTGGAAACGTTAGAGGATTCGCGTTTACGCTGGGATTAACAACAATCGTTGACCTAATCGTTGTTGTGCTCTTTACCCACCCGTTGCTTCGCTTGCTGGCCCGAACCAAATTCTTCAGCTCTGGTCACCCTTGGTCAGGCTTCGACTCCAAGGCTCTAAAGGCCTCTGGTTACATGGGGCGTGGGCAGTTTAGGACTGCTACTAACTTGAGTCCTGGTAAGGCTGGAAAAGTTTCTAAAGAGGCGGCAACCAGACAAACGATTGCAGAACGCAAAGCTCAACAGGCTGCGCAAGAAGCACAAAAGTCAGGTGGTAAATAATGTCGAAGCTAAGCGAAATGGGTAACAATCTCTATAGTGGCAGGGTCTCGATCGACATCGTTGGTCGCCGAAAGCTCTGGTATGCAATTGCGTTGGTGCTGGTGGTCTTGGCGATTGTGGCTCCTGTAGCACGCGGGGGATTCAATTTCGGAATCGAGTTCCGTGGTGGCAGCGAGTTTCGCATCGATGGTGTTGGCAGCACATCGCAACAGATTGCTAGGGATGCAGTGACTTCTGTTGAGCCAGAAAGTCAACCGATTGTCACATCCATCGGCGTTGACTCGGTAAGAATACAGACCGAACAGCTAGATGATGTAACTACCGAGGAGATTAGGATCGCTCTTGCTAGCGCCTATGGGGTTGAGTCTGGAGCGGTCACGTCCTCGTTTATTGGCGCTAACTGGGGGGCTGACGTTACCTCTAAGGCCTTGAATGGCTTGATTGTTTTCCTGATACTGGTCTCTGTTCTGATGGCACTATATTTCCGCACTTTCAAGATGTCAGTCGCTGCCCTTGCTGCCTTGGCCCATGACATAGTTATCACCGCGGGTATCTACGCTCTGACGGGTTTTGAGGTGACTCCAGCAGCTGTGATTGGCCTTCTCACGATTCTTGGCTACTCGCTTTATGACACTGTCGTGGTTTTTGACAAGGTTAGAGAAAACACTATGGATGTCGAGTTCTCGGAGACAACTACATTTGCATCTCAGGTGAATCTGGCTGTCAACCAGACACTGGTTCGCTCTGTAAATACCTCTGTTGTTGCAGTTCTGCCAGTGGCATCGATTCTTTTCATTGGTGCGTTTATTCTTGGGGTTGGAACACTTCGGGACATTGCATTGGCTCTGTTTATCGGAATTAGCGTCGGTACATACTCATCGATATTTATTGCTTCTCCGGTGTACGTGCACCTACGTGAGAAGGAGCCACGATTCCTCATCAAGCCCTAGGGGCTAATCGCTCTCAAGACTAGGCTTGGAGTTAGAAAGGCTAAGCGATGACGGATCTAGAGACCAACTCAATCAGATCCCGCTTGCCGCGGTTATTCACCAAACAGAGCTCATATAGTCAAGAGCTACAAGCTGTGATTCGTTCGCTGCGAACAAACCATCCGAAGGCCGATGTTGCCCTTGTTGAGAAGGCATTTTCTATAGCCGAACAGGCACACTCGAGCCAGCTGCGGAAATCAGGTGAACCATACATCTCACATCCGGTTGCGGTCGCACAGATTTTGGCGGACCTTGGAATCGGAGCCACGACGATTGCCGCGGCATTGCTGCATGACACCGTAGAGGACACGCCTTACTCAATCGAGAAACTCCGTTCGGATTTTGGCGAAGAAGTCTCAATGCTGGTCGATGGCGTCACAAAGCTAGACAAGATCAAATTCGGAGATAGCGCTCAGGCGGAAACGGTCCGGAAAATGGTTGTTGCCATGTCTAAGGACATTCGGGTTTTAGTCATAAAGCTTGCTGACCGGTTGCACAACGCCCGAACTTGGAAGTATGTGTCTGAGCAATCAGCCAAACGCAAGGCACAAGAAACCTTGGAGATTTACGCACCCTTGGCTCATCGCTTGGGAATTAGCACCCTAAAGCTCGAGCTAGAAGATCTATCCTTTGAGATTTTGTACCCAAAGGTATACGAGGAGATTGTAAACCTAGTCACGCAACGCACTCCCATGCGTGAGCAGTATCTAGACGAAGTAATTGGCGCAATAGAGAGCGATCTTAAATCGGAGCGCATCAAAGGTAAGGTTGCCGGTCGGCCAAAGCAGTATTACAGCATCTATCAAAAGATGGTTGTTAGGGGCAGGGAATTCGATGAGATTTACGACCTGGTTGGTATCAGGGTTCTCGTTGGTTCGGTTCGCGACTGTTATGCAGTTCTCGGTGCCATTCATGCGCGCTGGAACCCAGTGCCTGGTCGATTCAAAGACTACATCGCGATGCCCAAGTTCAATCTTTATCAGTCTCTGCACACAACAGTAATAGGGCCTTCCGGCAGAGCTGTGGAGATTCAGATACGAACAAGCGAGATGGATCAGCGCGCACAATACGGTGTTGCTGCCCATTGGATGTACAAAGAGCAAGCCGGTAAATCCCAAGCGACAACTCAGGACGATTTGCTGTGGCTAAAGCACCTTTCAGATTGGCAGGCAGAAACCAAGGACCCAGGCGAATTCCTTGACGCACTGAGATTTGAGATCGGCGCCAAGGAGGTCTACGTCTTTACCCCAAAGGGTAAGGTTGTTGGACTTCCTACCGGCGCAACAGCAGTCGATTTCGCGTACGCGGTTCACACTGAGGTAGGGCATAAAACCATCGGTGCAAAGGTTAATGGACGTATCACACCCCTTGACAGCGTGCTTAGCTCCGGGGATGTTGTTGAAGTTCTTACCTCAAAATCAGTTGACGCCTCGCCCTCAAAAGACTGGTTGAATTTTGTTGCCTCCCCACGAGCCAGAGCAAAGATTAAGCATCATTTCTCGCAAGAACGACGTGAAGACGCGATTGAGGCTGGCAAGGATCAGCTGACAAAGACAATGCGTAAATTGGGCCTTCCGCTCCAGCAGTTAATGTCAGCGGATTCGCTGGGAAAGATTGTAGGGGAACTTGGTATACAAGACCTGAGTGCGTTGTTTGCATCAATTGGTGAAGGCCAGATTTCCGCTCAGTCCATGATAGATCGACTCACTGTTCCAGATGTTAACGAGGACGAGAACGAGTCTGAGTTTGAGTTACCATCAGCTCCGAAGTCATTCCGAAAAGTAGCAACCGGTGATTCCGGAGTCTTGGTCAAAGGCGATGGGGACGTCATGGTGAAACTAGCCAGATGTTGCACCCCGGTTCCTGGGGACGAAATCATGGGTTTTGTAACAAGGGGCAGCGGTGTTTCGGTTCACCGAAATGACTGCAAGAACGCAGACTCTTTGAAGCTGGAATCGGAAAGACTGGTGGATGTGTCTTGGGCGCCTTCATCAAAGAGGCTTTTCCTTGTTCAGATTCAAGTCGAGGCCTTGGATCGTTCAGGACTACTCAGCGATGTTACGCGAGTGTTGAGTGAGCACCACGTAAACATTCTTTCGGCTTCGGTTTCAACAAGGACCGATCGCATTGCACTGAGCCGCTTTGTCTTCGAGATGGGAGACCCTGCTGCTCTTGATCATCTTTTGGCAGCAGTCAAGCGAATTGAAGCGGTCTACGACGTCTACCGAGTGTCGCAGTAGATAAGGCTTTAGCCTTGCTTTAAAACTTCCAGCCAGCTCTGTCTGGCACTTAGAGCCTCTTTGGCTTTGTCGATTTTCTTGGAGTCGTTTGACGCTTCCGCGGCGACAAGTTCCTTTTCCAGCTTTTCAATAGATTCCAGAAGCTGTTGAACGATTGAGTTGGTTCTTTCAATGGCGGCCGGATCTGATGCACGCCATTGCTCTTGTTCATAGTCCTTGAACTTCTTCTCTACCGCCTTCATCCGAGAATCGATCTCTCTGATCTTGTCCTTGGGGACCTTGCCAGCTTTCTCGTATTTTGTCTGCAGAGACAAGAGCGTCTTCTTAGCCTCAGCAAGGTTGCCCTTTGGATCCAATTTCTCGGCTTCGGCGATTATTGAAATCTTAGTGTCGTAGTTTGCTTGGAATTCAACAGATTCTTTCGCCACGGTTTCTTTTCTGCGGGCGTAGATGCTGTCACCTGCGGCCTTGAAACGTTCCCAGAGAGCGTCATCTTGGGAACCTTGAGATCTTCCGCTAAGTTTCCACTGGTCTAGTAGTTTCCTGTATTCCAATGACGAGTCTGAACCTTTGGATTCCAAGGCCTCAGCTTGAGCGACAAGGGCAGTTTTCTTGGCTCGAACATTCTTACTTTCCGCGGTCAATGCGGAAAAGAAGGCTCGCTTGTTGGCTTCGAATTTTGTTCTTGCTTGTGAGAATTGCTTCCAGATTGCCTCAGATTCTTTGCGTGGAATTTTGGGCGCTGATTTCTGAGACAACTGCCACTGGTCGAACAGTTCAGTCATTTGCTTTGAGGCGATCTTCCACTGGGTCTTTTGCGGATCTTTTTCCGCGAGCGCCTGTGCTTTGGTTGCGATCTCAGCTCTAATCTTCAGGCAATCCTTTATGGCCTTATCGGAGGCCTCTGCCTTGTCCTTTTTGAGCTGCTCGATGTTGGGAGTGATGTTGGAGACTCGTTCTCGAAGATCTTGTATGTTTCCAACGGCTGCGGGCTCTTGTAAGTCGACAGATAGCTTCTTGGCAGCCTTAGCGATGCTTATCGCATCGGCCTTGTTTTTGACTCTCTCCTCGAGAATACGAACATTGGACTCTAGTTCCTGGAATTTTCTTTCGAAGTATGCCAGCGCTTCGTCTCTGGTTACACCGGGGTACTGACCCACTTTTCGCTCGGAGCCGTTGTCAAAGACGTAGACGTTGTTTTCCTCGTCTACTCTTCCATTCGTGCTAGTTGCTTGGGACACCTATTTGCTCCTACGGTTAGTATCAGGTAATTATCTTAGTTCGATGAGTCCTAGCTTGGTTTCGAGGGCTGGTCGCCCGTCTAGGCCTCCACCTTCAACCCCAGCTTCGATAACAGGATTCAATCCCTCTAGACCTGACAGCACCTTGCCGAACACTGTGTAGCCCCCGGCTTCATCAGCTGGAATCACCGAGTCTTTGTAGACAATAAAGAATTGACTGGTCATGCTCGCAGCTGCTGCCTCTGCGCCAACTTCATTGGAGCTAACTCTGGCCATGGCTATAGTGCCACCAGGGTAGGAGTTATCAACTGGTGCGTTCTCAATAGGCCCAAATCGGTAACCTGGCCCACCATCGGGTGTCTCTGAAGATTGACCGCACTGTAGGACAAATATTCCTTCGGTTACGAGTCTGTGACAACTGATTCCTTCAAAAAAACCGGTCTTTGATAGCTCGATGAAGTTTGCAACCGCTTGGGGCGCGACCGCTCCATATAGTTCTATCTGAAGTTCGGCATTTCCAACTTTCATTGTTCCGTTCCAAGTTCGACTCTCGGCGATTGCAGGGTCGGGAATCGGTGCGACTAGGTCAGAAGCATCGGTTTCACTTGTTGAACTGTCTTGAGCAGGGAACAAAGTTTGGAATGTGATCTGGCCGCCAATAGCCAACAAAACCGCGAGGGTGGAGACCAAAATAGATAGTCGATTGTCTCGTCTGCGTCTCGTAGCCTTGGCTTGCTCGAGGCCTTGTTTTGCTTCGAACCTTGCAAGTCGTTCTCGCTCTGAGCTTTTGATCGTTGGAGATTTCGTCAATTGGTGTCAGCTTTCGGTCTATGGTGTACTTTACGAGTTTACAAAGATTTCGCACCTGTTTCTAATACTCTTGGCCTTATGAGCCAATCGCTATTTCATGCTGGTGCACCTCTAGCTGCTCGCATGAGGCCGAGGTCATTAGAGGACATACTTGGGCAAGATCAAGCACTAGCCCCAGGTTCTCCACTTCAACTGCTTGCCAAACCTCAAGCTCCGGGGACTTCTAGTGCGTCTGTCGTTTTATGGGGACCGCCAGGGACAGGTAAGACCTCAATTGCAAGAGCGATTGCAAATTCGTCCGGACGCAAGTTCATTGAGCTTTCTGCGGTATCCAGCGGTGTAAAAGATCTTCGAGAAGTTATTGAGAAAGCTCGGACCGAACAAGAAACTTACGGCGTGAGCACAATTTTGTTTCTGGATGAAATCCATCGGTTTTCCAAAGCCCAGCAGGATGCTCTGCTCCCATCTGTTGAAGCTGGGATTATCATCCTGATTGCGGCAACAACTGAAAACCCTTCTTTTTCCGTGATTGCCCCGTTACTTTCACGATCTCTTCTAGTTCGTCTAGAGCCGCTTTCTCCGGGTGACGTCAAATTACTTGTGTCGAACGCGGTAACCGACCCTCGAGGGCTAGCTTCTTCAATCTCGATTGATCGCGAAGCCCTGCAAAGGATTGTTGACGTCGCAGGAGGTGACGCCAGGAGGGCTCTGACCATTCTGGAAGCTAGCGCGCAGCGAGCAGTTGAGCTCCAAGACTCAAAGGATGTTTCGGTACACGTTGAGGATGTGCTGGCAAGCTTGGAAACTGCGTTGGTTAGGTACGACCGCGAAGGCGAAAATCACTATGACACGATTAGTGCGTTTATCAAGTCTGTGCGCGGATCCGATGCTGACGCCGCAATCCACTATCTAGCGAGAATGTTAGAGGGGGGAGAGGATCCCAGGTTTATAGCCCGGAGGCTCATTCTGTTGGCATCTGAGGACATCGGCCTTGCAGACCCAACAGCTCTGAGCCTGGCTGTTGCTTGCTACGAGAGCGTCTCAATAATCGGCATGCCAGAAGGCAGAATTCCATTATCTGAAGCGACTATCTACCTAAGCCTTGCCCCGAAGTCCAATTCGGCTTATCTTGCTATTGACTCCGCCGTTGCCGATGTCAGGGGAGGGTTTTTACCTGCCATCCCTCTAAGTCTTCGAGGAACTTCCCTGGGAAGAGGTGAAGGCGACAAGCACTACCAATACCCGCACGACGACGAGCGCATGGTCGTAACCCAAAGCTACGTTGTCAAAGTTCCTGAGTATTTCCAACCCAAAAGCTCCGGTTTTGAGAAGCCGCTAGTTGATCGATGGAAGGCACTAAGGGCTATTATTCGGGGAAAAAACGCTTGATACCGCTTCGTTGACGGTGCTAAACTCTAGTCGTTGCCAATTTGGACTCAGAGCGCGGCTGCAATGAGTCGACCAAATGGACAAGAGTCAATTAGCGGACCTTTCTAGGCACATCGAGACGAGCCTCTACCGTCTTTTAATTGCTTGTATATATTGAAAGGAAGCTGTGTCCAAGACATCGCGCACTCGCAGTAAAACCCGTCTCTCCAGAGCACTGGGATTGGCTCTAACGCCAAAATCCGCAAAGTATCTTGAAAAGCGTCCATACGCTCCTGGAGAGCATGGCCGCACAAAGAGAAAAGCCGACAGTGACTTTGCCGTTCGTCTGCGAGAGAAGCAGAGACTTAGGGCTCAGTATGGAATTCGCGAAGCTCAGCTAAAAAAGACCTTCGAGGAAGCAAAGCGTGCAACCGGTCTTACCGGTGAGAATCTTGTCGAGCTTCTTGAGATGAGACTTGATGCTGTAATTCTCCGCGCAGGTTTTGCCAGAACTATTGCACAGTCTCGTCAGCTGGTCGTGCACCGCCACATTCTTGTTGATGGGCAAAGGGTAGACAGGCCATCATTCCGCGTGAAGCCAGGTCAATTGGTTCACGTTGCTGAGAAGAGCGAAAAGACTGAGCCATTTCAGGTTGCTGCAGCTGGGGGACATGTTGATGTGCTGCCTCCGCTTCCTGGCTATCTAACAGTCGAACTAGAGAAATTGCAGATCACTTTGAACAGGAGACCGCTCAGATCCGAGGTTCCAGTCACCTGTGAAGTTCAGCTAGTTGTTGAGTACTACGCTGCAAGATAGTTTCCACCAGTAACAAGGAGGGCGCCATGTCAGTATCAGAGATCGCGAGCCTAGTTGCTGCGAGCGGATTTGTGTTGCTCGTTCTTTTACTAGCAGTTCCTATTCTTAAACTAGGAAAACTCATTGATCGAAGCAGCGAGTCACTTGTCCAGATGACTCAGGAAATTACTCCACTGATTAGCGAAGTAACGGTAACTCTTGAGGAGACCAACCGCCAGCTGAAGAAATTTGATGGTATCTCAACCGATGTTGCTTCAGTAACTAAGAGCTTTGCTTCTATGTTCGGTGTTTTCTCCGCTTCGGTTGGTGGCCCACTTGCAAAGATTGCAGGTTTGACTGGGGTTGTGCGTAAACTTTTTGGAAAGAGGTAAACCCATGAACAAACTATTTTGGCTTATCGCTGGTGTCGCATTGGGCGCCGCGGCTGCGAAGCAGATCAACGAAAATCCAGAGGCACGTAAGGCCTATGAGCAAGCAAAAGCTGCTCTCCAGGAATTTAGTGACGCAGTAACTGAAGGATATCGCGAGCGTGAGGCAGAGCTTGCCAGGCCAGCTCGTTCAAAGTCAACAAAAAAGACCAGCACCTCTAGCTCTAGTAAAGCATCGAAGAGTACGACTCCTAGAAAGAGCACTCCAAAGACTAAGACCCCTGGCAAGTAGGCAGTAGAGTGCGTACGGCCGAGATTCGTCGCCGCTGGCTCGATTATTTCGCCAGCAAAGACCATGAGATAGTTCCTTCGGCTTCTTTGATTTCTGAAGACCCAACCTTGATGTTCACGGTGGCCGGAATGGTTCCATTCATTCCTTACATGACCGGTCTTGTTCCAGCCCCATTCAAGCGCGCTACGAGCGTCCAGAAATGTGTTCGAACTTTGGACATTGATGAAGTGGGAAAAACTACTCGCCACGGCACGTTCTTTCAGATGAACGGCAACTTCTCATTTGGTGACTATTTCAAGAAAGACGCCATCGCTTTCGCCTGGGAATTTCTCACTTCGCCTCAAAAAAATGGTGGCTTAGGTTTTGACCCAAACAAGCTCTGGGTAACCGTTTACAAAGACGATGAAGAGTCAATTTCCCTGTGGCAAGACGTCGCAAACTTTCCATTAGAGCGTATTCAAAAGCGAGGCATGAAGGATAACTACTGGTCTACTGGCCAGCCTGGTCCGGCTGGACCATGTTCGGAGATTTACTTTGATCGTGGTCCGGATTATGGAGTTGATGGCGGACCAGAGGCTGACGAGAACAGGTTCATAGAGATTTGGAACCTCGTTTTCATGCAGTATCAGCGTGGTGTTGGGGACGGTAAAGATGGTTTCGAGATTTTGGGCGAGCTTCCTTCAAAGAACATTGATACCGGAATGGGACTGGAGAGAGTGGCCTTTCTTATGCAAGGTGTTGACAATCTCTACGAGATTGACGAGGTCAAGCCAGTTCTAGACCTTGCTGCCAAGCTTGCAGGAAAAAACTATGGAGACAACGAGGCTGACGATGTTCGTTTGCGAGTTGTCGCAGATCACGTCCGCTCTTCTCTCATGCTTATTGGTGACGGGGTAACTCCGGCCAACGACGCTAGAGGCTACGTGGTCAGACGATTGCTTAGAAGAGTTGTTCGCTCTATGCGATTGCTGGGTGTGGAAACTCCTGTTTTCGAAAAACTCTTTACCGCCTCAAAAAATGCCATGAAGGAAAGCTATCCAGAACTCGAGACGGATTTTGATCGGATCATTCGTGTTGCCGTAGCCGAGGAAGAGGCATTCCTAAGAACTTTGAACGCAGGTCTGCTAGTCCTAGATGGAGAGATTCAGAAGGCTAAAGGTTCCAAACAAACATCGCTTTCTGGCGAGAGCGCATTTCTGTTGCACGATACATATGGCTTTCCTGTAGATCTTACATTTGAGATAGCTGAAGAATATGGCCTAGGAATCGACCGGGAGGCTTTCTCCGCACTCATGAACGTGCAACGTCAACGAGCAAAGGATGACGCAAAAATGAAGCGCTCCGGCAACGCGGACTTGAGTGTGTATGGAGAGTTCCGGGCTTCGGGTGTTACGAAGTTCACCGGCTATGAGCAACTTTCAAGTTCTGGAAATGTTATTGGACTGATTCGAGACGGCGAGGTTGTCAAGAGTCTTGAAGTTGGAGATATTGCCGAGGTAATTCTTGATGAGACTTCTTTCTATGCCGAATCGGGAGGCCAGGATAGCGACTCAGGTTTCATAACTGGCGACGGTTTGTTGCTCGAGGTTTTGGACGTTCAAAAACCTGTAAAGGGTCTTGTTAGCCACAGCGTTCGCGTTAGCAAGGGCGAGATTTCTGTTGGGCAAAAAGTCGTGTCAGAAGTTTCTGCTGATTGGAGGCTCGGCGCCGCCCAAGCTCACTCCGCCACGCACGTCATGCACGCAGCCCTTCGTCAAGTGCTGGGACCCTCTGCATTACAAACCGGTTCTTACAACAAGCCAGGATTTATGAGGCTCGACTTCTCTTGGAACGAGGCGCTAAGCCAGAGCTTGCGCTCGGAGATCGAAGAAGTCGCCAATCTGGCTATCCGCCAGGATCTAGCCGTGCGAGCTGACTTGATGAGCATTGATTCCGCCAAGAAGGCTGGTGCCATTGCACTATTTGGAGAGACTTATGACGAGATGGTACGCGTTGTTCAGATCGGGGGACCTTGGTCTAGAGAGCTTTGCGGCGGCACCCACGTTTCAAGATCGTCCCAAGTGGGGATGGTCTCACTAATTACAGAATCATCTGTTGGATCCGGAACAAGAAGAGTTGAAGCTCTAGTTGGGTTTGAGGCATTCAAATCTTTCGCTGCCGAGCGAAGACTCGTTCAAGAGCTAACTGACCTACTGAAAGTGTCTTCCGAAGAGCTAGCGGAGAGAATCTCCAAGACAATATCTGAACTCAAGGCTGCCCAAAAGAAGATTTCTCAACTTTCGATTTCCGGATTACGAGATTCGATACCAAAGATGCTAAAAGACGCCAAGCGGATTGGTACTACGAAATTGGTAGTTGCAAACTTCGGAGCGGGGGTCGATCCTGAAGGGCTACGCGAGCTAGCAACATCGATTGCCAACGATCTAGAGTCGGAGGCTGCTGTTATCGCGGCTTATTCACTGGTGGATGGCAAGATTGCCCTTTTGGTTGCGACAACTGCAAAGGCCAGACAGGCTGGCTTAGCGAGTGGGTCATTAGTCAAGATCGCTTCGGAAATTCTCGGGGGAGGCGGAGGCGGTAAAGACAATCTCGCACAGGGTGGTGGACCAGATACCAGCAAGCTTCCGCAAGCGATAAAGGCCATCGAAGCGGCTTTGGTAAAATAGGACTCCATGGGTAGGAAACTTGCTATAGATATCGGTAGAGCGCGTCTCGGAATTGCAATCAGTGACCTATCAGGAATTCTTTCCTCACCATTAGATTCAGTTAGGCGCATTGCTGACGACAGCGAAACCATCCAAGAAATCCTCAAGATAGTAGCTGACAACGAGGTTCAGGAAATTTATGTAGGCGATCCAGTTTCTCTATCGGGGGAAATCACACCTTCGACCGATGACGCTCGGAATTTTGCTTCGCTTTTGCAATCCACCACGGTGCTTCCGGTTCGCTTGATTGACGAAAGATTGACAACTGTCACGGCTGCGAGGAATCTAAGGGACTCAGGGAAAAACGCCAAGACTTCAAAGTCGCTAATTGATAGTGCCAGCGCCGTTGTGATTCTTGAGGCAGTATTTCAAGTTGAGCGGGTATCGGGCGAGGCCGCGGGTCGATCTGTAGGTGATCTTCTTGGGTCGTAGGTCCGCAGAGAAAAAGAGTCGTGGTTTGCTTTACTCCCTCATTGGAATTGTCTTGGTGGGAGCCATTGGAGCGACCCTTGTCGCCGTAAATATTGATTTCATCAGGGACAAGTACCGCGAGTACACAGCTGTTGATTTTGAAGGCGCTGGATTTGGTGAAGTGATTGTCAGAATTGACGAGGGAGACGATGGACTGATCATCGCGCAGAAGCTTTTCGAGGCTGGAGTAGTTAGCCAAGTTGAAGGTTTTTACAGACTCATGCTGCAGACCAACCCAACATTTTATCCAGGTAGCTTTCTGCTAAAGAACCAGATGAGTTATGCGGCAGCCTTAGAAGTCATAACAGACCCTGACAACGTGAAAAACTACAAAATCACAATCCCCGAAGGCTTTAGAGCAATACAAATTTTCAATGCAATTCATGAGGCTACTGGCTATTCAATGGAGGAGATTCAAGCAGAAGCGTCTGGTCTAGCAGCGCTAGGGATACCAACAGGGTCACCAACTATTGAGGGCTACCTTTTTCCAGCCACCTACACGTTCTATCTCGAGGACACCCCGGCGGACATTCTTCGGACTATGGTCGAGCGAATGAAAGAAGAGCTTGCCAAATTTAATGTTGCGGAGTCTGATTGGCATCAGGTTCTGACTCTCGCATCTATAACTCAGCGAGAGGCAAAGCTTCAGGATGATTTCTACAAGGTGACCAGGGTGTTTTTCAATCGAATCAGCGAGGGTATGCTCTTGCAAACTGACCCGACTATTTCCTATAACTATGAAGGCATTGAGCTTTCAACAGCGCAGCAACTTGCCAATCCATTTAATACCTACGTGATTAGTGGCTTACCCCCGGGCCCGATTAGCTCGCCAGGAGCTCTAGCCATTGATGCAACCGTTAATCCCGCTGCAGGGGATTGGCTATATTTCGTAACAATTGATTTGAGGTCTGGGGAAACAGTTTTCACAAATACATACTCAGAGCATCAAAAGTACGTGAAGGTGCTTCGCCAATGGGAGAAAGACAATCCGGACTGGTATGACAACTAGTTTCTGCGTAGTTGGATCGCCAATCTCTCATAGCCTGTCACCTCTCATTCATAACATCGCCTACGAGTTCCTTGGACTTGATTTTCAGTACGGAGGCTACGAAGTTCCAGCCAAGGGGCTTGCTGAATTTATCGCAAATAATGACATGGCGGGGCTAAGTGTGACCATGCCGCTCAAGCGGGAGGCATTTGAGTTTGCTGAGCGTTCAACCAATGATGCGGAACTTACTAAGGTCGCAAACACTCTTGTCTTATCGGATGGCGCGTGCGTTGCCCACAACACGGATGTATTCGGAATCTCAAAGGCTCTCTCGGATGTTTCCGCTCCTGAACAGGTGCACATTCTAGGCTCTGGGTCAACCGCTACATCTGGTGTTCTTGCTTTATCAAGGCTCTATCCAAATGCAAATGTTTCCATCATGGCTCGGAATGAACAGCGTTCAGCAGACCTGAAGTTGTTCGGTGATGATTTAGGTTTGGCTTGCAATGTTGTGGCGTTTGACGGATCTGCGGTACAAAACTCAGATCTCGTTCTTTCGTTTGTCCCAGCCGGCGCTCTTGATGCGTTCTGGCGCGAAATTGCCGCGTCGAATCAACAGCCCCGCGGAGTTCTATTTGACTCGTCGTACTCTCCTTGGCCTTCTTTTGCCGCCAACGCCTGGCGATCCGAATCAATATCTGGGATTGACATGCTGATTTGGCAGGCGGTCGCTCAAGTCGAGTTATTCGTTGAATCTCAAGACATGAACCTGAATATTGACAAGGACCGGCTGGCACAAGTAATGACTACGGCAATCACAAATAGATAGTGACCTCTATCACCAATTGTGAGAGAATTTAGGTATGTTGCGTTGGTTGACGGCGGGTGAATCCCACGGCCCTGAGTTAGTGGCCATCATCGAAGGTATGCCCGCTGGTGTTGCACTAACAACTGAGAACGTCCAGGATGCATTAGCCAGAAGACGTCTTGGTTTTGGCCGGGGTGCTCGAATGAAATTTGAGAAAGACGAAGTCAGTCTTAGTTCGGGAGTTCGTCACGGCTTCACCCAGGGCGGCCCGATAGCGATCACAATCCAAAACACCGAATGGCCCAAGTGGGAAAAGATCATGTCGGCTGATCCTGTTGAAGCCTCTGAGATAACTGGCGCGAGAGCAGAGCCACTGACTAGACCTAGACCGGGTCATGCCGATTTCACCGGTATGCAGAAATTCGGTTTCGAGGATTCACGCCCGGTACTTGAGAGAGCTTCAGCGAGGGAGACAGCTGCCCGCGTTGCCCTGGGAGAAGTTGCCGCAAGATTCTTGGGTGAACTTGGTGTTGATTTAGTAACACACACCGTCGCCATTGGTACAGTCTCCACTAGCTCAGAATCACTTCCAAAAAAATCTGATGTTGAGTATTTGGATAATGACCCAGTTCGCTGTTTTTCGAAGCCGGATTCCGATTCGATGGTGGCTGAGATTGAGAATTGTCACAGCGAAGGTGACACTTTGGGCGGTGTTGTCGAAGTTTTGGCTTACGGGTTACCGCCTGGACTAGGGTCTTACGTTCATTGGGACAGAAAATTGGATTCTTTGCTGGCCGGGGCTTTGATGGGTATTCAAGCCATCAAGGGTGTAGAGGTGGGCGACGGATTCGAAACATCCAGGAGGCGCGGTTCAGCTGCCCACGATGAGCTGACAAAAGATGAATCTGGAAATGTCCGCCGCCTTACTGGACGAGCCGGAGGAATCGAGGGCGGGATGTCAACTGGCGAAGTGTTGCGGGTTCGTGCAGCTATGAAACCTATCTCAACAGTTCCCAAAGCGCTATCTACGGTTGATGTTGCAACTGGCGAGAACAGCAAGGCACATCACCAACGATCAGATGTGTGCGCAGTTCCAGCCGCAGGAATCGTGGCCGAGGCAATGGTTGCGCTGGTCTTGGCCAACTCGGTTCTGGAAAAATTCGGTGGTGACTCGATTGCCGAAACAAGACGTAATCTACGCTCCTATTTGGACTCAATTCCCGTCAATTTGAAATCTCAAGGTGTCTAATGCAGTCACCAATTCTCTTGATTGGTCCGATGGGTGTAGGGAAGACCACTGTTGGCAAAAAATTGGCAAAGGCTTTGTCAGTGGGGTTTCTAGACACCGATAAAGAGGTCGTTAAGGATCATGGGCAGATCCCTAGAATTTTCAGCGAGCACGGCGAGAGTTACTTCCGAGAGCTTGAGTCGAAAGCTCTGAAAAATTGCCTGGATAAGGCTGGCGTGATTGCAACTGGCGGTGGAATCGTCTTGGCACCTGAGAATCAAGAGATTTTATCCAAAAACTTCGTTGTCTACCTTGCCACAAACGGTACCCACATGCGCTCAAGACTGTTAACCCGTCCTCGCCCGCTACTTCGAAACGGAATGGACGACTGGCGCAGGATTTACGATGAACGTAAGTCCCACTACGAGAGACTTTCAAAGCTCCAGATTGATACCAGCGGAAAATCTCTGGGAACAGTCGTTGACGAAATACTCGAGGCGGTGACAGTGATATGAGCGAGATGAGACGAGTATCCGTTGCCGGCGATCGTCCTTACGATGTCGTAATCGGCAGACAGTTACTAGACACGGTCCCCGCATCATTGGCCGGTGCAAAAAAGGTCTTGGTCGTGCATCCGGTAGGACTAGCGGCAAGCGCCGAGGAGCTCCGAGACTTTCTTGTTTCATCTGGTTTCGAAGTCTTTCTTGCAGGCGTGCCAGACAATGAAGAGGCTAAAAGGATTGAAGTAGCTGCTTTTTGTTGGGGAATTCTTGGCTCTTCGAAATTTTCTCGGACAGACAAGATCATTGGTTTCGGTGGTGGCACTGTTACGGACTTGGCCGGATTCGTTGCGGCAACATGGCTTCGCGGAGTGGGAATTGTACAAATTCCAACTACTTTGCTTGCCATGGTCGATGCAGCTATTGGCGGTAAGACTGGAGTTAACACCACAGAGGGAAAAAACCTAGTTGGCGTATTTCATTCACCGGATGCGGTACTTGTTGATCTGGCGACATTAGATACGCTTCCAAGAAATGAGCTGTTGGCAGGATTTGCTGAGGTAGTCAAGTGCGGATTTATAAGTGACCCGGAGATCCTGAAGCTTTTAGAAGAAGACACCGCTTCAGGTACCGACATTGAATCTGATGTCTTCTTGGAGCTGGTAACTAGAGCCATCAAAGTCAAGGCCGATGTGGTTGGCAAGGACTTCCGCGACCAGGGGCCAAGAGAGTTTCTAAACTACGGTCACACTCTGGGTCACGCTATCGAGTTAGCCGAGCGCTATAAGTGGCGGCATGGCGCCGCTATTTCAATAGGAATGGTTTTTGCAGCTGAGCTTGCGATGATTAATGGAAGACTTAGCACAGACGAGGTTCAAAGGCACCGTGACATTTTGACCAGCCTCGGTCTACCCACAAGCTATCCAGCAGGGAAGTGGGAGCAGCTTTTGAGTAACATGCGAATTGATAAGAAATCACGTGGGGGGAACCTTCGATTTGTTGTATTGGACCAAATCGGGAAGCCTACGATTATGCACGGGGTTACCGATGAGATTCTCTTCACCGCGTTCCAGGAGATTGCTGAGTAGGCTAGCATCATGAAATCTGTCTTAGTCCTCAATGGCCCAAACCTCCAACGGTTAGGGTCCCGTGAGCCAGAAATTTACGGAACGGTTTCCTACCCGGAACTCGTGACACAGCTTTCAGTTCTTGGAAAGTCGATGTCGCTTGCAGTTGAGGTTAGGCAAAGCGATAGCGAATCGGAACTTATCTCTTGGATCCATGAGGCCACAGACAACAAAATTGACGTCGTTATAAATCCAGCTGCCTTTACCCACTATTCCTACGCACTTGCAGATGCCTGCAAGATTCATACCAGCTCCGGTAACACACTCATTGAAGTCCACATTTCTAACCCACATGCCCGAGAAGCCTTTCGTTCAGTGAGCGTTATTTCAGCTTCCTCTTCAGGAGTTATTGCTGGGTTTGGCTTGCGCTCATACGAGCATGCACTGCGACAGCTGGCCGGCTAGAGACTAGACTCGTCTAGTAAACCCCTCCAAATCAAAAGGTAGAGCGCTCAGCATGGCAACTTCAAACGACCTCAAGAATGGTCTCGTCCTAAACATAGATGGTCAACTTTGGACCGTTATCGAATTCCAGCATGTTAAACCAGGTAAAGGCCCTGCCTTCGTTCGTTCAAAACTAAAGAATGTTCTTACCGGGAAAGTAGTCGAGCGTACCTTCAACGCTGGGGTTCGTGTTGAAACTGCCAATGTTGATAAGCGAGAGATGAACTATCTCTATAACGACGGTTCAGGTTACGTGTTTATGGACAACCAAAACTATGAGCAGATGAGTCTTAGTAATGAGGTCGTTGGAGATTCGAAGGATTACCTGCTCGAGAACCAAGGCGCCATTGTCGCGGTGTATGAGGGAAACCCGATTTACGTTGAATTGCCCGCTTCGGTTGTTCTTGAAATCACCTACACAGAACCAGGGCTTCAGGGTGACAGATCAAGCGGTGGCACTAAACCTGCAACGGTCGAAACCGGTCTACAAATCCAAGTTCCTCTGTTTCTTGAGCAGAACACAAAAGTTCGTGTAGATACTAGAACCGGCGAATACCTCGGCCGAGTTACTGATTAACGGTGAGCTCCCGAACGAAATCTAGAAAGATGGCTCTGGACGCTATCTTTGCGGCCGATCTTCGCAAGATCAACCCCATCGAACTACTCGAGGCAACCGCAGCTGAGCAGACTGATCGACAGAACCAGGAAGAAATTGTTGGCTATGCCAAGCAGATTGTTGTTGGAGTCACGGCGGAGTTTGCTGAAATTGATGACAGAATCGAGGGTCTTTCTCACAAGTGGTCTGTAGATCGGATGCCTGCGGTCGACCGGGCAATTCTGCGTGTCGCTGTTTGGGAACTGCTTTACAACGATGAGGTTCCGGACCCAGTGGCAATCAAGGAGGCCGTCGATCTGGCAATCGAGTACTCAACTGAGGAGTCAGGATCTTTTGTGAACGGATTGTTGAGAGCTATATCAGGCACCAAGGGCGCAATCTAGCTATCAAGCTCGCCTACCTGCTAGGATTTCCCCAACATCCTTTAAGAGTCGTCCTGAGAGACGAAGAAGGAGGTGGACGTTGACAAAACGTACCGTCTTGAGCGCCGATGACATGACTCGGGCCGTGACTCGTATTTCACACGAGATTATTGAATCCAATAAAGGTTCTCATAACCTCGTTCTGCTCGGCATCCCTACTCGCGGCGTGCATATTGCAGCACGCATTTCGGCAATAATCCTTGAGCAGTCGAAGGTTGAAGTTCCCACCGGCAGGCTCGATGTGACTTTGTATCGTGATGATTTATCTGTACAACCAACCCGTGAGGTTGGTGAAACAATCATTCCCGCAGAAGGGATTGCTAACAAGACAGTCGTGATTGTAGATGACGTCCTGTACAGCGGCAGAACCGTAAGAGCTGCCCTTGACGCGCTTAACGATCACGGGCGTCCAAGCGCTGTTCGGCTCGCTGTTCTAGTTGACAGAGGTCATCGAGAACTTCCCATACGTGCTGACTTCGTAGGCAAAAACTTGCCAACAGCATCTTCCGAGCGAATCTCTGTGAACCTGATTGAGGTCGACGGCATCGACGAGGTTGTGATTGAGGATTGAGGAACTTACTCTCGGCTGCCGATCTCGACAAGCAACAAGCCATTTCCATTCTTGATCTTGCCCACGAAATGGATGAAGTTAACGACAGAGAGATCAAGAAACTTCCAACACTTCGAGGTAAGACGGTTGTAAATCTCTTCTTTGAGGACTCCACTCGCACCAGAATCTCGTTTGAACTTGCCGCCAAAAGACTCTCTGCAGATGTAATTAGTTTTAGCGCCAAAGGGTCCTCTGCGTCAAAGGGGGAGTCGCTAAAGGACACAGCGCAGACTCTAGAGGCAATGGGGGCGGATGTTATTGTCTTGCGCCACTCGGCGAGCGGTTCGGCTCATCAGCTTGCTACATCGGGATGGGTGGAATCTTCAGTTATCAATGCTGGTGATGGTACTCATGAGCACCCTACGCAGGCACTGCTTGATGCCATGACAATAAGGCAGTCAGTGCATTCAAAGCCTCGTGGTTGCGATCTGTCTGGGATTCGCGTTCTTCTTGTTGGGGACATTGCGCACTCCAGAGTCGCAAGATCGAATCTGATCCTGCTTCGACTTCTTGGTGCCGAAGTTGCGATCTGTGGTCCGGCCACCATCGCCTCCGGGTCTCTGAATCAAGGTGCGAGTTGGTTTAGCCTTCTTGACACTGCACTTGACGAGTTTCAGCCAGATGTAGTGATGATGCTTCGAGTTCAGCAAGAGCGGATGTCCTCGTCATATTTTCCCACCGAAAGGGAGTATGCCAAGTTCTGGGGGCTGAATCACTTAAGACTTGCGAAACTCTCCCCAAATGCAATCATTCTTCATCCAGGACCGATGAACAGAGGACTTGAGATTGACGCGGCTGCCGCTGACAGCGCGAGATCACGCGTGCTTCAGCAAGTGAAGAACGGAATTTCGATCAGAATGGCCGTGCTTTTCTCAATTTTGACCGGCGATAAGAGGACATAATCGTGAACATAATTCTTAGAAACGCTATTGACACCAACGGCAAAATCGTCGAGGTCGTTATTGAGGACGGGAAGATTGCTCTCGCGGCAAGCGAAGGCATTGATTACCAGGTTGTTGATTGCACTGGGTTACACGTGTTGCCCGGATTTGTTGATCTTCACACTCATCTGCGTGAACCTGGTTTCGAACAGAGCGAAACTATTCTTACAGGCTCCATGGCCGCAGCCGCGGGCGGATACACTGCAGTGCACGCTATGGCAAACACGTTTCCCGTTGCCGACACAGCCGGTGTCGTCGATCAGATTTGGAACCTCGGTAGGCAAGCAGGTTTGGTGCACGTTCAACCGGTTGGAGCAATTACGGTTGGGCTAAAAGGTGAGCAGCTTGCCGAAATTGGTGCCATGGCAGAGTCGAGGGCCAAGGTATCAATATTTAGCGATGATGGAAACTGCCTGTCTGACTCTCTTCTTATGCGTCGCGCTCTTGAATATGTAAAGTCTTTCGATGGCGTTATTGCACAGCACGCTCAGGACTCGAGACTCACCCAAAATGCCCAGATGAACGAGGGAGAACTCTCAGCGCGCCTCGGGCTCTCCGGGTGGCCAGCAGTTGCAGAGGAATCAATCATCGCTCGGGACATAATGCTCGCCGAACACGTTGGGTCTCGGCTACACGTATGTCATGTTTCAACTGCAGGCTCAGTTGAACTGATCAGACAAGCGAAGCAAAGAGGGGTAAAAGTGAGCGCGGAGGTTACGCCACACCACCTTTCGCTGACTGAAGATTTAGCCAGTGGCTACGATCCACTGTTCAAAGTCAATCCTCCACTCCGAACAGCGGCTGACGTTTTGGCGCTGAGATTCGGATTGGTTGATGGCACCATTGACGTGATCGCAACGGACCACGCGCCACACCCCAAAGAGGCAAAGGACACAGAATGGGCGGCAGCTTCCTTTGGAATGCTGGGCCTTGAAACCGCTTTTGCGATTGCACTAGAGGTTCTCGTTATCTCGGGTGCCTCCTCACTAAATCGTCTCGCAGAGGTTATGTCTACACGTGCAGCAGAAATCAGTGGTCTGGCTGGGCAAGGTAGATACCTATCGTCTGGAGCTCGTGCAAACCTCACCCTGGCAAACCTCGATGAGAAGTGGATCTCTGTTCCACAAAGCTTCTCTAGAAGTGAGAACAATCCTTTTGTCGGACGCGAGCTTACTGGTCGAGTGATTCATACAATTTATGATGGTAACTTCAGCTATCGGGATGGAAACATCTGTCAGCGAGGTACCCATGACAGCATTTGATTCGCATGTAAATGGGGGAACGATGAATTCGGCAAAGCTAGTTCTAGAAGACGGAACCGTGTTTGTTGGTAAAGCATATGGTTCTGAAGGCCAGACCCTTGGTGAGATAGTTTTTGCTACTGGGATGACCGGCTATCAAGAAACGCTGACTGATCCCTCTTACGCCGGTCAGATTGTTGTTCAAACCGCACCCCACATTGGTATAACTGGAATGAATACAATCGACGAAGAATCCAATCGAATATGGGTGTCTGGCTATGTGGTCAAAGAGCCAACTAGGGTCGTCTCGAACTATCGCTCAGAGCGCTCACTAGCGTCTGAGCTTGAAGACAATTTCATTGTTGGAATCAGCGGAATAGACACTCGAGCACTAACACGACACCTAAGGTCTCTTGGTGCAATGCGTGCAGGTATCTTCTCTGGACCTAGGTCTGAACAATCAATAGATCGTCTGCTCGAGATAGTTAGAGAGTCACCTTTGATGTCGGGTCAGTCTCTGTCTGAGGTTGTGACAACACCAGAGGCTTACGAAGTTCCCCATCTTGGCAAATTTGTTGGTCGAGTTACGATTCTTGACCTTGGCATAAAGCGATCTACGATTTCACACATGATAAACCGAGGCTTAGTTGTTACGGTGCTGCCATCAAATTCCAACCTTGATCAAGTTCTTGCATCACAGCCAGACGCGGTTTTTTACTCTAATGGTCCGGGGGATCCTGAGGCCTCTTACAGCCAGGTTCAGCTTCTTCAAGAAATTCTTAAGCGTAGAATCCCGTTCTTTGGAATCTGTTTCGGCAATCAGCTGCTAGGTAGAGCCCTTGGTTTCGAAACCTACAAGTTGGCCTTCGGTCACCGTGGTATCAATCAGCCAATCCTCAATCGGAATTCGGGACGTGTCGAAGTCACCTCCCACAATCACGGTTTTGCGGTTTCGGTTCCCGGTGGAGAGGCTGGCCAAATCGTCCAATCGCCTGCAGGGTTTGGGAGAGTAAGAGTGTCGCACTCGAATCTCAATGATGACTGCGTTGAGGGTCTCGAGTGTCTCGACCAGCAAGCATTCTCTGTTCAGTTTCACCCTGAATCGGCTGCTGGTCCACACGATTCGGCGCACTTGTTTGATCGACTGGTAGCTATGGTCAACAGAAATTTGGAGCTCAACTAATGCCGCGCAGGGAGGATCTGAAGAGCGTTCTAGTAATTGGATCGGGACCTATAGTCATTGGACAGGCCTGCGAGTTTGACTACTCGGGAACCCAGGCTTGTCGTGTTCTTCGCCAAGAAGGCATCCGAGTGATACTTGTCAATTCAAACCCAGCTACGATCATGACGGATCCTGATTTTGCCGATGCAACATATATTGAACCAATTACTGCTCAGGTTATCGAAGCCATAATCCAGAAAGAGAAACCAGACGCCATTTTGCCCACTCTCGGAGGCCAAACAGCTCTAAACGCTGCGATGCAGCTACACGATCTTGGAATACTCGAGAAATACAAAGTTGAACTAATTGGGGCAAACGTTGCCGCCATCAGGGCGGGAGAAGATCGAAGTGAGTTCAAGCAGCTGGTTCTGGATGCAGGCGCGGATGTTGCCAAATCCGTTATTGCTCACACCGTCGAAGAGGCAAAAGCGGGAGCAAAGAGTCTTGGTTACCCAGTGGTGGTCCGTCCCTCATTTACAATGGGCGGACTTGGCTCAGGATTTGCCTATAACGAGTCAGATTTGATTCGAATCGCTGTTGCCGGCATTCAGGCAAGCCCAACCAGTGAAGTACTTCTTGAGGAATCAATTCTGGGTTGGAAGGAGTACGAGCTTGAGCTGATGAGGGACAAAAATGACAATGCGGTGGTTGTCTGCTCAATTGAGAACGTTGATCCTGTTGGTGTTCACACCGGTGACTCAATAACTGTTGCGCCAGCTCTAACTCTTACCGACCGGGAGTTCCAGAATCTAAGAGACATTGCTATTCAGATCATTCGTGATGTTGGCGTAGATACTGGGGGCTGCAACATCCAGTTTGCGGTAAACCCACTCAATGGCCGCGTGATAGTTATCGAAATGAACCCAAGAGTTTCCAGGTCATCGGCCTTGGCGTCCAAGGCAACCGGATTTCCGATTGCGAAAATCGCTGCCAAGCTCGCGCTTGGCTACACACTCGACGAGATTCCAAACGACATTACTGGTGTTACACCAGCGAGCTTCGAGCCAACTCTCGACTATGTAGCTGTGAAGGTGCCACGATTCGCATTCGAGAAGTTTCCGGCAGCTGATTCCACACTAACCACCACAATGAAATCCGTTGGCGAGGCCATGGCACTTGGACGCACCTACAGCCAGGCGTTACAAAAGGCCCTTCGATCCCTTGAAAAACGTGGCTCATCATTTCATTGGGGCGAGAACGTCACCCCGGTAGCAGACCTTATTGAAACCGTCCGACGACCAACAGACGGAAGGATCGTGAACGTTCAACAGGCGCTTTTGAAGGGCGCTTCTATTGATGAATTGTTTGAGGCCACAAAGATTGACCCTTGGTTTCTCGATCAGATCGTTTTGATCAACGAGGTGGCAGCAGAAATCAAATCAGCCAGAGATCTCACCAGCGAACTATTGGTGCATGCAAAGTCGCACGGATTTAGCGACATTCAGATTGCGCAGCTAAGGAGACTGACCGAGACCGATGTCAGGAACATCCGGCATGAGCTAGGCGTTCGTCCGGTTTTTAAGACTGTTGATACTTGTGCCGGAGAATTCCCCGCCCTGACCCCTTATCACTATTCGACATACGAGCAGGAAACAGAGGTTGTGCCATCAGATCGAAAGAAGGTCATAATTCTTGGGTCTGGCCCTAACCGAATTGGACAGGGTGTCGAGTTTGACTATTCCTGCGTGCACGCGTGCTTTGCTTTGTCAGAGGCTGGTTACGAGACAGTCATGATCAACTGCAACCCTGAGACTGTTTCGACGGATTACGACACGTCTGATCGCCTGTACTTCGAACCGTTGACTCTTGAAGACGTGCTTGAGGTTATTCACGCGGAATCTTCTTCAGGTGAAATTGTTGGGGTGATCGTGCAGCTAGGCGGTCAAACCGCACTTGGTCTTGCGCAAGGTCTGAAGGACGCCGGGATTCCGATTCTTGGCACAACTCCGGAAGCTCTTGACTTAGCAGAGGACCGTGGGTCCTTCTCCAAGATTCTTTCAGCCGCAGGGCTTCTATCGCCCGCGAATGGAACAGCCATCAACGAATCCGAGGCAAACACTGTGGCTGAACGCGTGGGCTATCCGGTGCTTGTTAGGCCATCGCACGTGCTTGGCGGGCGAGGCATGGAAATCGTCTTTGATCAAGAAGGAATGCACGGTTACTTCAAGAGAATTGATGGTCAGGCTATTGTCGGGGTTGAGCATCCACTGCTGGTAGATCGTTTTCTGGACGATGCTATTGAGATTGACGTGGACGCCATTTATGACGGCAAGGATCTTTTTGTGGGTGGCGTTATGGAGCACATTGAGGAGGCCGGAATCCACTCAGGGGATTCTAGCTGCACCCTCCCACCAATAACTCTTAGTGACAGTCAGATAATGAGAGTTCGGGACGCCACAGAATTAATTGCAAAAGGAATCGGCGTAAGAGGGCTTCTAAATGTTCAATTCGGGCTGGCCGCTGACGTACTTTACGTTCTCGAGGCAAACCCAAGAGCTTCAAGAACCGTGCCCTTCGTATCAAAAGCTCTTGGGATTACTTTGGCCAAGGCGGCTTCGCTTGTGATGGTAGGCAAGACCATTTCTGAGCTACAAGACTCAGGGCATCTTCCCTCAACCGACGCAAGTGCTTCTCCCGCCGGATCAACGGTTTCCGTCAAAGAGGCAGTTCTTCCCTTCAAGCGCTTTGCAACCAGGGAGGGAAAGTATGTTGATTCACTTCTAGGACCGGAGATGCGTTCCACTGGTGAAGTTATGGGTATCGATGTTGATTTCCCAAAGGCTTTCGCAAAATCTCAAGCCGCAGCCGGAAGCGCACTCCCCACATCCGGTCGCATCTTTATATCAGTGGCCGACCGTGATAAGCCCCAGATGTTACTTCCGGTTAGAAGGCTCGGGCAACTTGGATTTGAGATCCTCGCAACGGAAGGGACGGCGAAGATTCTCCAGCGCCACGGCATCAAGGCAACAAATGTTCGTAAGCATAGCGAAGGTGTTTCGGAATCACTTGGTCCTACGATTGTTGAGCTAATTACCGCTGGGCAGATTGATGTTGTTGTCAACACTCCAACTGGAGCAGCAGCACGACGTGATGGCTATGAGATTCGCGCGGCAACGACCGCCGCTGATAAACCAATTTTTACAACCATTGCTCAATTAAGCTCTGCAATTGGCTCATTCGAAGCGGTAATCGCCGGACCATTTAGTGTGCGTTCCCTTCAAGAGCACACGGAAGACAGAAGGCAATCTCTTGGGTACTAGTTTCGGTTTTCGCTTACGAGAGGCATTCGACACCCTAGGGCACCTTTGTATTGGAATCGACCCAAGTGCGAAGCAACTCACATCGTGGGACCTTCCTGTTGACACCCAAGGAATTGAATCATTTGCAAAGACAATTGTCGACAGCTGTCAGGATTTTGTAGGAATTGTAAAGTTCCAGGTTTCCTTCTTCGAACAGTTTGGCTCCGCCGGGTTCTCAATTCTTGAGCGCCTCACTTCTTATGCACGCTCTGCTGATTTGTTGGTAATCGCGGATGCCAAGCGAGGGGACATTGGGACGACCATGGATGGCTACGCAAACGCGTGGTTAACAAAGGAGTCCGTATTCCATGCTGACGCGTTGACTCTTTCTCCCTTCATGGGTGTAGAGGCTTTAGAGCCTGCAATCGACATCGCTCTGGCAAACGATAAAGGTGTGTTTATTCTCTGTGTAACATCCAATCCTGAAGCCAGGAGTTTCCAGACGTCAGCGGGGGTTTCAGGCAAGATGGTGGCAAAGCAGATCGCAGACTACGCAGCAAGCGCAAACACAGACAAGCTTGGATCAGTTGGTCTTGTCATCGGGGCTGATACTAGATTCTCCGAATACGGCCTGATAGAAAGTGAGCTGTCCCAGACACCGATTCTTGCTCCAGGTTATGGACATCAGGGTGCAAAATTGGAGGATGCAAAGAAGATTTTCGGATCTGTTGCTGAGAATCTAATTTGCAATGCTTCAAGGTCAATAGCGGGTTCAAGCGCAAGTGGTATTCGCTTGAGAATTCAGGAAGCAAAGCACGAGCTATCGAAGGGCATGGGTCTGTCATGACAAATGGAAAACTTGTTGTGCTTTCTGGCCCTTCCGCGGTTGGGAAGGGAACCATTGCCAAACACATTGTCAGCTCGTTTCCTAACTATTTTTTGTCGGTGTCTGCCACCACTAGAGATCCAAGGCCAGGCGAAGTCAACGCGGAGTCCTATGTTTTTGTATCTGTTGATGAGTTTCAGAGTATGGCCGACTCGGGTGAGCTATTGGAATGGGCGAGCGTTCACGGTTCAAATCTATACGGAACCCCAAGAAAACCCGTTCTTGAAGCACTTGCTTTAGGTCACAACGTCTTGCTTGAAATTGATGTCCAAGGGGCATTCCAGGTTAAGAAATCCTTCAGCGAGGCAATTTTGATTTTCATTAGCCCTCCAGCTTTTGAGGAGCTAGAAGCCAGAATGAGTAATAGAGGCACAGAGAGCGCCTTGGATCGGGCTACCAGGCTGGAAACTGCTCGTGTGGAGCTTGGCTTAGCCCCAAGCTTTGATTTTCAGGTAATCAATGACGAGGTGGCACGATGTGCTCGAGAGGTCGTAGAATTGGTTCAATCCACTAAACCTCAGGGAAGTTTGTAATGTCAGAAAAGCTAGAAGGTATCGTCTCGCCGTCAATCGACAATTTGATGGACCGAGTTGATTCAAAGTATGAGCTCGTGATGTTTGCCGCGAAGCGCGCTAGACAGATTAACGACTACTACTCTTCTCTTCACGAAGGATCCTTGTTTAGCAACGTCGGACCACTTGTTGACGTAACGATTGACGAGAAGCCTCTAACAATTGCCTTGCATGAAGTTGACCAAGGTCTTCTAACCAAGCGGAACCTAGACTAAACGGTCTTTTACAAGTGGCTAACGTTGTCGTTGGTGTAACTGGAGGCATAGCTGCCTATAAAAGCGCAAGTCTTGTCAGACTAATTTCCGAAGCTGATCACAACGTTCAAATTGTTACAACCATGAATGCCCAACGTTTCATTGGAAATGTCACGCTGGAGGCGCTCTCGAAGAACCCTGTTGAAGTTGTGGACCCCGACCTATATACGGATGTTGAGCAAGTAAAGCACATTGCGATTGCCAAAAACGCTGATTGCATCGTTGTTGCTCCTGCCACCGCGTCCTTTATTGCAAAGATCGCCGCGGGAATTGCGGATGATTTATTGACTTCAACCGTGCTCGCGGCTACCTGCCCTGTACTTGTTGCCCCGGCAATGCACACCGAGATGTGGCAGAACGCGGCGACAATTGCAAACATCGACACCCTAAGACAACGGGGGATGGAGATTATTGAACCGGCGATCGGACGCCTTACCGGATCCGACTCAGGGATCGGACGTCTTGCAGAGCCCGAAGAGATTCTTGCAAGAGTACAACGAAGCCTAGGAAGCGGAATGCTTAGGGGGTTGCGAGTTCTTGTCACAACCGGCGGCACACGGGAGCAAATAGATGTCGCGAGATTTATCGGAAACTATTCATCTGGTAAGCAAGGCTTCGCCTTCGCAAAAGCAGCGTTTGAGATGGGAGCCGATGTCAGAGTAATCGCTGCAAACGCTCATGACGCTGATTCAAGTATCTTTATGCAAGAAGAAGTATCGACAACAGAAGAGTTAGCAGAGAGAATCTCATCACAGATAGGCACTTTTGATCTGCTGATTATGGCAGCCGCAGTTGCCGACTATCGCCCGGAACACCCTTTCTCGGGAAAGTTGAAGCGCTCAGATCTTGGTTTAAACATTGAACTAGACCTTGTCGCGAATCCTGATGTTTTGGCGGAAGTTGTTACTCGACTAAAGTCATCTGGATCAAAGGCCATTGTTGTCGGTTTTGCGGCTGAGGATTCAGGAGACCTAGTAAATCTTGGTCTTTCCAAGCTGAATGCCAAAGGCTGTGATTTCGTCTTCGTGAACGATATCTCAAACGGACAGGTTTTCGGCTCGGATGAAAACACGGGGGTTTTGGTTCATGACTTGGGCAGTAACGTCATTTCAGGCACCAAGATTGAGGTCGCACAATCCGTGCTCGGTATTGTTGCCAGTAAAGTAGTAGAGGCAAATAGGGTATAAGGAATATGACAGAGCTTAGACAATTCACTTCAGAATCAGTGACTGAAGGTCATCCGGACAAAATCTGTGATCAGATCTCGGATGCAATACTCGACGCCATGCTCGAGCAAGACCCGAATGCACGCGTTGCCGTCGAAACTATGGTGACCACGGGTCTGGTGCATGTGGCGGGCGAGGTATCAACCGATAGCTACGTCGAGATTCCTGCAATCGTGCGCAAGACCGTTCTCGGTATTGGTTACAACTCCTCCAGAATGGGATTTGACGGTGCAAGTTGCGGGGTGTCTGTTTCCATAGGTCAGCAGTCACCAGACATTGCTCAAGGTGTTGACCAGGGTCTTGAGATGCGTGATGGAGGTTCAGTCGACCCCTATGAATCGCAAGGTGCCGGAGACCAAGGCTTAATGTTTGGGTACGCGAGTAACGAGACAAGTACTTACATGCCTACGGCCATTGCGCTAGCTCATAAACTCTCGGAAAGACTCTCGCAGGTTCGTAAGTCCGGTCAGGTTTCATTCCTTCGTCCAGATGGAAAAACCCAAGTCACGGTCGGGTATGACGGAACCACGCCAAAAACCATTGAGGCCGTTGTTGTTTCAACTCAACACACCGAAGAAGTGTCGCAGGCCGAGATTCATGAAGCAATACAAAACTTTGTTATCAGGCCAATTCTTGAGGAGTCGGGACTTGATCATGCTGCCGCTAAGTTCTTTATCAATCCAACTGGCAAGTTTGTTGTCGGGGGCCCTCAGGGTGACGCCGGACTCACCGGACGAAAAATCATTGTCGACACCTACGGGGGAGCATCACGCCATGGCGGGGGAGCTTTCAGCGGAAAGGACCCATCGAAAGTAGACCGCTCGGCAGCATATGCCATGAGATGGGTGGCCAAGAATGTTGTTGCATCTGGTGCTGCGGACCGTGCCGAAGTACAAGTGGCTTACGCAATTGGTGTAGCTAACCCAGTGGGTTTGTATCTTGAGACATTTGGTACCGAGCATGTCGACACTGCAAAAATTGAAAAGTCTATGCGGGAGATTTTTGACCTTAGACCTCGGGCGATTGTTGAGTCGCTAGACCTACTTCGCCCGATCTACTCAAAGACGGCTGCTTATGGACATTTTGGAAGAGAGCTACCCGAGTTCAGCTGGGAAAAGCTAAATCGTGTGGAGGAACTTCGTTCAGCCCTGAATCTGTAAACATGCCAACAGTCGCTAAGGTCGCACTGGTATCCAGCCTTCCGCAACTCGACCGGCTCTTTGACTACGATGTACCAATCGAACTCCAGGACTCCGTGAAAATCGGATCACGAGTTCTGGTTCCATTTGGGAAATCGATCAAACCACTCGAAGGCTTCGTCCTTGATTTGGTAGAAAATTCAACATTTGAGGGAACCTTGGCAAAGGTCCATAACGTTGTGGGGGTTAGTCCTGCGCTTTCAGCTGAGCTATTGGAACTGGTGCAAAAGCTCTCTGTTAGGAGCGCATCAGGAATAGGGGAGATACTCAAGCTCGCGGTCCCGGCAAACATGCCTCGAAGCATTCTGGCACATGGCGCGGAGCCTAAAAATACCTTCTCTCATTTTCCAAACTGCTCTTCTTCGGTCATCGAGTCGAGCAGGATTGGAGCCCTGACCGATCCAAAATCGAGGCACGCTGTACTGACCAAGCCTGGTGACATCGATATCACGGTGGGGAAGCAAAGTTATCAGTTTCCATCTTGGGTGGTCGAATTCTGCCTTATTGCAATAAGGAATCTTCTGGAAGACAGGTCGACGCTTCTTCTCGTTCCCGATTACCGAGATCAGGAAGTTCTGTTGGCGGCCCTTGATTCACTTGACCTAATGGAATTCACTGCAAACTATTCTCAAGAGCAAGTAAAGTCAAAAGTGTTTCGCGCCTACCTAAGGGCCCTGGAACCTGTGCCTCGAATTATCGTCGGCTCGCGTGCTGCGATGTTTGCACCAGCCCACAATTTGGCAACGATTGCTATCTTCGATGAAAGTGACCCTAGCTACAGTGATCAGTCCTCACCTTATCTAAACGCTCGAGATGTTCTCCTGCTTCGACAGTCAATCGAAGAGTGTTCAGTAGTGTTCTCTTCATACTCTCGCTCGACAGATATACAACGGTTGGTCGAAACCGCATATCTCACAGAGTCCAATCAGAGCTTTTCAAGACCAAAGATCTCTGTAACGGAGCAAGGTATGAGGGTCGACTCAAATGCGTTTAGGGCTATCAAGAAAGGACTTGCTAGCGGTTCAGTTCTTGTTCAAGTGGCAGCAAAGGGTGATTCTTCTGCATTGTTCTGTAAGGCCTGTGACGAAAGAGTGCTGTGTTCAATATGCAGCGGTCCTATCGGTATCGACCGAAATGGCTTGAGTAAGTGCATGTGGTGTAACGGTCTATCGCAGGACATCAGATGCTCTTGCGGAAGTTCTTCTTTCCGCTCAGGCAGGGCTGGGGCAACGCGAACTTCGGCGGAGCTTGGAAGGGCCTTCCCAGGAGCCAAGGTGGTTGAATCAACGGGCGAGAATCGAATTGTCACTATTCCCGCTGCAAAGACCTTAGTGATTGCAACTGCCGGAGCCGAACCCTATGTTCCAGGTGGTTACTCTGCCGTCGTAGTTCTTGATGCCGCAGTACTTTTATCAAGGCAAAGCCTGCGAGCAACTGAAGATGCGATCCGATTGTGGGCAAACGCGGTTTCCAGGCTAAGTGCAACTGGAGAGGCCGTTTTGGTAGGCGTATCGGGAGACTTAGCTCAAAGATTCGCACTCTGGCAGCTTCCGGTGATCGCTTCTTCAGAGCTAGCTACTCGGAGAGAGCTAAATCTTCCACCAGCACTCAGGCTGGGAAGCGTTTCGGGGAGCCTTGATAAGCTCACTGAATTGGCGGCGAGTCTTGGTTCGTTTTCAGATGTTCAGGTCATCGGGCCTGCTCCATTCGGAAAAGGTTCGCTTGTCGAAGAGTGGAGACTCATCTTCAAGTATCCATATGCGTCAGTAGTCGATGTTGCCAAGTTTCTTACTTCGGAAGTAGCAAGAGTTAGCGCTGGTAAATCTCTTGTATCGAAGGCAGGAAGAAACACTAGGCTTCTAAAAGTTCGAATGAACGACATGGAAGTGATCTGACTTGAATAGCGAAAACAGGATTGTATTTGCGGGCACCCCTACAAACGCGGCATTAACGCTGTCGCACTTGGTATCAAAGGGATTCAATGTTGTTGGGGTACTAACCCGACTTGATTCCAAAATTGGACGCAAGGGGATCATTCAAGCAAGTTCTGTTGCAAGCCAAGCCTCCGCACTTGGTATTCCGGTGTACAAGGCAAATTCGATTGATAAAGATTGTCTAAGTTGGATCCGCTCCCTCGAGCCAGACATTGGCGTAGTAGTTGCCTATGGGACAATTTTTGACTCGGATGTTCTTGCTCTACCTCGTTATGGGTGGCTGAACTTGCACTATTCACTTCTTCCCGCACTTCGTGGCCCAGCTCCAGTGCAAAACGCAATTCTTAGAGGTCTTAGAGAAACCGGCGTTACGGTATTTAGGCTTGATCAAGGGATTGACACTGGTCCTATAGTGGCCCAAGAAAAAGTCTCCATTGATTCGACTGAGAACTCAGGGGAGCTTCTGGAAAAGCTCTCTCAAGTTGGCGCGGAGCTGATTTCAACCGTTTTGTCGGACATGCCATCAAATCTTGCGGGGGCTACCAACCAGCCATATCTTGCTCCTGATCAAATCGCCAGAAAACCTACCAGAGATTCGGCAAGGCTTAATTTTTCGAGCAAAAGTATTGAGCTTTCCGCATTGGTTCGAGCAATGAACCCCGAACCGATGGCGTGGTTTGAGTTTGATGGAAAATCTGTGAGAGTGCTCTCAGCCACCCCATCAAGTAACAGGTTTGAACCAGTTGGCCTTGTCAAGATCATTCAACATGACTTAGTTGTCGCGTGCTCAGAGGGAAGTCTACTTCTGCAGACAGTCCAACCAGCAGGAAAATCAGCCATGACGGGAGCTGAGTGGTTTAGAGGGCTCCGAAGGCAAGAAGCGACACTCGAGTGATGCGTGAAGTTGCTTATGAGCTGCTTCGCCGAGTTTCAGAGGACGACGCCTATGCGAATCTAATCTTGCCGAAGCTGCTTAGGGACGCACGTGTGGATTCTAGAGACGCTGGCTTCATACAGGAGCTCGGTTTTGGTGCCATAAGAAATCAACGGCTCTACGAGCTGATTATAGAGAGCGCCTCAAAAAGAGAAATTTCAGCAATCGAGCCAGAAGCACGAACCATCCTATTGTTGGGTATCCATCAGCTCCTTGGAATGCGGGTACCAGCACATGCAGCGATTAGCGAGACGGTAAACCTTGCGAAGCGAAAAGCTTCAAAAGGTGCAGTTGGTTTCGTCAATGCAGTTTTACGCAGAGTAAGTGAGAAATCACGCGGAGAATGGGTTGAGCTTGTGACGAGTGGAGGGCAAGATCGAGATCTGGCGCTCTCTGACGAACATTCACATCCTGTTTGGATCGTGAAATCTTTCAAGGCTGCCCTTGCGGCGCGAGGGTTAGAAGGTACTCTCGTCGACCTGCTGGAAGCTGACAACACCCCGGCGAGGGTCTCAATAGTTGCCCTGCCTGGTTTTTCAACGGTAGAAGAATTGGCTGAGTTCGGTGTAGCAGGGGGAGCCTCACCACTTGGAGTTGAGATAGATGAGAACCCTTCCAACATTGAAGCGATTAGAACCGGAAAGGCTCGTGTTCAAGACCAAGGATCCCAGCTTGCAGTAATTGCGCTTACCGAGACAGGAATCGAGATTTCTGATGCAGCCTGGTTGGACATTTGCGCCGGACCTGGCGGCAAAGCCGCATTGATGGCTGCCCTTGCCAAGCCCAAGGGAATTCAATTAGCAGCTAACGAAATTTCCGAGCACCGCGTCAAGCTGGTTGAGGCAGCACTGGCTCCAGTTTCAGACATTCGAGTAAGCCAAGGTGATGGTCGGGAAATTGGACTCGGTGGCCCGAAATTCTCCAGGATACTTCTTGATGCACCCTGCACCGGGCTGGGAGCCCTTAGAAGAAGGCCAGAGGCTAGGTGGAGAAAGCAAGCCTCGGACCTGAAGGATCTTTCCAAATTGCAGCGGGAGTTATTTGAAAGCTCTTGGTTGTCCCTAATGCCAGGCGGGGTTTTGGCCTACGTTACTTGTTCGCCCCATCTTTCAGAGACCACAAATCAAGTTGCATGGGCCATTTCGAAGTTTGGGGCTGAGATGGAAGTAGTCAACGCAAACAAAGTCCTAAATGGGGTAAATTCTAATCTTGATTTAGACGAGAGTTTCCTAACCGCGCAGTTATGGCCTCACATAAATGGGACAGACGCTATGTTTGTCGCCCTATTTCGGAAATCGCTAAACTGATTGCATGACTAGAATCGCAGCCAGCATATTAAGTGCTGATTTTGCAAACCTTGAAAAAGACCTCGAGTCAATTACTAGCTCGGATCTAATCCACGTTGATGTTATGGACGGCCATTTTGTTCCAAACCTAACTATCGGTCTTCCTGTTGTTGCCAGGCTCCAGGAAGTGTCCAAGGTGCCACTAGATGTTCACCTGATGATTGATAAGCCAGATCGTTGGGCTCCAATGTATGCCGATACTGGCGCATTCTCTGTGACTTTTCATTTCGAGGCCTGCTCCAAAGTTGCTGAGACCATCAAGTCGGTTCGGAACTCGGGCTCGAAAGTCGGCCTTGCACTAAAGCCCGGTACCGAATTAGAAGAGGTTGAAAGCTTCCTTGCGGACATAGACATGCTTCTAATAATGATGGTCGAGCCAGGTTTTGGAGGGCAAAGTCTTATGGAGTCTGTCATCCCAAAAATTTCCGAGGCAAAGACACTAGCTCGGGATACTCTGCCAGATCTCTCGATCCAAGTAGATGGAGGAATCAAGTCTTCGAACATCGAGAAATTGGCGGAAGCTGGCGCTGATACTTTTGTAGCCGGCCAATCAATAATGTCTGCCTCGGATCGTAACGCTGAGATAGCTTTGCTTCGCGAATTAGCCCAAACCAGTGCGAGCTAGCTTGCCTAATACTAAAGGCCCACCAACTGAAGATTCGATGTTGAATTTTCTAAACGGAAGCGGCCCAGATGCTTAGCATTAATCAAGTTCGTGAGCTAGCTAGTTCATACAAAGTCATTCCAATTGTTTCAACGCTCTTTTCTGGAACAGAAACTCCGCTAACAATTTTTGAGAAACTCGCGGCTTCAAGACCAGGTAGCTTTCTTCTCGAATCGGCGGAGCAAGGTGTCTGGTCGAGGTATTCATTTGTTGGGATTGGGAGCCTTGGCTCGTTAGTTTCTGAGTCAGGAGTTTTGCGCTGGGTTCCAAGTCATGACTTAGTGGATCTCAATATCAACTTCGATGAAATCTCAGCTGGTGGCGATTTAGCAGCGCTAGAGCAGCTTCAGAAAACATGGGTAGCAGCTCCAGTAGAGGGCTTGCCGCCACTGGTAGCTGGAATGGTTGGATTTCTTGGTTGGGATAGCATTCAGGCTCTTGAGATGCTTCCCAAACCTAAGGCTAAAGAGTACGAGATACCAGAGCTAGCAATGTCGGTAATCCGAGATTTGGTTGTTGTGGACCACCAAGAATCCTCACTAAAGCTCATTTCCAACATCTATCTCGATGACGAAGTTGACGTGGAACCCCTTTACATCGAGGCACTAGAGCGCATCACGCAAATGAAGAGAGGGTTGCTCTCTAAGACAGATCCATTCCTGGCAGAAGTTGACCTCAGCTCCAAGCCTGCTTACAGCAGAAGGAGTACTGATTCCCAGTTTTTGGACATGGTTGAAAAGGCGAAAGTAAACGTACGGGCTGGAGATGTTTTCCAAGTAGTTCTGTCCCAACGGTTTGAGATTCCAGTTGTTGCTGAGAGCCTTGATATCTATCGAATGCTAAGGGCACTGAATCCAAGCCCATATATGTATCTTCTGAACTTCGCGGACAGCACCGGGGAGTTCTCAGTAGTGGGTTCTTCTCCAGAGGCTCTTGTTAGGGTGAGCGCCGGAAAAGCTGTTCTGCACCCGATTGCGGGTTCTAGACCTAGAGGTGCATCAGCCGAGCAAGATGCGAGCTTGACTGAAGAGTTGCTTCAGGACAAGAAGGAACGAGCCGAGCATCTAATGCTTGTCGACCTCGCGAGGAATGATCTTCTTAGAGTTTGTCAGCCTGATTCGGTTGCAGTCACCGAGTTCATGAACGTTGAAAAATACAGCCACATTATGCATTTGGTATCCACAGTGGAGGGTCAGCTGAGAGAAGGCGCATCCGCAGTTGACGTGTTTCGTGCAACATTCCCGGCGGGAACTCTTTCAGGAGCTCCAAAACCAAGAGCGTTAGAGATCATCGAAGAACTTGAACCTTGCAATCGTGGTTTGTTCGGAGGCGTCGTTGGGTATTTCGATTTTTCTGGAAACGCAGACCTCGCAATTGCCATTAGAACCGCGGTCATAAGGGGTGGGATTGGGTACGTGCAAGCCGGCGCCGGAATCGTATTGGATTCGGACCCTCAGCTTGAGAATCAGGAAACAATAGCGAAAGCATCCGCACCCCTTAGGGCGATAGCGGCAGCAAACTCCATGAATAGAGTAAATTCTTGACGAAATTCGCCCATATTTCGATTCAAGCGATTTCCCTGTTGGTTCTAGCAGTACTGGCGTCGATGAACTGGGCAACAGTAGATGTATCTGGTGCTCTTTCCGGAGAACCAATTGGAGTTTCCGGCTTTGCCGCCTTCCCACCCATTGGTTCGTTACTAACTCTTCAGTTGGTGATTCTCGGCCTGTCCATCTTCCTGTCTGGATGGGCAATTAGGTTATTGACTGCAAGCTTGGTGCCTTTGATGACTTGGCTAGTGTTCTTGATTGGCTCAACTGCCAGTGAGGCCGTTTCACGCGAAGTCTCGAGACTCGTCTTGGAGTCCACTGGCGTAGCCGGTGTATTGGCCCAGCAAGAATTTGTCCAAGTAGGCCAATTGAATTTGAATTGGGTGCTCTTCGCAGTGGCATTAGGTTGTAACATCCTTGTTCTTACAGCAAGCGCCTTGATACCGCGAGCAGCCAGCTCTAGAAAGAGTGTTTCAAGCAAAAAGTCAGAGACGGAGGATCTCTGGGGCTCGCAGCGCTAGTCATTGACTTATACTTGATGTGAAAAGGGAGTAATGCATGTCAAGCGACAGCTATGAGCCAGGTCACGGCGATTCGATAGCCGCATGGGCCACGGTTTCTATATTCATCGTGGCGTTCACGCTCGGGACACTGTTCTTCTGGCTGGACCAAGCGATCCTGGTCTGGGCAAGTTTCGGGTTGGCTCTACTTGGCCTTGGCACTGGTGCCTTCCTAAAGAAAGCTGGCTATGGTGTTGGCGGATCGAAGTCGCGAAACTAATTGCTGGAAAAGCTTTTTGCCGGCGCACTAGAGGACTCTCTGCTTCGTGAGGCTTTAGTATCCACCTCACAACTTGAGCAAAAGATTTCTGTTATGCCTGCCGCGTTGGACCCTTGGGCCTTTCTTTACAGTGATGACACCATAAAAGTTATTGCTGAGGTAAAGCGGGCCAGCCCATCAAGAGGGCAGTTAGCTGAGATACCTAATCCCTCGGCGCTTGCACATAGTTACGAAACAGGCGGAGCAGGAGCAATTAGTGTCTTGACGGAACAGCATGGCTTCAAAGGATCCATGAAGGACCTGGATAGCGTCCGAAAAGCTGTACAGATCCCAGTCCTGCGCAAGGATTTTGTCTCCACGGAGTATCAAGTTCTTGAGTCCAGGGCCCATGGCGCAGACATGGTTCTATTGATCGTTGCTGGGCTGGAACCAAAGCGAATGGTTCAACTAAAGAGTCTCATTGAAGATCTTGGAATGTCGGCCCTTGTTGAAACCCATAACGAACAGGAGATACTGTTCGCCTCGGAGGTTAGTGCAAAGTACATAGGTATTAATGCCAGAGATCTTCAAACATTCGAAACCGACCGAGACCTTTTTAGCAATCTTGTGCACTTAGCTCCAGCTAGCAGCCTAAAGATTGCAGAGTCAGCGGTTAGATCAGTGTCCGATGTTGAGGCTTATGCCGACTCTGGGGCCGATGCAGTATTGGTTGGGGAAGCCCTGGTCACTGGTGACCCTGTCTCGTTACTTCGAGAGTTTAGTTCTGTTGGAAAGCCCTAGGCTATTTTTATGGTTGAGAAGCTATCACAGCACGTAGGTCCATACTTTGGTGAGTATGGCGGCAGGTTTGTCCCTGAGTCTCTCATCGCCGCGTTGGATGAATTAGATTCAACGTATCAGGAAGCAAAGTCAGACCCAGCGTTCAAGAACGAACTGGATAACCTTCACAAGACTTACACTGGCCGTCCATCAATAATTACTGAGGCTCCAAAATTTGCCGCGACACTTGGGGATTTGCGAGTTTTCCTCAAGCGCGAGGATCTAAACCACACTGGTTCGCACAAAATCAACAATGTTCTTGGTCAGGCTCTGCTTGCCAAGAGGATGGGTAAGACAAGAATCATTGCTGAAACAGGTGCCGGTCAGCACGGAGTTGCAAGTGCAACCGCAGCAGCTCTTTTAGGTCTTGATTGCGTTGTATACATGGGCGAAGTTGATACAGTGCGCCAAGCCCTGAACGTTGCAAGAATGCGCCTTCTTGGGGCAGAAGTAGTTGCTGTAAAAACCGGAAGTAGAACTCTCAAGGATGCCATTAACGAGGCACTAAGGGACTGGGTGGCAAACGTCGAGAACACACACTATCTACTAGGAACAGTTGCAGGACCCCACCCTTTTCCAACCATGGTTAGGGACTTTCATTCGGTTATCGGCATTGAGGCTAGGCAACAGATGATTTCACAGTTTGGTTCTTTGCCTGACGTCGTTGTTGCTTGTGTTGGCGGTGGCTCTAATGCGATTGGAATTTTCCATGCCTTTTTGGACGACAATGTTCGACTCGTTGGTATGGAAGCAGCGGGGGATGGTGTCGAAACCGGTAGGCACGCCGCTACGCTGAGCGCGGGCCGCCCGGGAGTTTTGCACGGAGCGAAAAGTTATCTGTTGCAAGACAAAGACGGCCAAACTTTAGAATCCCATTCGATATCCGCAGGTTTGGATTATCCAGGTGTCGGCCCAGAGCACGCTTGGCTTAAGGACATAGCTCGCACGGAATACATTCCTGTTACGGATTCTGAGGCTATGGAGGCAATGAAGCTGCTGAGCAGGACGGAAGGAATCATCCCAGCTATCGAAACCGCTCATGCGCTTGCTGGAATCAAGCAACTTTTACCCACTCTTTCTCCTGGCGCTAAAGTTCTTGTTAATCTCAGCGGTCGTGGTGACAAAGACATGGAGACCGCCGCAAAGTATTTTGGATTAGTCTAAATGAGTCGGGTTGATGAAGTTCTTAGAGCAAACAGATCTGATGGTGGTTCACTTATTGGCTACTTTCCAATTGGATTTCCAGATCTTGCGGCTTCAATAGAAGCCGCTGTTGCGATGTGCGAATCAGGCGTAGACGTTCTAGAGCTAGGTGTTCCTTATAGCGATCCCGTAATGGATGGATTGGTTATTCAGCAGGCTACGGAAGTTTCACTTGCTAATGGATTTAGGCTCGATGATGTCTTCGAAGCGGTTAGACAGATCTCGGCTCGAGTCCAAACTCCTTTACTTGTGATGAGCTATTGGAACCCCATTCTGCAATACGGCTTGGATCGCTTCGCTACGAACCTCTCCGAGGCCGGGGCTGCGGGAGCAATAACTCCTGATCTGATTCCTGAAGAAGCCAGAGATTGGATTTCAACTACGGATGAAAATAGTTTGGACCGAGTGTTTTTGGCAACTCCATCCTCGAGCGATGAGAGAGTTGCAAGGACTGCACAAAGCTCGCGTGGCTTTGTTTATGCAGTGTCCACAATGGGAATAACTGGTGAGAGAGCGGATCTCGATGCCCAAGCACGCTCGGTTGTTTCGAAAATCAGGCAGCAGTCCGCAGAGAGCATGAGTGCTGTTGGTATTGGAATCTCGACAGCGGATCAGGTAAGGCAAGTCAACACTTACGCCGACGGGGCAATAGTTGGATCTGCCTTCGTTCGCGCCTACCAAGAATCCGGGATTGCCGGCCTTACTAGTAAAGTCAAAGAGTTAGCAAAAGGAAAGAAGTGAGATTTTCATGAACACAATTGTTCTATCGATTCCCTCCCCGGAGGTTAGCTACATTGACCTTGGTCCGTTACGAATTCACTTTTATGCTCTATTCATCCTTACTGGAATAGTCCTTGCTTTACTTCTTACCGAGTCGAGATTGAAAACCCGAGGAGTTGAGAGTGGAATAGCCCTTGACGTTTCGCTATGGGCGATTCCATTTGGAATTCTTGGCGCACGCTTCTATCACGTGATTACGCACCCAAACGACTATTTCTTCGAGGGCGCCGATTTGTTGGATGTTTTTCGGATCTGGGAGGGCGGCTTGGCAATCTTTGGCGCCCTGCTATTCGGGTCAATTGGCGCATACCTGGGTGCGAGGCAATCGGGTATCAAGTTCATAAGCTATCTGGACGCCGTTGCACCGGGTGTTTTGCTGGCACAGGCCGTTGGACGATGGGGAAACTATTTCAATAACGAGCTCTTTGGGCAGCCAACAGATCTTCCTTGGGGACTTCAGATCTCAAGCGACAATCCCGCGTATCCAGCCGGGCTACCAGAAGGAGTTCTCTTCCACCCGACATTCTTGTATGAATCAATTTGGTCATTGGTTGGAGTAGCAATATTGCTCCAGGCAGACAAGAGATTCAACTTGATATGGGGCAAGATGTTTGGGCTTTACTTGATTTACTACTCCATCGGACGTGTCTGGGTCGAGGCCATCCGAATTGACCCTAGCGAGATCGTGCTTGGCCTGAGAGTGAACATTTGGTCAGCAATTCTTGGAATGATTGTTGGGTTGGCAGTGATACTTATCCAGTCCAGAAGGCACACTGGTTCCGAGACGAGCGCATATTTAGCTGGCAGGGCACCAAAAATTGCTAGCGAATCTGATGAAGCCACTGGAGATAAGCTAGTATCTGAGAAGTAGCCCTAAAGGGTTCGTATCGGCATCAAAAGTGCCTGGTTCCAGTTTTCATAACTGTTTTACGGGCCAGCGTTGTCCCATCAGAATTCTGATCGGAGTGAACGCGCATTGATGTCACCATTTGAGCGATTTAGTCGCTGGCCGCACTCTGGGCTGTACAACCAGAGTTTTGAAAAAGACGCCTGCGGGTTGGCAATGGTTGCGACATTGCGCGGCACAGCTGGCTACGACATTATCGAGACTGCGCTTACTGCTCTTAGAAATCTAGAACATCGTGGTGCTATTGGATCTGACGAAGGTACCGGTGATGGCGCAGGAATTCTGATTCAGATACCAGATGAGTTCTTTAGAAACGAGACGAGTTTAGAGCTGCCTGCGGCCGGGTCGTATGGAGCGGGGCTAGTTTTCGAATCAACAGATTCCTCGGTTAGAGCCTTGGAGAGAGAGAAATTTGCGAAATTAGCGTTAGCTGAGGGCCTAGCGGTTCTGGGATGGCGTGATGTTCCAACAAATCCCGAAGAAATTGGCCACCTTGCGAGAGACGCAATGCCATTTATCGGTCAGGTTTTTGTCGCATCAACATCTGGACTCACTGGAATCGAGTTAGAGCGAAAGCTATTTAGGCTGAGGCGCTCAAGCGAACGTCAGATTGGCATCTATCACCCTTCGCTTTCCTCGAGAACCATTGTCTACAAGGGAATGGTTACCACTTTGCAACTCGAGCCATTCTTTCCTGATCTCAGCAATCGACTGATGGTTTCGAAACTTGCGCTCGTTCACTCTAGGTTCTCCACAAACACCTTCCCTTCTTGGCCACTTGCGCACCCTTACCGAATGATCGCTCATAACGGTGAAATAAACACAGTTCGCGGAAATAGGAACTGGATGAGAGCGCGCGAGGCACAACTCGAGTCAGAGTTACTTGGTGACATGGACTCGCTGAAACCAGTGATTACCCCCGGAGCTAGCGATAGCGCCTCTTTTGACGAAGTACTGGAGCTTTTGTATCTTGCGGGGCGATCTTTACCCCATGCGATGATGATGATGATTCCGGAGGCATGGGAGAACCAGACTGACATCGATCCGGTCAGAAAAAGCTTCTATGAGTATCACTCCATGCTTATGGAACCTTGGGATGGGCCCGCGGCAGTGATCTTTTCGGACGGATCTCTTGTCGGCGCAACCCTAGATAGGAACGGCTTGCGACCGGGAAGATACATCGTCACAGAGGATGGCTTGGTAGTTCTTGCATCCGAAATTGGGGTGGTTGATATCGAACCTTCCAAGATCGTGAGAAAGGGTAGATTGCAGCCAGGCAAAATGTTTCTTGTGGATACGTCTGAGGGACGAATCATCGAAGACGATGAAATCAAAACGCAGGTAGCGGCCTCAGAGCCATGGGATAGCTGGCTTTCGGAGAACAGAATCAACCTTCGTGATCTGCCTGACAGAGAGCACATCTCACACACATCCTCATCTGTAAATCGAAGACAACGCACCTTTGGGTACACCGAGGAAGAGCTGCGCGTGCTTTTGCGACCAATGGCTCAGTTTGGAACCGAACCACTGGGAGCAATGGGCTCAGATACTCCAATTGCAGCTATCTCTGACAGACCGAGACTTCTATTTGACTACTTCGTGCAGCAGTTTGCGCAGGTCACAAATCCGCCGCTTGATTCAATCCGTGAACAGGTGGTCACATCGCTCTCAACTGGAATCGGTCCAGAGCGAAATCTTCTCAGCGCTGGCCCAAATCACGCACAGCAAATCATTATCGATTTCCCAGCCCTTAGCAATGATGAGCTTGCAAAGATCAAGCACATCGACGAACTCCCGGGTGGGGGTGAGGCGTTTGTTGTTAGAGGGCTCTATCGATTATCCGAAGGACCGATGGGTCTAGAGCAAAGACTCTCGAAGATCTTCTCTGAGGTCGACGAGGCGATTAATGACGGTGCAAACTATCTTGTTCTCTCAGATAGAGACTCAAACCGGGATTTTGCTCCCATCCCTTCTCTTCTGTTGACGTCGGCTGTGCATCACCACCTGATTCGCACAGGTAGAAGAACGATGGTTGGTCTAGTAGTCGAGGCCGGGGACGTTCGGGAGGTACACCACGTTGCTGCTCTTGTTGGATACGGTGCAGCGGCTGTTAATCCTTACCTTGCATTGGAATCTGTAGAGCTAATGGTTAAATCGGGTCTTATCGAATCCCTGAGCTCGGAACAGGCTGCTACCAATCTGACTACTGCTCTTGGAAAAGGCGTTCTCAAGATTATGTCCAAGATGGGAATCTCAGCCGTGTCCTCCTACAGCGGAGCGCAGTGTTTTGAAGCTATTGGCCTCAACGAAGATTTCGTTCAGAGGTACTTCCTAGGAACTACGTCACAGCTTGGCGGTATTGGCCTCGAAGTTATTCATCAAGAGATTGCAGCAAGGCATTCAAGTGCCTACCCGGTGGAGCGAGCAGTTAACGTTCATCAGGCGCTGGATGTAGGGGGCGAGTATCAATGGCGCAGGGAGGGTCCACCTCATCTGTTTAATCCAGAGACTGTGTTTAAGCTTCAGCACGCTACGAGGCAAAAGCGCTTTGACATTTTCCGCGAATACACAAAGCTAATTGATGATCAATCGGAACGTCTGATGACGCTGCGCGGTCTAATCAAGTTTCGGTCTGATGATTCACAACCAATCGACATCGAACAAGTTGAGTCGGTGACCGAGATCATGAAGCGCTTTTCTACCGGCGCCATGAGCTATGGGTCAATATCGCAAGAAGCCCACGAAACTCTTGCAATCGCAATGAATAGCATTGGTGCCAAATCAAACACCGGCGAGGGAGGCGAGGATGTTGAGCGATTGGTGGACCCTATTAGGCGCAGCAAGATCAAACAAGTTGCCTCTGGTCGCTTCGGTGTTACGAGCATGTATCTAACTAGCGCGGACGACATACAGATAAAGATGGCTCAAGGTGCAAAGCCGGGAGAGGGCGGGCAGCTTGCCGCCAACAAGATTTATCCCTGGATAGCAAAAACTCGGATGTCTACTCCTGGGGTTGGACTTATCTCCCCGCCGCCGCACCATGACATCTATTCCATTGAGGATCTAAAGCAACTCATCTTCGATCTAAAAAGAGCTAATCCAAAGGCTCGGGTTCACGTCAAGCTTGTTTCGCAAGTTGGAATTGGAACAGTCGCAGCTGGGGTAGTTAAGGCCAAGGCCGATGTCGTTCTCGTCTCAGGTCACGATGGGGGAACAGGGGCTTCTCCACTGAACTCCCTAAAACACGCGGGCACTCCCTGGGAGCTAGGGCTTGCAGAGACTCAACAGACACTGATGCTCAACGGACTCAGAGACCGAGTTTCTGTTCAGGTGGATGGACAAATGAAAACCGGTCGCGACGTTGTAATCGCCGCTCTACTGGGTGCAGAGGAATTTGGTTTTGCAACAGCGCCGCTCGTTGTTTCTGGCTGCGTGCTCATGAGAGTATGCCATTTGGATACCTGCCCCGTTGGTGTGGCAACACAGAATCCCGTGTTGCGCCAAAGATTCACAGGTAAACCAGAATTTGTAGTGAACTTCTTCGAGTTTCTTGCCCAGGAAGTGAGAGAAATCCTCGCCGGCCTTGGGCTTCGAAGCCTAGATGAAGCAATCGGGCAGACACAGCTTCTAGATGTAAACCGTGCTCTCTCGCATTGGAAGGCAGATGGACTTGATCTTTCCCCAATCCTGCAAGCCTCCGATTCCATAATCCCAGGTCCTAGACGAAAAACTAGATCGCAAGAGCACGAACTAGAAAAACATTTTGACCACAAGTTGATTTCGCAATCTGCGACGGCTTTAGAACAAGGGTTACCGGTTCGAATCGAGTTGCCAATCAGAAATACTGAACAAGCTGCCGGAACTCTTCTAGGCAATCGAGTAACTACCGCCTTCGGCCAGGACGGGTTGCCAGATTCAACAATTCATGTGGTCCTCCGAGGCTCTGCTGGACAATCATTTGGAGCATTTTTGCCCAAGGGAATTAAGCTCGAACTTATTGGCGACTCTAACGATCATGTTGGTAAGGGTCTAAGTGGAGGTCTAGTTGTAGTGAGACCGGATGAATCAGCAAGTTTTCCTGCCGAGCACAACATTATTGCCGGGAACGTTATCGGTTACGGTGCGACAAGTGGCGTTCTACTACTGTCTGGAATTGTTGGTGAACGCTTCCTGGTTAGAAACTCTGGGGCGACAGCGGTTGTTGAGGGCGTAGGAGATCATGCCCTTGAGTACATGACTGGAGGGCGAGCACTTATCCTCGGCGAAACTGGAAGAAACCTAGGTGCAGGCATGAGTGGTGGCTATGCATACGTGTATAAACTTCGAGCCGAAAGAGTCAATCCCGAGGCGCTACGAATTGACGATCTCCGACTGCTAACTCCCACCGAGCACCAAACTAGCGAAATACGTGCTCTACTAGAGCTTCACTTCAAGGAATCAGGATCAAGGTTGGCAGAGAGGTTGTTAGTGAGTTTTGAATCAGAGATTCAAAACTTCACAGTGGTTATGCCAACTGACTACGCAAGTGTTGTTCAAATCCGAAAGGACGCTCATCAAGAAGGTTTAGATCCTGACGGGACAGTTGTTTGGGATCGGATACTGGAGGCCACCAGTGGCTGATCCAAAGGGATTTTTGAGAACGACCGAGCGGGAGCTTGCTAAACGCAGGCCAGTTGATGTTCGAATAATGGACTGGAAAGAAGTTTACGAGCGACGAAATAGTGAAGTAGTAAAGAGCCAGGCCGGTAGGTGCATGGATTGTGGCGTACCTTTTTGCCATCAGGGATGTCCTCTCGGGAACCTGATTCCAGAGTGGAATGATGCGGTTTGGCGACAGGACAATGAGACTGCAATTGAACGGCTTCATGCCACGAACAACTTTCCTGAGTTCACGGGAAGATTATGCCCCGCACCATGTGAGTCAAGCTGTGTCCTGGCAATCAACCAACCAGCAGTAACGATCAAAGAGATCGAAGTTTCGATTATCGACAACGCCTTTGATCAAGGCAGAGTTACTGCTCACACACCGGAGAGGTTGACAGGAAAGACCGTAGCCGTTGTTGGGTCTGGACCTGCCGGTTTAGCCGCAGCGCAGCAGCTCTCAAGAGCTGGTCATACCGTTGCGGTTTTTGAGCGAGATGATCGAATCGGCGGACTGCTCCGATATGGAATACCAGATTTCAAAATGGAGAAGCACCACATAGATCGTCGATTGGCACAGCTTGAAGCAGAAGGTGTTCGCTTCCGTTCTGGCGTTGAGATTGGCAAGGACATTAGCTGGCCAGATCTTCAAAGAAGATATGACGCTGTCCTGATTGCGACTGGTGCCAGTGTTGCAAAAGAGTTGTTAGTTCCAGGTCGTGAGCTTGATGGAGTTCACCTTGCTATGGATTATCTATCTCAGGCAAACCGAGCTGTTGCAGGTCTTAGCACTGAAAGCGCGATCACGGCGTCAGGCAAAAATGTTTTGATACTTGGCGGGGGAGATACCGGAGCAGACTGTCTCGGCACTGCAACGAGGCAAGGAGCCAAATCGGTAACAACTATCGCAATAGGTCAGAGGCCACCGGAATCACGTCCCGATTCTCAACCGTGGCCTATGTTTCCAAACTTGTTTGAAATCAGTAGTGCACATGAGGAATTCGGCGAGAGACAGTATCTGGCCTCAACTCTAGAGTTCATAGGCGAGAACGGAAAGCTAACTGGCATAAAGATCGCAGACACTGGTTTCGAAAGTGGAAATAGAACTTCAATTCCTGGTACCGAGCGAGTAATCAAAGCAGACCTTGTTTTGCTGGCTCTAGGATTTAGCGGGCCTAGAACCAAGGACGCTGTCGAGTCGCTAGCTCTCGGATTAGACTTGAGTGGTAACTTCGCTAGAGATGATAGTTTCGCTACAGAGGTGCCTGGGGTCTTTGTGGCCGGCGATGCAGGGCGTGGACAGTCGTTGATCGTCTGGGCTATTGCTGAGGGAAGAGCGGCAGCAGCATCCATAGATAGATTCCTCGAAGGAACCACAGATTTGCCCTCACCGGTGCGGGCTTCCGACAAACCCTTGTCGGTATACACCTAACCAGGAAGACAATAGAAGGAATAATCATGAACAGACGCGCGAAAATTGTGGCCACACTTGGGCCAGCCACATCAAGCTACGAAAGCATCCGCGCAATCATAGAGGCCGGTGTCGATGTGGCTCGGATGAATCTCAGCCACGGAAGCTATGAAATTCATGAAGAGATTTACAAAACGGTTCGAAAAGTCTCAGCTGACTTGGGAAAACCTCTGGGAATATTCGTTGATCTTCAGGGACCTAAGATTCGCCTTACCAAGTTTCGTGATGGTCCAGTAACTCTGGTCAAAGGCGCCAAGTTCAGTATCACTACAGATGAAATCGAAGGAGATATCAACATCTGTGGGACAACATTCAAAGGATTGCCAGCTGATGTAAACGTAGGCGATACTCTTCTCATAGACGATGGCAAAATCCGTCTTCGCGCTACCGAAGTAACAGCAACAACTGTCATCACTCAGGTTGAAATCGCTGGCCAGCTTTCCAACAACAAGGGAATAAACCTTCCTGGGGTTGCCGTAAACGTTCCAGCTCTGTCGGAAAAAGACGAGCAAGACCTCAGGTGGGCAATCAAGCTTGGTGCCGACATTGTAGCTCTGTCCTTTGTCAGAAATGCATCCGACATCACTCGTGTTCATGAGATTATGCGGGAAGAACAGCGAATGTTGCCTGTGATTGCAAAGATTGAAAAACCACAAGCGGTAGAAAACCTAGAGGAAATCATCGACGCGTTTGATGCAATCATGGTCGCCCGAGGGGATTTGGGTGTCGAGCTTCCACTAGAGCAGGTTCCTATCGTTCAAAAGCGCGCTGTTGAGCTTGCAAGACGCTGGGCAAAACCAGTGATTGTCGCAACCCAGATGCTGGAGTCGATGATCTCTTCGAGCATCCCAACCAGGGCTGAAACTAGCGATGTTGCAAATGCTGTTCTAGATGGAGCTGACGCACTTATGCTATCCGGTGAAACTAGCGTGGGCTCTTTTCCGGTTGAGACGGTATCAACGATGGCGCGCATCATTCAATCGACAGAAGAAAATGGCTTGAGTCGTATCCCCGATCTGGGAACCAGACCGCATACTCAAGGTGGTGCAGTTTCATTCGCAGCTATGGAGATAGCCGAGCTTCTTGGCTCAAAGTTTGTCTGCGTGTTTACCGAGAGCGGAGATTCATTGCGGAGGATTTCGAGACTGAGATCATCGGTGCCCGTGCTTTCATTTACACCAAATGAGCAAACTGCTCGCGAGCTATCGCTAGTTTGGGGTGCAAGAACCTACCTGGTTCCAAAAGTCACACACACGGATGCGATGTTTGACCAGGTGGACATATCAGTTCTTGATGAAGGTCTTTGCCGCGAGGGTGATGAGGTCGTTGTAGTTGCTGGAACGCCACCTGGAGTGTCTGGTTCCACGAACACCCTCAGGGTTCACAAGGTTGGAACTGGGTCTAGTAGCTAAAAATTAGTGGTGCCGGAAGTGGGATTCGAACCCACACGTCCTTTCGAACAAAGCATTTTGAGTGCTCCGCGTCTGCCGTTCCGCCATTCCGGCAGTACCACGCTCTCAAGTCTATTCCATTTTGTTTCGAGTGTTTTGACCCAATTGGAATACAGTTAGCGACATGGGAGAGTTTACCAAAAAGCGAATCGTAGTAGTCGAAGATGAGTCGCTTATCCGAATTGACATCGTTGAAACCTTGAAAGTTCAAGGATTCGATGTTGTAGGCGAGGCCAGTAGTGGTGTAGCCGCTATAGAGCTAGCTAAGAGCTTGACACCAGATTTGATGGTGCTGGATATAAAGATGCCAGACATGGATGGTTTGTCTGCGGCAGAGGAAATTGCCAAGCTTCGGATACCCGTTGTCTTCTTGACCGCTTTCAATCAGCAAGAGCTAATCACGCGCGCAGCAGAGGTTGGTGCGATGGCTTTTCTCGTGAAACCCTTTTCACCGGATGATCTATTCCCAGCGATCGAACTTGCGTTTTCTAGGCATCAACAGCTGATTGCGCTAGAAGCGGAGGTATCGGATCTCAACGAGCGTCTGGAAACTCGCAAAATGGTTGAGCGGGCCAAAGGAGTGCTTGGGCAACAAATGGGGCTTTCAGAACCGGACGCCTTCAGGTGGATTCAAAAGGCCGCAATGGATCGACGAATTGGAATGGTCGATGTGGCTAGAACTATTCTGGATCAGCTGGAGAAGTAGCTTTTCTTATCAGGTTAGTGATTCGAACCGTTGAGAGCCTGTCTCCGGATTCATTGGTTACTACTATCTCGTGAACGGTTAGCGACCTTCCAAGTGAAATGGCGGTTGCTGTTCCAGTAACTAATCCACTGGTGGCGGACTTGGTGTGAGAAGCTGAGATTTCAATACCAACTGCATAGCCGTTCGGGTGAGCCCAGACATTTGCTGCAAACGAACCCAGAGTTTCGCCTAACACCAAATATGCTCCTCCATGTAGCAGTCCGATGGGTTGAGTGTTTCCCTCAACTGGCATTGTGGCAACAGCACGCTCTGCACTTAGCTCGAGAATCTGAATCCCCATTTTCTCGGCTAACGCTCCAACACCGCGCGATGAGGCAACTTGCTTAGCCTGAACGCTAAGTTTCGGCCCATGCTCAGACATAAAAGACCTCTCAGAATAGTTTCGCCGGCAAGCAAAGTAGGCTTGCACTCATGAATCCTAAGCCTACCTTGATGCTTATAGATGGGCACTCCCTGGCGTTCAGAGCATTCTACGCACTGAATCCGTCAAACTTTAAGACCCCAGACGGCCAACATACAAATGCCGTGCATGGATTTATCTCAATGCTGTTGAACCTGTTAGAAGGGGAAAAGCCCACCCATCTTGCAGTTGCCTTTGACATCTCTGGTCCATCATTTCGGGCTATCGAGTATCCCGAGTACAAAGGAAATCGTGGGGAAACTCCGGTGGAGTTTTACGGTCAGACAGAACTTTTAGAAGAAGCCATGCAAAGCATGAACATCACAACATTGACAAAGAAAGACTACGAAGCGGACGACATACTTGCCTCTTTGGCCGATCAAGCATCGGCCAGCGGGTTTAGAGTCCTAGTGGTCTCAGGAGATAGAGACACCTTTCAGCTGATAAGCGATAACACAACAATTCTTTACCCCATCAAGGGAGTGATGAATCTTGCTCGAATGACGGATGAGGCAGTCGTTGAACGATATGGAATTCACGCAAGTCAGTATCCCGACCTGGCGGCACTGGTAGGAGAAACTTCAGATAACCTACCTGGCATACCAGGTGTTGGCCCAAAGACCGCCGCAAAGTGGTTACAACAACATGGCGATCTGAAATCAATACTTGATGGTGCGGAGGATGTGCCAGGCAAAGTCGGGGAGTCCTTGCGACAGCACAGCGATCTGGCCCTTAGAAACAGAAGACTGAATCATCTTGTAAGAGATCTAGACATGGGTGTTGACTTTGAGACTTTTCGACTCACAGCTGTTGACGAAAAGACGGTTCGTGCGGCCTTTTCCAAAATGCACTTCAAGACCCTCACGGAGCGAGTTCTTCGTCTAAGGGGTGTTGCTGGAACACAAACTTCTGGTTTGCCAAGTGCCCCTGTCTCAAGCCAAACCGATAAAGAACTTCAACCCCCGCAGCCGGTGTCCAAAACGGTTCCAGTCATTCCAGAGGTTAGCGAGCTTGCCGAAGAAGCACTATTAGCTTGGCTAGAAACCCAACCTGTTGTTGGTTTTGAGGTGGAGGAGACAGAAGCCGGTTTGCTTTTTGGCTTCGCCTCCGAGACGCAAAGAGTCTCCCTACGCGGTAATCATGGGCCTTGGTTTGCGAGTTGGCTTGCAGCGGGGGATAAACCAAAAATTCTTTTTGATCTTAAGGGAACCAAGAGGCTTCTACTGGAGCATGCTCTAGACATCGATGGTGTTGTAGAAGACGCACTCTTGCTTGCATATCTTCTGAACCCACTGCGCAGAAATTTCTATGTTGATGATATAGCTCAGGAGTACCTCGGAATTGCCGTAACGAGGTCGGATCCGAATCAACTCTTACCCGAGCAGGAGATTGACCCAAGTTTGGACGCTTGGCTAGCAAAGATGCTAGCCCCTGAGATGAGCGCGGAGCTGATTAGTCAGAGCCAGGAAGCTGTTTATAGGGACATCGAGTTACCCAGCTCCAGAAGCCTGGCGCTAATGGAATCTGCTGGAATTTCTATTGACGTGAGGCTACTCGAAGGATTGTTCGAGTCCCTCAGTAAAGAAGTCGCCGAGATCGCCAAGGAAGCGTTCAAGATTATCGGAGAAGAGATTAATCTTGCATCTCCTAAGCAGCTACAAACAGTTCTCTTCGAAGATTTAGGGATGAAGGGAACCAAAGCACTAAAGACTGGTTTTTCAACCAATGCTCAAGCGCTCACTGAGCTTTTTGAGCAGACGGGTCACCCTTTTCTTGAGAAACTCCTCTCGCATCGAGATTCAACGAAGCTAAAGCAGATGGTCGAGACCCTATTAAAAGCGGTTGAGGCGGATCATAAGATTCACACGACCTACGTCCAAACCGGAACCTCAACTGGTCGCCTGAGCTCCGAGAACCCAAATTTGCAGAACATTCCGATTCGCAACCCCCGTGGAGCGCAGATCCGTGACGCCTTTATTGCATCTAAGGGATATGAGTCAATAATGACCGCCGACTATTCGCAGATCGAAATGCGAATCATGGCGCATCTGTCTGAGGACCCAGGTCTTATTGAAGCTTTCAAGGCAGGAGAGGATCTCCACCGCTTCGTAGGCTCGAGAATCTTTGGCGTCAAACCCCAGAACGTAACTTCAGAAATGCGAGCTCAAGTCAAGGCCATGAGTTATGGCTTGGTGTACGGGTTGAGTGAGTACGGTTTGGCAAGGCAGCTGGGTTTATCCAACGCCGATGCCAAGCAGCTAATGAAGGACTACTTCGAGCGCTTTGGGGGAGTAAGAAGGTATCTAGCCAAGGTTGTTGAAGACGCCAAAGCGGTCGGCTACACCACTACCTATCATGGGCGCCGCAGACCATTTGATGACTTGAACAGTTCGATTTTTCAAGTGCGGGAAAACGCTCGACGGGCGGCGCTAAACGCCCCAATTCAAGGAACGGCCGCAGACATCATGAAAATGGCGATGAATCAGATTCAGGATGCAATTGAGACCAAAGGTATGCAATCTAGGATGCTTCTCCAAGTGCATGATGAGTTGGTCTTTGAGGTATACCCAGGGGAGGCTAAGCCCTTAGAAGAACTAGTTATGGACAAAATGTCCAATGTGGTCAAGCTATCGGTGCCCTTGGATGTCCAGATTGGAACCGGCAGAAGCTGGGATAAGGCGGCACATTAGCCTTTGTCTGTGCTTAGGAATACAGGTAGGCTAGTTAGGCGCGAGAGCGCATTCCCTTATCCGCCGTTGCGGTAGCAATTTCTCCAGCTATGGAGCGCTAGCGCGACCTGAGTATGTAAAGCAATGGAGCACTTATCTCTATGTCAACCGAATCAACCACCAAAGCCCCAAAACAAGTAGCCATAAACGACATTGGTTCTGCAGAGGAATTCCTCGCAGCAGTCGAAAAGACCCTCAAGTTCTTCAATGACGGTGACCTAATTCAAGGAACTGTTGTCAAGATTGATCGCGACGAGGTTTTGCTAGACGTTGGGTACAAAACTGAAGGTGTGATTCCTTCTCGCGAACTTTCGATTCGACATGACGCAGATCCAGGAGACATTGTCTCTGTAGGTGACACCATCGAGGCGCTTGTTCTTCAGAAAGAAGACAAAGAAGGTCGGCTGATTCTTTCCAAGAAGCGTGCTCAGTACGAGCGTGCATGGGGTGATGTTGAGAAAATCAAGGCAGCAGACACTACCGTTACTGGAACGGTTATTGAAGTTGTCAAGGGTGGTCTTATTGTTGACATCGGCCTCCGCGGCTTCCTCCCAGCTTCTCTTATCGAACTTCGTCGCGTTCGTGATCTTGCACCATACTTGGGCCAAGAGGTCGAAGCGAAGATTCTTGAACTAGACAAGAACCGCAACAACGTGGTGCTCTCTCGAAGAGCACTTCTAGAGCAAAGCCAATCGGCATCAAGGTCTACCTTCCTTGCTGATCTCGCAAAAGGTCAAATTCGCACCGGTGTCGTCTCTTCGATCGTTAACTTCGGAGCCTTCATCGACTTAGGTGGTGTCGATGGTCTTGTTCACGTTTCTGAGCTGTCCTGGAAGCACATCGAGCACGCATCCGAAGTAGTAGAAATTGGTCAGGAAGTTACTGTTGAAGTGCTTGAAGTTGATCAAGACCGTGAGCGCGTATCACTTTCTCTGAAGGCCACACAAGAGGACCCTTGGCAAGTGTTCGCAAGAACCCATTCAATTGGTCAATACGCTCCTGGAAAGGTAACCAAGCTTGTTCCATTTGGAGCTTTCGTGCGGGTCGCAGACGGCATTGAGGGTCTTGTCCACATCTCAGAGCTTTCCACTAAGCACATCGAGCTAGCCGAGCAAGTAGTTTCTGCAAACCAGGACGTCTTCGTGAAGGTTATTGACATCGACTTAGAGAGAAGAAGAATCTCACTTTCTCTAAAGCAAGCACTCGAGGAAGTCAACCCTGAAGGAACAGAGTTTAACCCTGCCCTTTACGGAATGTATGCAGAGTATGACGACAAGGGTGACTACAAATACCCTGAAGGTTTTGATCCTGCAACAAGCGAGTGGCAGCCAGGGCACGAAGAGGCTCGATCCAAATGGGAAAAGGAATACTCTGAGGCCAACGCACGCTGGGTCGAGCACAAGAAGCAAGTGGCTATTGCGAACAAGCTAGCCGCTTCGTTGCCTGACGTGCCTGCTCCGGTAGCATCCGAAGACAAGGGTTCAAACGATCCAGTTGAATCGTCCGGCACCTTGTCTGATGACGAGTCGCTTGGAGCGCTTCGTGACAAGCTCGCGGACAAAGAGTAACCAAGGTTCAAGTCTTTGAATCGGGGCCTGGTTATTCCAGAGCCCCGATTCGCACTTTATAGGATTGGTAAATGTATCTCGTCGGATTAACAGGAGGCATTGCCTCAGGCAAGTCCTATGTAGCGACTCTGCTTGAGGAACTTGGTGCCGCCGCCATTGATGCAGATCAGGTCGCCAGGGAGGTTGTTGTCCCTGGATCCACCGGCTTAGTGCAAGTGGTTAGTGCATTTGGCTTTGAGATTCTGCTACCAAGCGGTGAACTAGACCGGGCAAAACTTGGAGAAATTGTTTTCGCCGATGCCGAGAAGAGAGTTGAGCTTGAAAATATTCTGCATCCTTTGATTAAGGCGCGCACAACTCAACTAATTAGTGAGCAGCGTTCAGAAATCGTCGTCTATGCCGTGCCGCTTCTTGTTGAGGCCAATGTTGATTACCCCTTCGATTCGATCATTACAGTAGAAGCTGGTGTTGAGAATCAGGTGTCGAGGCTAATGAACTCTCGCCACATGCCAGAATCTGACGCCAGAGCGCGAATTGGAGCGCAGACTAGCTCGGCCGGACGCGTTGCAAGGGCCAACTTTGTGATCGACAGCTCTGGAAATAAGGAGCAAACGAGGCTTCAAGTCGTTGAGGTTTGGAAGCAATTGCTACAGGCTACAAAGGCCAAGGGTTAGAGTGCAGCGAACTAGATCATTTACGCCTTTCAAGGTGGAAAGCGATTTCAAACCCTCTGGCGATCAGCCGACTGCGATTGCTGATCTGGTCCGCCGGATTAACGCAGGGGAAAAGGACGTTGTTCTTCTAGGGGCGACTGGAACCGGTAAATCTGCAACAACGGCATGGCTTATTGAGGCGCTTCAGCGCCCAACGCTTGTCATGGCTCACAACAAAACTCTTGCTGCACAGTTAGTTACCGAGCTTCGGCAAATGTTCCCAAATAACGCAGTTGAGTACTTCGTTAGCTACTACGACTACTACCAACCTGAAGCTTATGTGCCACAAACCGATACCTTCATTGAGAAGGATTCCAGTATCAACGAAGAAGTAGAGCGGCTTCGGTATTCGGCGACCATGAGCCTACTGTCCAGACGAGACGTAATTGTTGTTTCCACAGTTTCCTGTATCTATGGGCTAGGCGCTCCAAAAGAGTATCTGGACCAGTCAATCCCACTTCAAGTTGGGCAGAAAATTGACCGAGATGAGCTCATTAGAGAGTTTGTAAAGATCCAGTATCAGCGCAATGACATTGACTTCTCGAGGGGAAACTTCCGTGTCAAGGGTGACACTATTGAAATAATCCCGGTTTACGATGAGTTCGCAACCCGAGTTGAGTTCTTTGGGGATGAGATTGAAGCTATCTATTCGCTTCATCCACTCACTGGTGATGTCATTAGGAAGCTTGACTCCGTCGGCATCTTTCCAGCCAGCCACTATGTAGCGTCTCCCGTGCAAATGGGCCGTGCAATCGAAGAGATTGAAAACGAGCTAGCCGCGAGGCTTCGCGAGTTTGAATCAGCCGGAAAGCTCCTCGAAGCTCAACGGATAAAGATGAGGACCAACTTCGATCTGGAGATGATTCGAGAGCTTGGCTTTTGCTCGGGAATCGAAAACTACTCACGGCACATAGATGGCAGAGCTCCAGGGGAGCCACCTTCTTGCCTACTTGACTATTTTCCAGAGGACTTCCTGACGGTAATTGACGAATCACACGCCACTGTTCCGCAAATTGGTGCAATGTATGAGGGCGATTCTTCTAGAAAGCGCACTCTGGTTGAACACGGCTTTCGACTGCCATCAGCTCTTGACAACAGACCCCTTCGCTGGAGCGAGTTCCAGCAGCGAGTTGGACAAACTGTGTATCTCTCAGCAACACCAGGCAAGTATGAACTCGCTGCTGCTGACGGTGTGGTGGAGCAAATCATCAGGCCTACAGGTCTAGTAGACCCAAAGATCGTTTTGAAGCCAACCAAGGGCCAAATTGATGATCTGCTAGAAGAGATTCGCATCAGAGCTGCTAAGGATGAGCGTGTTCTAGTGACCACTCTCACCAAGAAGATGGCTGAAGAGTTGACCGATTTTCTATCCGAAGCTGGGGTCAAAGTGAGATACCTGCATTCTGATGTGGACACGCTTAAGCGAGTAGAGCTTCTGAGGCAGCTTCGCCAAGGTGTTTTCGATGTATTGGTTGGTATCAACCTGCTTAGAGAGGGACTTGATCTTCCCGAGGTTTCCCTGGTTGCAATACTCGATGCCGATAAAGAGGGGTTCCTGAGATCAGCAACCTCTTTGGTGCAGACAATTGGTAGAGCTGCACGAAACATAAACGGTGAAGTACACATGTATGGCGATAACCTCACGGACTCGATGCGAAAGGCTATCGATGAGACCACCAGAAGACGTGAGAAGCAGGTTGCCTACAACAAGAAAATCGGCGTTGATCCGCAGCCACTTCAGAAGAAGATCATTGACATTACTGATCAGATTGAACGCGAGGAGCTCGATACCGCTGAGTTGATTGCTGAACTTGGAAAGACTAAAGGCCGAAAGGCTACTGCAGTGCCGCTTCGATCCAATCGAGGAATTGCAGCTATGGCTCAGGATGAGATTCTCGCTGTAGTTCTGGATCTCGATGCCCAAATGAGACATGCTGCGAGCGAACTTCAATTTGAGCTGGCAGCAAGACTTCGTGATGAAATCGCCGAACTAAAGCATGAACTGCGACAAATGAAGAAGGCCGGGCACATCTAGTGCCACTTGCCTCAGAGCTAAGCTAGGAAGAATGAGCGCCAAAGACCCCATGAATCTCGACCATTTGGTGGTCAAAGGCGCACGCGTTCATAACCTCAAGAACATCACAGTTGAGATGCCTCGCAATTCGCTGGTTGTGTTCACCGGGCTTTCGGGCTCAGGTAAGTCTTCTTTGGCCTTTGACACAATCTTTGCCGAGGGTCAAAGGCGCTACGTTGAATCGCTTTCGGCTTACGCGAGGCAGTTTCTTGGTCAAGTAGATCGCCCTGATGTTGATTTTATTGAGGGGCTTAGCCCTGCAGTTTCAATTGACCAGAAATCAACCAACCGAAACCCAAGATCAACTGTTGGAACCATCACGGAGATTCATGACTACCTGAGACTGCTCTGGGCGAGAATCGGAATCGCCTATTGCTCAGAGTGTGGCGAGAAGATTGTCAAGCAAACACCACAGCAGATTGTCGATCAAATTCTTGAGAACCCCGAAGGTACAAAGTTTCAGGTTTTGGCAGAACTGGTGGATCAGAAAAAAGGCGAGTTCTCGGACCTCTTTCGCGATCTCATTTCGCAAGGCTACGCGAGAGCTGTTGTGGACGGCGAGACAATTACCCTCGCAGACGCCAAGCCGCTAAAGAAGACTTTCAAGCACGACATCGCTGTTGTTGTCGATCGATTGGCAATTAAGGCGGGAATCTCTGGACGACTTACGGATTCAGTTGAGACCGCATTAAAGCTTGCCGGGGGCAAAGTATCAATAGATTTTGTTGATCGAAAAGGAAAAGACTCCAAGCGAAGTTTTTCAGAGCAAATGTCTTGCCCAAATGATCACCCGTTAGCTCTTACTGAGATCGAGCCTCGAACGTTCTCCTTCAACGCACCACTTGGAGCATGCCAAGCGTGCTCAGGCCTGGGCACGAAGATGGCAGTCGACGAGGATCTCGTTATAGGCGATCCTGATGCGTCGATTCTCGACGGTGTGATTCTGCCGTGGTCCACCCAAGGTAAAGGTCTTTTCCACTACTTTTCCAGGATGCTTCAGGGCTTAGCTAAGGATCTTTCTTTTTCACTAAAGACGCCTTGGAGCGACTTGCCAGAAGAAGTAAGGTTTGCTGTCCTTAATGGAAACGATTTTGACGTTCAGGTTAAGTGGAAGAACCGCTATGGGCGCGAACTGCGTTACACAACTGGATTCGAGGGAGTTCTCAAATACATTGAACGAAAGTACCTGGAGTCGGATAACGACTACGCCCGCGGTAAGTGGTCGGGTTTTCTGAGAGAGGTAAATTGTCCAGCTTGTGATGGCGCAAGACTCAGACCCGAGGTTCTTGCTGTACGAATTGGGAAGTCCTCGATTGCGGACGTCGCATCGCTTAGCTTGGGAGAGTGCGTTGCGTTCTTTGCTGGCATAAAACTCGACAAGCGCGACGAAAAGATCGCCGCCCAGGTGCTACGAGAGATTCGAGCAAGACTTGATTTTCTAATGGCTGTTGGCCTGGATTATCTGTCTCTTTCCAGGGCTGCTGGGTCGCTTTCAGGTGGAGAAGCACAGCGCATAAGGCTTGCAACTCAAATTGGATCAGGTCTTACCGGAGTGCTCTACGTTCTGGATGAACCATCAATTGGTTTACACCAAAGAGACAACAGGCGGCTTATCGAAACACTTCTAAAACTACGTGATCTAGGAAACACTTTGGTGGTTGTTGAGCACGATGAGGACACGATCAAGACATCAGATTGGATTGTTGACATCGGTCCAGGTGCTGGTGTCGACGGCGGATCAGTTGTGCACTCAGGAACATACAAAGATCTGCTTCAAAACAAGGCTTCGATAACCGGTGATTACCTGTCTGGGAGAAAGAGCATCTCTACTCCCAAGAAAAGAAGGGCCATCGATCCAAAAAGGACCCTGTCTGTTGTTGGAGCAAAAGCCAATAACCTAAAAACCTTGACTGTGAACTTCCCGCTCGGTGTTTTTATCGCTGTAACCGGTGTAAGTGGATCAGGGAAGTCATCATTAGTAAACGACATCCTATACAACGTTTTAGCAAACGCACTAAACGGGGCAAAGCTGGTTGCTGGAAAGCACACTCGGATTACCGGGGTAAATCAACTCGACAAAGTGGTTCACGTCGATCAGAACCCCATCGGTAGAACACCTAGATCAAACCCGGCTACCTACACCGGCGTATTCGATCACATCAGAAAGCTCTTTACAGAAACCTCGGAATCTAAAGCTCGTGGTTACCAGCAGGGTCGCTTCTCTTTCAACGTAAAGGGCGGTCGGTGCGAAGCTTGTAGTGGGGATGGGACCATACGTATTGAGATGAACTTCTTACCGGATGTATACGTTCTATGTGAGGTTTGTCAGGGAGCCAAATACAACCGTGAGACGCTTCAGGTGAAATACAAGGGGAAATCAATCTCTGAGGTTTTGGAGATGCCGATAGCAGAGGCAGCTGTGTTTTTCCAAGCGATAAATTCAATCTCTCGCTATCTTGACACATTGGTTGACGTAGGTCTTGGATATGTTCGTTTGGGGCAGTCAGCAACTACCTTGTCCGGTGGAGAGGCCCAACGAGTCAAACTCGCAACCGAACTGCAAAGACGCTCGACGGGCCGGACTATCTACGTTCTCGATGAACCAACAACTGGATTGCATTTTGAGGATGTTAGGAAATTGCTGCTCGTCCTGAACTCGCTGGTAGACAAAGGCAATACTGTGATCGTGATCGAACACAACCTTGATGTCATAAAGTCCGCAGACTGGTTACTAGATCTTGGTCCTGAAGGTGGATTCCGCGGTGGCGACTTGGTTGCAGAAGGAACCCCCGAACAAGTAGCCAAGAACAAGGGCAGTTTCACCGGATCATTCTTGAAAGAAATCCTCAGCTAAATGTCAAACGATCTATCGTTTAGACCTAAAACTTCTGAAATCCCAACGCGACCAGGCGTCTATCGGTTTTATGACAAAAAGAGACGAATTCTCTACGTTGGTAAGGCCAAGAACCTGAGAGCTAGGCTGCAAAGTTATTTTGCACCGCTGGATTCACTTCATGAGCGAACCAAAAAAATGCTTCTTAGTGCCTCGGATGTTGATTGGACGATAGTAAAAACTGAGTTTGAAGCCTTGCAACTAGAGTTCACCTGGATAAAGGAATTCAATCCACCATTCAACATACGCTTCAAGGACGACAAGTCGTATCCATACTTGGCGGTGTCTCTATCGGATAATGTACCTCGGGTTTTTGTGACAAGAAATCGAGAGCTAAAGGGTGTTAGGTATTTCGGTCCATACACCCAAGCGTGGGCGCTCAGGCAGACGTTGGATACTTTGCTAAAAGCTTTCCCGGTTCGATCTTGCTCTTCGGGTGTCTTTGCGACAGCTAAGCGATCGAACCGGCCTTGTTTACTAGCCGACATCGGTAAATGTTCCGCGCCGTGTGTCTCTAGGGTTACTGAACAGCAGCATTTGGATCTTGCCAAAGACCTTGTTGGTTTCATGAATGGAATGGACCCTAAACAGGTGGAGATCCTGAGAGATCGGATGCTGCAGGCGTCTGAAGCAGAGAACTTCGAGCTCGCTGCAAGACTTCGCGACAACATTGAAGCACTTGAGACCGTGCTAGAAAAAAGCACCATAGTGTTTAGTGACCTAACGGACGCGGACCTGTTTGGAATTGCTCACGATGAACTGGCCGCAACAATTTCACTATTCTCTGTCCGCGGAGGCCGGATTAGAGGCGTTCGGGCCTGGACGATGGACAAGGAGCTGGAGCAAACCTTGGAAGAGCTTGTTCGCCAGATAGTCCTTTACGCCTATACGGCCGCAGATGGTGTCGAGCCGCCTTCTATCCCTAAAGAAGTTCTGGTCCCAGGACTACCTGACGATTACACGGATCTTGAGCAGTTTCTTACAGGTCTGCGTGGCAGTGCTGTCTCGCTACGTGTGCCTAAGCGCGGGGATAAGGCCGCCTTGGCCACGACGGCCCAGGAGAACGCAACTCATGCTCTCGCGCTATACAAAACCAGGAGGGTGTCAGATTTCTCGGCTAGAACTGAGGCTTTGAACAATCTCGCAATAGCACTTGATCTGGCTGAGGCGCCACTTCGTATTGAGTGTTATGACATCTCCCACCTATCGGGAACGAACATCGTTGGTTCAATGGTCGTATTCGAAGATGGATTACCAAAGAAGGCACATTACAGACAATTCAATATTGAATCGGCGACAGACGATACCGATGCGATTTTCCAAGTTCTTACTAGAAGGCTGAAGTACCTGCGAGACCCAGAAACAATTGACGCTGGACGATTCAGCTACATGCCTTCACTTATAGTCGTCGATGGTGGAATTGGGCAGGTAAATGCTGCCGCTCGAGCCATTTCCGAAAGTGGCGTACCGGATTTGGCAGTTTGTGGACTGGCTAAACGTTTAGAGGAAGTTTGGCGGCCAGCAGTTGATGCTCCGATAATTCTTCCGCGAGCCTCAGAGGAGCTATTCCTGCTTCAGAGACTGCGAGATGAATCTCATAGGTTCGCGCTAACTGCCTCCAGGCGCAAGCGTTCGAGTGCGATCTCGTCAACTTTGCTGGAGATTCCAGGACTTGGAGAAAAGCGGGTTATGGCCCTACTGAAAAGGTTTGGTTCGGCAAAAAGGCTCCAGGTCGCAACCCTCGAAGAAATCTCGGACGTCGCCGGAATCGGTCCGGAGCTGGCCAGGCAGGTTCTGGAGCTTTTAGGCAGGCACAAATAGCGCACTCGGGCGTGTCGGATTTTCGTTAGACTTGGCCCTTGAAAGGTCCCGATGACAGACAATCTTAGACACGAACTGCTTGTTGTTACAGGCATGTCGGGAGCGGGGCGATCTACCGTAGGTAACGCTTTAGAGGATTTGGGCTGGTACGTGGTGGATAATCTGCCACCGATAATGCTGGAACCGATAACTGATTTGTTTTCCAACACCAAGACACCCGTCCCTAGGCTTGCGGTAATCATTGACGTTCGTGGTGGCGAGTTCTTCACAGAGCTAGAGCAGAACATCGCCTTGCTTGAGGGAAAGACCGTGAGCGTAAGGGTGGCATTTCTAGAAGCAAACGACTCGACCTTGGTCAGAAGATTTGAGCAAGTGAGAAGACCTCATCCGCTTCAAGGCACTGGAACAATTCTCGATGGAATAGCCGAGGAGCGACGCCGTCTGCTCCCGCTTCGCGAGTCGGCCGATGTTGTAGTTGATACCTCAGATTTGAATGTTCATCAGCTTTCCACCAAGACCGCAGAGCATTTCTCCCTTGAAGCAACTAGCAAGCTTCTTCTCACAATTGTGAGCTTTGGCTTCAAGTATGGAATTCCTGCGGATGCAGACAATGTTGCGGATGTCAGATTCATTCCTAATCCATTCTGGAACGAAGAACTTCGCCCGTTCACTGGTCTTGACCAGCAGGTTAGTGACTACGTTCTTTCTCAAGAAGGTGTAAGTGAGTTTGTTGAAAGCTACATAAAGGCCCTTACTCCAGTTCTTGCTGGCTACGCACGAGAGAACAAGCACTATGCAACTATTGCAATTGGTTGCACCGGAGGAAAGCATCGTTCAGTTGCGGTTGCTACAGCACTTGGAAAAGCACTTGAAACACATGCAGATCTAGCAGTTACGGTTAGACACCGTGACATGGGCAAGGAGTAGCACATGGCACTAACTACTGACATCAAAGATGAGCTCGCAAGAATTGCTGTTCCCAAGAGCGCCGTCCGCGCTGCCGAACTTGCAACCATACTTCGTCTTGCTGGGGGACTGCATCTAGTTTCTGGCAAGGTCGTTATTGAAGTCGAGCTAGATTCAGCCCAAGTAGCTAGAAGGGTTCGTAAGGACTTGTCTGAACTATTCGGTTGTGAAAGTGAGCTTTCAGTTATTTCTGCCGGTGGGATTCGAAAGACCAGTAGATATCAGATCCGGGTCTTGGGTCAAGGAGATACTCTCGCTAGACAAACTGGACTGGTTGATAGTCGCGGAAGACCAGCAAGGGGTTTGCCCGCAACTTTGGTCGCTGGCTCTATTGCAGAGGCTCAGGCCGTTTGGCGTGGGGCATTTTTGGCCCATGGCTCACTAACTGATCCAGGACGATCTGCCGCTCTCGAGATAACCGCTCCTGGAAACGAAGTTGCGATGGCGCTGGTTGGTGTGGCCCGAAGACTTGGTGTCGTTGCAAAGCCTCGCGAAGTCAGAGGCATGTTTAGAGTAGTGATTCGAGACGGTGACGCCATTTCGGCAATGCTCACTCAAATGGGTGCTCACGGTCAGCTACTCAAGTGGGAAGAGCTTCGTTTGAGAAGAGAAGTGCGAGCCACAGCTAACCGTTTGGCGAATTTTGACGATGCAAACCTTCGCCGATCTGCCCAGGCAGCCGTTGCTGCCGGAGCTAGAGTTCAGAGGGCGCTGGAGATTCTTGGCGAAGACATCCCAAAGCACTTGAAGTACGCAGGAGAGCTTCGCCTAAAGCACAAGCAAGCAAGCCTGGATGAATTGGGTCGACTCGCCAATCCACCTATGACAAAAGACGCCGTTGCTGGCAGGATTCGTAGGCTGTTATCGATGGCGGATAAGCGTGCAGAGGAGCTTGGAATTGACGGCACCGACGCGTTTTTACCCGAAGAGTTGGAAAACGACTAGACGCTCCTAAATAGTCGCATAATAGAAGTATTGATAGAAAAGGACTTCACGATGGGCAAATACACACTTCCAGATCTTGGTTACGACTACGGAGCACTAGAGCCGAACATTTCGGGCCGCATCATGGAGCTCCATCACGACAAGCACCACCTTGCCTACGTTAATGGCGCCAACAGTGCGCTTGACCTTCTAGCGGAAGCACGTGACAAGAATGACCTAACTTGGGTTAACAAGCTTCAGAAGGATCTTGCCTTTAACCTTGCCGGTCACGTAAACCACACTGTGTTCTGGAAAAATCTTAGCCCGGATGGTGGAGATAAACCCACTGGTGAGATGGCTGCTGCAATCGACGAGTTCTTCGGAAGTTACGATGGCTTCAGAGCTCACTTCACAGCTTCAGCGCTGGGCATCCAAGGCTCAGGTTGGTCAATTCTTGCCTGGGATATCATTGGCTCAAAGCTGATTATTGAGCAGCTATACGATCACCAGGGAAACCTAGCTCCGGCAACTATCCCTCTGCTGATGCTGGATATGTGGGAGCACGCCTTCTACTTGGACTACCAGAATGTCAAGGCGGATTATGTGTCAGCTTTCTGGAAAATTGTGTCCTGGCCTGATGTTCAGGCTCGATTCGAGGCAGCTCGAGGACAAACTAAGGGCCTCCTGCTAGTCTGATATCTCCACCCGAGGCTGCGTGGGACACCATTCTGAAACGCGCCTGCGGCGCCAAGCGAAACGGAAAACCTTGACTACAAAAGTTGGAATTAATGGCTTTGGTCGTATCGGCCGAAACTACCTAAGAGCCGAACTCGCAAAGGGCACTGATCTAGAGATAGTTGCCGTCAACGACCTTTCAGACCCCAATGCCCTGGCTCATTTGTTGAAATATGACTCTGTTACTGGTCGACTAGACCGCGATGTCAGAGTCGAGGGTCAAAACATTCTCGTCGGCGACTACAAAATCAAGGTTTTGGCAGAAAGGGACCCCGCGAATCTTGGTTGGGGAGATCTTGGCGTTGACATAGTTATTGAGTCAACTGGAAGATTTACGGACGCCAAGGACGCAATTAAGCACATTGAGGCTGGTGCGAAGAAGGTTCTTATCTCCGCGCCAGCAACCGGGGAAGATGCAACTTTTGTTATTGGAGTCAACGAGCACCTATACGATCCGTCTAAGCACCACATCATTTCCAACGCCTCTTGCACCACTAACTGCCTGGCACCCCTTGCCAAGGTTTTCAATGATGAATTTGGAATAGTGAACGGTCTAATGACCACTATTCACGCCTACACCGCAGATCAGAATTTACAGGACGGTCCGCACGCAGATCTAAGGCGTGCTCGAGCGGCAGCAATAAACATCGTTCCCTCGTCTACCGGAGCAGCTAAAGCCATCGGTTTGGTGCTACCCGAACTGAAGGGCAAGCTAGATGGTTTTGCTCTTCGGGTCCCAGTTCCCACCGGATCAATTACTGACTTGACCCTCGTGTCCAGAAAATCGGTCACAATAGATGAGATTAAGGCTGCCTATAAGAAAGCAGCCGCAGGCCCACTTAAGGGCATCTTGCTGTACACAGAAGATCCGATTGTTTCCTCCGACATCGTAACCGATCCACATTCATCCATTTTCGATGCGGGACTAGTAAAGGTGATCGAAAACACAGTGAAAATCAGTGCTTGGTACGACAACGAGTGGGGATATTCAAACCGACTTGTCGACCTCACTGTCTTGGTAGCGAACAAACTTTAGTCTTGCGAACACTTTCCTCATTACCACCAATTGACTCAAAGACCGTACTGCTGCGCTGCGACCTTAATGTTCCAATGTCAGAGGGCGTGATTACAGACGACGGAAGAATTTGGGCATCGCTTCCAACCATCAAATACCTTGTTGGACAAGGTGCAAGAGTCGTTGTCTGTTCTCACCTAGGAAGACCTGATGGCGAGAATGTAGAGAAGTATTCCCTTGGCCCTGTTGCCAGAAGACTTTCCGAGCTTCTTGAACAAGAGGTTTTTTTCGCCAGTGATTGCATAGGTCAAGCAGCTCTCGATGCAGTGAATCAATTAGCAGATTCCGAAGTGCTTGTGCTAGAAAACCTACGTTTTCATTCGGCAGAAACCAGCGAAAGTGATTCCGAACGCTTAGGGTTCGCAACTTCGTTAGCTTCGCTCGCCGATTACTATGTTGGCGACGGTTTCGGTGTGTTACACCGAAAGCAAGCCAGCGTATTCGAAATTGCCACGTTACTGCCCTCAGCTGCTGGATTCTTGGTCGAGAAAGAGCTTTCGGTTCTAGGTAGGCTTACGCAGACACAGGATTCGCCATACACAGTAGTCCTTGGGGGATCAAAGGTTTCTGACAAGCTCGGAGTCATCAAAGCGCTATTACCAAAGGTGGACAATCTGCTAGTTGGAGGGGGAATGGTGTTTACATTCCTGGCAGCCCTTGGATACAAAGTTTGCAAGAGTCTTTTAGAAACTTCTCAGATTGAAACAGTCAGGGGCTACATCGAAACAGCCAAAGAGCTCGGTGTGAACATTGTTTTGCCAACAGACATCCTTATGGCGAGTTCCTTCTCGAAAGACGCAGAGTACTTCGCGGCACCGATTGAGGCCTTGGAAGACACTCCTCTTGGCTCTAGTGCCATCGGACTAGACATTGGTCCTGAAAGTGCCGCACACTTCGCCCACATTGTTGCTGGTTCAAAACTCTGCTTTTGGAATGGGCCCATGGGGGTTTTTGAGTTCGAAAAATTCTGCGAGGGAACAAGGTCGGTTGCTAGCGCCTTAACCAAGATCCAAGGCTTGGGCGTTGTTGGTGGTGGAGATTCGGCAGCGGCAGTTCGGGCTCTTGGCTTCGATGATGGCGATTTTGGACACATCTCGACCGGTGGTGGAGCTAGTCTTGAGTATTTGGAGGGCAAATCCCTCCCCGGACTGGAGGTTCTCGCATGAGCGATCGTAAACCGCTTATTGCCGGTAACTGGAAGATGAACCTAGATCATCAGCAAGCAATTGCTCTTGTTCAAAAAGTTGCCTGGACGCTAAAAGACGTTGATCACGACTTCGAAAAGGTCGAGGTTGCCGTGTTTCCGCCCTTCACTGACCTTCGAACCGTTCAAACCCTTATTGACGCTGACAAATTGCAGTTACGTCTTGGTGCACAAGACATCTCCAAGCACGACTCAGGCGCATACACCGGTGAGGTGGCTGGATCATTTCTGAAGAAGCTTGATGTTGAATACGTTCTAGTTGGCCACTCAGAAAGGCGCGAGCACCACAACGAGGACGATGATTTAATCCGAGACAAGGTGGCAGCCTGCTTCAAAAACAAGCTCGTACCTTTGATCTGTGTTGGTGAGACTCTAGAGCAACTCGAAGCCGAGGGTGCCGCAGCTGCTCCAATCGAACAGCTAACCAGGGCCCTCGAGGGGCACAAGGACATAGGTGACTTTGTCGTGGCTTATGAGCCTGTTTGGGCTATTGGCACAGGTAAGGTAGCGACCAACGAGCAAGCAGCCGAAGTAGCCAAGAAGCTTCGCGAAACCATTGGTGCCCTGATTTCACCAGAAGTAGCTGAGCAGACAAGGATTCTCTACGGCGGGTCTGTCAAGAGTGCAAATGTCGCAGGATTCCTCGCCTCTTCGGACGTTGACGGGGTTCTGGTGGGCGGTGCGAGCCTGGTAGTAGATGAGTTCACTGGTATTTGCCGATTCCAGAAGCATGTCAGCTTATAATCGTCTAGTACCGAAATAGAACAGGTAAATTCATGGCCGCCATACAAATCGCACTTCAGGTGCTTCTTGCGATCACCAGCTTGCTACTTATCCTCATGATTTTGCTTCATAAGGGTAGAGGGGGCGGTCTTTCGGACATGTTCGGAGGCGGCGTCACCACAAACGTATCTTCCTCCGGGGTTGCTGAAAGAAACTTGAATCGAATCACCATCATTTTGGGCCTCGTTTGGGTTGGCTCAGTTATCGCACTGGGTCTTTTCACCAGGTTTGGCTTTTAGGGGAGATCTTGGCTAGCGGAGGATCAGCGATAAGAGGCTCGCGCGTTGGCGCGGGTCCCATGGGCGAGCAATACCGGGGATTTAAATCCGAAAGGGTTGAGCGTCACTACTACTGCATTAACGGCCATACACAGAGCCCGCAGTTTGCAGCCCACGTGGACCCAGCCGAAATTCCAGACATGATTGACTGCCCAAACTGCGGCCTTCCTGCAGGGCAAGACAAGAAGAACCCGCCACAGATTTTAAAGCACGAGCCATATAAGACTCATCTCGCTTACGTCAAAGAAAGAAGAACATCAGACGAGGCCAAGGCCCTGTTAGACGAAGCGCTGTCTTCAATTAAGGACCGTCGCGCGAAGCTCGCCGAAGCCGCGAAGAAGCAAGTTAAAGTTGAGGCCGCCCGAACAGCTGCTGCTAAAGCCCAAGCAATTAAGATTGCCGCGGAAAAAGCCAAAGCGGCCAAGGCGGTCAAGCCAGTGAAACCCGCCAAGCCAGTAAAGCCTGTGAAGGCTGCTGCCAAGAAAGTGGCTAAGCCGGTTGCAAAAAAGACTGTGGCAAAAAAGCCATTAGCGAAAAAGGTTGTTAAGAAGACAGCGAAAGCTGCACCAAAGGCAAAGCCTGCGGCAAAGAAAGTAGCTGCTAAAAAGCCTGTTAAAAAGACTTCTAAGAAGAAGTAATCAGTGAGGTGGCTTCTTGATGTAGAAGCCAAGACTTTGTAGTTTTCCCAGAATCTCTAACTTTCGGCGAATCCCTAATCACCGAAGAATGTCTGCGAAAAGCACCAGTTCCTCTATGACCGAACCTGAATTCACCCACTACTTTACGTCGCTCCAAGAAGTCATCCAAACATCAAATGCCTTCTAGCGCTTCGCTAACTAGCGAGAGCGCTCGATCTTGGTCTTGGAATCTCAGCGTCAGAACTGGACGCCCGTTTTGTGATAACACGTTTGCGTCTCCCGCTGCCTGAGCATGCATTAGCTCCTGAAAACCGAACTCGCGACCGGGAATCATTAGCTCTTCTCCGTCTTCGCTGATCAGCTGCAAAAATATTCCTTGAGCTGGCCCACCCTTGTGATACTGGCCGGTGGAGTGTAAAAATCTGGGTCCCCAGCCAAATGTTGCTGGTCGACCCGACGATTTAGCAATTATATCTCGTAGCGTCTGAAATAGTCCAGCTCGATCTCTATCGAGATAACCGTGAATAGCGAAGTAAGAATCAGGCCCCGCAGAGCGCACCAGGGCCTCGATGGCCTCTTTTAGAGTGGGATCTTTTGATAGAGCGATGTTCCTTATTGAAACCTCGAATGCTCCTTCAGTAAACAGCGGCTCTTGTTTCGGGGCTTTGCTGTCTAGAAACTTTCTAGAGGCGATTTTGGCGGACTCCACATCGGGCTGATCGAATGGATTAACTCCAAGCAGCCTTGACGCAACAGCGGTTGCCACCTCCCAGAGTAAAAACAGCGAACCAAGCCCACCCGAAACATTGATGTCATAACCACCGCTTGAGGCATCAGCTAAGAGCCCAATGGTGACAAGATCTTCGCTAGGTGTTAAAAGCTCCGGCGAATTAGCCTCGAGAACTATCGGCAAGACGCCGCGACCGTGCTTTCCTGTCGATTCAGCAATTAGTTGTTCCATCCAAAACCCAAACCCTGAAACTTCGTCACTTGTGGAAACAATTCCCAACTTGTCTCTGAAACCTTGGCTCGATGAAGTTGTAGCCATTGCCGCACCGAGTACTAGTGCTGGGTTATTTGCTTCGTCCCTGGACAATGCATCAGCTGCAGAAATTGCATCTTGCAGAATTGGTAGCATGTCTACGCCTGCCAGAACCGAAGGAACTACACCAAACGCAGTAAGGGCCGAAAATCTGCCTCCCACGTTCGGATTGGCAAGAAACACGCGATAGCCATCCAGGACAGCTTGCTTATGCATGGGGGAGTTCGGGTCAGTTACCACAATGATTCGTAAAGTCTTGTCGATACCTGCTTGTTCGAACGCTTGCTCGAAAATTCTTTTCTGCGAGTCGGTCTCTACGGTTGAGCCAGACTTAGATGAGACAACAACTACAGTTTTTGCTATGTCCTTTGACACTGCTGATCGAACTTGTGACGGGTGAGTTGAATCCAGCACCACAAGCTCCACGCCAGCAGAAGCAGCAATGACCTCCGGGGCTAACGAAGAACCACCCATACCGCAGAGAACTATTCTGGTCAGACCGCTGCCTATAAGAGCCTTTCGAAGCTCAGAAACTTCTGGGAATAGCTCAAGCGATTCCGCGGCTGCATCAACCCAACCTAATCGAATAGAAGCTTCTGCCTGCGCGTCTAGACCCCAAAGTGTGTGATCCTTAGCAAAAATCCGACTCGCGACTTTGTCGCGAACCAGCTCCTGAATCACGGTGGCAACAGCCACAGATGAGGCACCCTTGGTTGAAACTTTTAAGGTCATTATTTGCCCAGCAAAGCCTTTGAAACTGTCTCGAGCAAGTCGTCCCAGGAAGCAACAAATTTCTCGACACCTTCTGTTTCAAGAAGCGACACAACCTCTTCGTAAGAAATACCCAGCGCAGCCAGCTCTTCCAATACATCCCTGGACTGCTGATAGTGCCCTGTGATGGTATCCCCGGATATTTCACCGTGGTCGAACACCGCCTCCATGGTTGCCTCCGGCATAGTGTTCACAAGCTCAGGTGCAACCAGCTGCGTCACATAAAGAGTGTCTGGTAGCAATGGGTCTTTTACCCCCGTGGAGGCCATAAGGGGGCGCTGGCTGTTGGCACCCGCGGCTTTGAGATCTTGCCAATCGGAAGCTGAAAATTGGTTCTCGAAAAGTTCATAAGCGAGCCTAGCGTTCGCCAGCGCTGCCTTTGATTTCAAAGCTAGCGCCTGCTGGCTACCAATAGCCTCTAATCTCTTGTTTACCTCGGTGTCGACTCTGGATACGAAGAACGAGGCCACCGAGTGAATCTTCGAAACGTCATGACCGTTAATCATTGCTTTCCGGACTCCCTCTTTGAAGGCGGAGATGACTAATGCGTAACGCTGCAATGAAAAAATCAATGTCACGTTTACTGAAATTCCAGCTGCGAGAACTTCTGTAATAGCGCTTAGTCCCGGGATGGTTGCTGGAATCTTTATCATCACATTTTCACGGCCAACGGCTTCAAAAATTTGCTTCGCCTGGGTGATGGTTTTCTCTGGGTCCATGGCAATTCCAGGTTCAACTTCAATAGAAACCCGACCATCAACGCCTCTGGTCTTCTTATATACATCGCTAAAAACATCGCAAGCCATTCGAACATCCAAGGTCGTCGCTTCGAAGACAGCTTCGGTCGCGCTTGCTCCCTTTGCCGCCAATTCCGCTAGCTGGGAAGCGTAGGCATCTCCTTTAGCAAAGGCGCCAGCAAATATTGTTGGGTTCGTGGTAACCCCAGAAACCGCTCGAGATGAAATCAGCTCGGCTAAAGATCCAGATTGGATTCGATCTCTGGATAGGTCATCTAGCCAAATACTCACACCTGCCTGGTCTAATCGGTCAAGAGCTGAATTCATTTTGACCTTTCAAGAACTTCTCTTGACTTCTTTACAACTGCCTCGGTTGTTAGACCGAACTTGGCGAACAGAGTCTTGTAGTCAGCGGAGGCGCCGTAGTGCTCGATTGAAACCGAATCACCCTGAGGCACGTATTTTGCCCAACCTAGAGCAAGCCCTGCCTCAACTGAGACTCTCGCCAAAACGCTCTGTGGCAAGACGCTATTTCGATAACTCTCGGACTGCTCCTCAAACCATTCGACACAAGGCATTGAAACCACTCTGGTTTTTACACCCACAGTTTCAAGTTCAAGTCTTGCAGCAAGCGCTAACTGAACCTCTGAACCGGTGGCGATAATAATCAGCTCTGGTTTGGAATTGGAGGCATCGACCAAAACATAACCCCCGAACTCAACGTTGCAAGCCGCAGCAGCCACCGATCCGGTTGGATCAGGATCTGTCCGGTTTATGACCGGCAGGTTCTGACGTGTAAGGGCGATGCCAGCTGGACCAAGCCGTCTTGAAAGAATCTTCTTCCACGCGTAGCTAACCTCGTTGGCATCAGCTGGTCTTATTACATCAAGTCCTGGAATAGCTCGCAGGGTTGCCAGCTGCTCAATAGGTTGATGAGTTGGACCATCTTCTCCTAGAGCGATTGAGTCGTGTGTCCAAACGAAAATCGATGGAACCTTCATAAGAGCGGCCAGCCGAACCGCAGGCCTCATGTAGTCACTGAAGATTAGGAAAGTTCCGCCATAAGAGCGGGTTTTTCCGTGCAGCGCTATTCCATTGAGGATCGAACCCATTGCGTGTTCCCTAATACCGAAATGAAGC
>JBIIAT010000015.1:0-31685 GCA_044239775.1 Rhodoluna sp. | reverse complement strand
ATTGCCTCGCGCTATCTGGTCCAGTCTCTGGTCGCATCAGGTGGTATGGCAAGCGTCTACCGGGCCAGAGACAGTGTTTTAGAGCGTGAAGTTGCCCTAAAAATCATTCATCCACACCTTGCAACGGACAAGTCATTCGTAGAAAAGTTTCGCCGTGAAGCCAAGATGGCAGCAAAGCTCTCCCACCCAAATCTTGTGAATGTTTTCGATCAAGGAACCGACGGTGAAATCACCTTCTTAGTTATGGAGTTTGTGCCAGGCATTACTCTTCGGGATGCCATGAATGATTTTGGCTTACTAGACGCCTCTAGAACATTAGAAATCATCGAGCCGCTAACCGCCGGTCTTGCAGCAGCGCACTCCGCAGGAATATTGCATCGGGACTTGAAGCCTGAAAACATATTTCTAGATGACAACGGAAACGTAAAACTCGGCGACTTTGGATTAGCTCGGGCAATCACACAACACACCGAAACTGGATCGGTAGTTGGAACGGTGGCCTATCTATCCCCCGAGCTAGTTACGCGAGGTCAAGCGGATGCCAGAAGCGACATCTACTCACTAGGAGTGATGATCTTTGAAATGCTCACTGGAAAACAGCCTTTCGAAGGTGAGCAAGCGGTTCAAATTGCCTATCAACACGCCAATGACCGAGTTCCTGCTCCCTCGTCAGTTAAACCTGGCGTGCCGCCGCTTCTAGATGAGATTGTTTTATGGGCGACGGCAAGAAATCCGAAAGACCGCCCAGCTAATGCCAGAGAGTTACTTCCAGTTATCAAGCGTGCCCGCTCAGATTTAGCGCGGGGTCTGACCACAAACCTGGAAGACATTGCGAACACCGCAAGAGCTAATTGGGATGAGGACTTTGTTGCGCCAGATGGCGCCACCGAAGTCATCGACGAGCAGCTTTTGGGTCAGCTTGAATACCGCTCTGAAATCGCAACTAAGCTCACCAAGGCCAATCGAAGAACTGGCCGGTTATTGGTTCTTTTCACTTTCTTGGCTGTTTTTGCCTCGGCTGGATATGGTTGGTGGTTTGCTACCGGACCAGGTGGTGCGGCAAGTGTTCCAGAACTTTCTGGTAGATCTTTGGAAGTGGCAATTGCCGCACTCGAACCAATTGGGCTCAAAGTAGTCGAGCAACAAGAACATAGCTTGCTAGTACCGGTTGGGTTTGTTACCAGAACCGATCCACCAGCTGGTTCTCAAGTGTCCAAGCAATCTGAAATCACGGTGTTTGTCTCTCTTGGGCCAAAGCAAGTACTGGTGCCTGAAGTGCCAGATGCGGATCTAGCCGAGGCACAGGCATTGCTAACGGCCAGTGAGTTGGAGCCGGGAGTTGTAACTTCATTTTTTAGCACTGTGGCGGCAGGAAAAGTTATAGCGTTTTCACTTCCCAGCGGAACAGAAACGAATCAGGGAACAGTTGTTGATATCCATATCTCGCTGGGTGAGCTGCCTGATGTTCGCAACAACGGAGCTGAGCAAGCCAAGCAAGAACTGCAGGCACTAGGGGTTGTTGTGACAGAGAGCCTAGTGTTCAGTGACGAGGTTTCCAAAGGCCTGGTAGTTGCAATGGTTCCAGAAAGTGATCCCCTCAAAGAGGGCGGGTCGGTGCGGTTGGAAGTATCGAAAGGTCCAGAGTTTGCCACCTTGCCCAACATGGTTGGAGAAACAGTAGCAGCCGCGAAGAGGGCTCTTGAAGCGTTGGGGTTGGCTGTGACTGTAGACACCGATCAACTAACTAGCTCCTACGGAGTTGTCAAAGTTGCTAGACAAAGCCCTGCCCCAGGACAAAAAGTACGCGTGGGTTCTACAGTTACGGTTTACACGCGCTAGCGCTTTGAAAGCTTCTCTGAAACTAAAAACGCTAGCTCCAGTGACTGCATGTGATTCAGCCTTGGGTCACACAGTGACTCGTAGTGCTGCTCCAAGGTAGCTTCATCTATCTTTTCCGAGCCACCTAGACACTCTGCAACGTCATCACCGGTTAGTTCGATGTGAATTCCTCCTGGAAAAGTTCCCATCTGTTTGTGAACGCTGAAAAATCCTGAAACTTCGTCCATGACGTCATCGAAGTGCCTGGACTTGTAACCGTTTTTGGTGGTGATGCCGTTACCGTGCATCGGATCGGTCACCCATAACGGAGTAGCGTCTGTGGTTGCAACGGCTTCAATCAAGCTTGGCAACTTGTCTCTAATCTGAGAAGCTCCCATGCGAGTGATGAAGGTGAGTCTTCCTGGCTCACGATTCGGGTCAAGTTTCTCAATTAGCTCCAAGACATCCTGCTTGCTAGTTGCTGGACCCAGCTTTACTCCGATCGGGTTTCTAAGTCTTGACATGAAATCGATGTGGGCACCGTCAATCTGCCTAGTTCTCTCTCCCACCCATAGGAAGTGACCGCTGGTGCCGTAAGGATTCCCGGTTCGAGAGTCAATTCGGGTTAGTGGTCTTTCGTAATCAAACAGCAAGGCCTCATGGGATACGTAAAACTCGGTGCTCTTTAGCGCTTCAAAGTCCGCGCCACAGGCATCCATGAACTTAATGGCTCTATCAATCTCTCCAGCCAGTTGTTCGTAACGAGAGTTTGCTGGGTTGTCGGTAAAGCCCTTGTTCCACTCGTGTACTGATCTAAGGTCGGCAAATCCTCCGGTTGTAAAAGCACGAATTAGGTTCAGTGTCGAAGCAGAGGTGTGATACGCGCGAACCATTCGGCTTGGATCAGTAGCTCTGGACTCTTGCGTGAAGTCATAGCCATTCACGGCATCGCCTCGGTAGGCAGGAAGGCTAATGTCACCGCGAGTTTCCGTGTCAGAAGATCTTGGCTTAGCAAACTGGCCGGACATGCGTCCCATTTTCACAACAGGTAACGAAGCGCCATACATCAATACAACAGCCATCTGCAAAATTGTTTTGACTCGGTTTCGGATTCTGTCAGCGGTTGCATCGGCGAAAGTCTCTGCGCAGTCTCCGCCTTGCAATAGGAAGGCTTTTCCAGATGCAGCAGCAGCGAGTCTGGACCTAAGGGTGTCAACTTCACCTGCAAATACCAGCGGTGGCAAAATTGCAAGCTCTTGACGCGCTGTCTCAAGCTTTGCTTGGTCAGTCCAAGTCGGTTGTTGCGCGGCAGTTAGATTCTTGTAGTTGTCTAGACCGGCAAGAACCTTTGGGTCGGCTTGTATATTTGGCTCTATCAAATTTTCCTACCTAGCGAGCGCTGCTCGCTTTTCCTTAACTGTAGAGGCGTATTGGTCTACATATTCTTGGCCACTAATTTTCATGAGTTCGTACATGATTTCATCGGCCACGGCTCGCAAAACTATACGATCTCCCTCCATGCCATCAAATCTCGAAAAGTCCAGTGGCTCCCCATAAACAATGCCCACCCTGCGAACCCTAGGAAATCGGGACCCAATCGGTTGAACTTTTTCGGTGTCAATCATGGCAACTGGAATAACTGGAACCTTGGCCTCCAGCGCCATCCTGGCAATTCCAGTTCTGCCCCTATAAAGCTTGCCGTCCGGAGATCTGGTTCCTTCCGGGTAGATACCAAGAAGTTGCCCCTGCTCTAAAACGCCAAGTCCGGTATTTAGCGCCGCCTCAGATGCTTTACCTCCGGAGCGGTCAATAGGTAACTGGCCGGTGGCCTTGAAAAATGTCTTCACTAGAAAGCCCTTTAGACCCTTACCGGTGAAGTACTCGCTCTTTGCAAGAAACACCACAGGTCTAGGGCACTGCAACGGAAGAAATATAGAGTCAGAAAAAGACAGGTGATTGCTAGCCAAAATTGCTGCTCCGGAGGTCGGTACGTTCTCTACACCGCGAACCCATGGCCTAAAGATAAAGCGCAGCAAAGGACCAAGGACGAACGTCTTTAGTATGAAATACGCCATCGCTACCTCTCTAGCTAGAGCAAGACTAAAGTTTATCGGTTATGACCCTGCAAAGCTCTGGCGAGCTAAATCAGCAGCTCCAATAAGACCTGCCTGGTTCAAGAAGGTGGCCCCGACAATCTCTAGCTCTGGTCGATACCCCTTTGCTGGCATGGAATCACTGAAAGCAGACCGAATTGGAGACAGAAGTCTCTCCCCCAATACGCTTACTCCCCCTCCGATAACTACCAGTTCGGGGTCAAGGATTGGAACATAAATTGTTCCAATGGCGGTTCCTAGATGGTGAGCGAGGTCCGCAATAAGTGAGTTGGCGCCTAGATCATCTTCGAGAATGGCTTGATAAAACTGTTCCCCGGTCAATTCACCAGTTACTTCCGCTAGCTGCTTGAGTCTTGAACCTCTGGAGTCACTTGAGCGGGCTAGGGCGCGAGCTGATTTTAGGAGTGCCGTTCCTGCGCAATATGCTTCAACGCAGCCTTTTTGGCCACAGCCACAGCTCTGTCCTCCAGGAATAAGAGTCACGTGCCCTAACTCGCCGCCGATGCCAAAGCCGCCATTCAGAAGAACCCCGTCTGAGATGATTGCCCCGCCTAATCCGGTTCCAATGGTGATCATGATCATGCTCGTAGATTTTGCTCCAGCACCAAAACGAAACTCGGCCCATCCGGCGGCATTAGCGTCGTTTTCGAGCATTACAGGTTGGCCGAGTTTGGTCTCCAAGCGCTTCTTAAGCGGTTCATTTCGCCAAGCGGAAATGTTTGGCGAGTGATACATAATCTCCCGATCTTTGCTCATGAAGCCAGCGGCGGCAACACCAACCCCAGCAACTTGCTGGCCCGTAGTCAGCTCGGCAACTAACGAGGCAATGGTGTCAATCATTTGATCGGCATCGTCGATGGGGCTTGAGACCTTGAGTTCATTATGAATTTGCCCTTGCTCATCAACCAGAGCACCTGCGATTTTGGTGCCGCCAATGTCTATACCTACCGCATGCATGTATTTGCCTATCCGAGTCCGCCATTATGGCCAAATAGCAAGTGTAGCTTTGTCGCTAGCTATCTGTCATTGGCCGTTTCTGGCCAAAATCAATGGTTTTGGGCTAGAGTGAGGAAAAATCACGAGCATTGGAGCCTGATGAGATCCTACGAACTGCCTTCCCTGATTCAAACCAATAAGGACGAGAACATAACGGACCTTCTCGTCCAGCGAGTGAAGAAGACACCCAACATCGCCCTTTACGCCAAGGAGAATACTCCGGGGGTTTGGACCGAGGTATCTGCGCAAGTATTTTTGAGTGAGGTCCAGGCTCTAGCCAAGGGGTTCATCAAATCGGGCATCAAGCCAGGAGATGCAGTTGCCATCATGAGTCGCACCCGCTACCAGTGGGCGCAAGTTGATTTTGCTTTGTGGTTTGCTGGCGCTGTTTCAGTGCCAATCTATGAAACCAGCGCCCCAGCACAAATTGAATGGGTCCTCTCAGACTCTGGTGCGGTTGCGCTAATAGTTGAAACCGCAGAGCATCAGGCACGGTTTGATTCAATCGATAAAGGTGCTCATTCTCTAAGGCACACCTGGCGCTTAGACGACGATTCACTGACAAAACTGGCCGCTTTAGGTAGCGATGTTTCAGATCAGGAGCTTGAAAATGCTCGAACTTCAAGGGACCTTGATTCTCTAGCAACAATCATTTACACATCAGGCACTACCGGCAAGCCAAAGGGTTGCGAACTAACCCATCGAGGTTTTGTAGACCTTTCAAAAAATGCCATGCTGGAGCTTCCTGAGGTAGTAAAAGAAGGTACCGCTACTGTCCTATTTCTGCCGCTAGCCCATGTCTATGCGAGGTTCATTTCCATTTTGTGTGTTCACGCTGGAATCAAAGTTGGGCACCAACCGGATACCACGACAGTTGCTGCCGCGATGCAGTCGTTCCATCCTGACTTTTTGCTGGCTGTTCCTAGGGTTTTTGAGAAAGTGTATAACTCAGCTGAACAAAAGGCAGAAGCTGGCGGTAAGGGAAAGATTTTCCGCAAGGCCGTGCAGGTCGCGGTGGATTACTCGAGAGCGCAGGATTCCAGGAAGGGCCCTTCGCTATCGCTAAAACTTCAACACAAGGTATTTGATGCTCTGGTTTACAAGAAACTTCGGGCAGCTATGGGTGGACAAGTCAAGTACGCAGTTTCTGGTGGTGCGCCACTTGGAGAGCGCCTAGGACACTTCTTCCGCTCGATTGGACTGGTGGTTCTAGAAGGTTATGGATTAACCGAAACCAGCGCACCCGCGATGATCGGAAGACCTTCCGATGCCAAGATTGGCAAAGTGGGAAGGGTGTTGCCAGGTTGTGGAGTCAAGATTGCCGATGACGGAGAAATCCTGCTTAAAGGATCTAACGTACTGCGCGGTTATTGGAAGAATCCGGAAGCAACAAAGGCAACCATGGATGGTGAGTGGTTCAAAACTGGTGACATCGGCGAGCTAGATGACGAAGGTTTCATATCAATCACCGGCCGCAAGAAAGAACTAATCGTTACAGCCGGTGGCAAAAACGTCGCGCCAACAGCCCTCGAAGATCCGCTACGCGCTAGCCCAATCATTGGCCAAGCCGTTGTCATCGGGGACCAAAGAAACTTTGTTGCAGCACTACTATCGCTGGATCCTGAGATGATGCCAGTTTGGCTTGCAAATAACGGTCAAAAAGCTGACCTTACTCTCGCTCAAGCTGCAAAGAATCCTCGCGTGTTACAAGAGCTGCAAAAAGCCGTAGATGAGGTTAACTCGAAAGTTTCGAACGCCGAAGCAATCAAGAAATTTGCTGTTATTGAAAGTGAACTTTCTGAGAAGTCCGGCCACCTGACTCCCTCACTCAAGATTAAGCGCGAGGTCGTTGCCAGAGACTTTGCGCCCTTGATTGATGAGATCTACGGTGGAGCTCCAACTACCTCGGATGCTATTAAGACACAAGACTAGTTCTTCATAAACCAGCTAGTTTCGCGCAGCGCGGCCATGGCTGTTTTTCGAGCTGCAGCGTCTAGTCGATCTAAGTAAACAAGTCCATCAAGATGATCTATCTCATGCTGTAATACCTGAGCGAGCAATCCGTTGGCTTTAATTTCCACCGGTTCGCCTTCTATGTTGATTCCCGAGACCGTTACGGCAGGGAATCTTGGGGTCTTTGCCCAGATCTCTGGAAGTGATAGACAACCCTCGTCGAGTTCTATGAGATCACCCGATGTTTCAATAATCGATGGATTTATCAGATGTCCTACATCACCGTCGACTTTATAACTAAAGGCTCGAAGGTTCACACCGATTTGCGGAGCTGCAACCCCAGCTCTTCCAGGAAGCTGCGTTGCCTGCTCTAAGTCTCTAATCAACTTCCTAGTTGATTCGGTTATTTTCCCTATTGGATCTGATGCGGTTTTTAGAACCGGATCTCCCAGTAACCGGATCTGCCTAGCCTCCATGAGTTACAGCGGATTGAATATTGAGCCAACAACTTCAGAAGCGAGTTCTCTAGCGGCATCGCGGGTTTGCTTGTTGAGTTCATGGAACTTGATAACCGATCCTGCAGCCAACGCAGCGTCATAGGGAATCCGAATAACTGAACGGACTCTGGTTCTAAAGTGCTGTTCGATTTCATCGAGTTTTACCAACAGTGTGGCCTGTGTTGCGGTGTTAAGGGCAACTACTGAGTTTCGAACCAATTCGCCAAAGCCGTTAGCCTCCAGCCAAGTCAAAGTCTCAGATGCCAACCTGGCTTCATCGACCGATCCTCCAGAAACTATTACCACGGTGTTGGCACGTTGTAGGGTCGGCCTCATTACGGAGTGAACAATTCCAGTTCCGCAGTCAGTAATCACCACCGAGTAGTAACGTGCAGCCATGTCGGCTACCACGTTGTAATCGCCCTCATTGAAGGCCTCGGAAAGCATAGGGTCGGAATCGGATGCTAAAACATCGAGTCTGGTTTCGTCTCTTGAGACCATGTTGGAAAACTCGGCAAAGCCGTCAATAGATGCTGCCCTATTGACCACATCTCGAACCGTAAACCTTGTTGACTTACTCACTCTCTCAGCAAGGGTTCCACGGTCGGGGTTTGCATCAATTGCAATTACTCGGTCTTCTCTAACTTGAGCCAAAGCCATTCCAAGAAGTGTGCTGATGGTCGTCTTACCAACACCACCTTTTCGGGTTAGTACCGGGATGAACTTGGTTCCACCATCTAGTGCGGCGCCAATTCTGGCATCTAGCGCTTTGCGAGCCTTCACCTTTGGGGAGTCGCCTGGATTAATTAACTTAAGGCTGGCGAAAAACACCAATCGACGCCAACCGGTTTCAGGAGCTGCGCGGAACTTGGCGGAGGCATCAATTAGTCGATCTGCTGTGAGCATGGCAGCAGGCTCTGGTTCATCGAAGACTTCCCCGCGCAAGCTATCTCGCCTGGAATAACGACCCTTTGATTCATCCGGTGCGCTGATCTCAACCGGGGTTAGCTCGACTGAGCTGGTCTCAACAACTACTTCGACTGCGGAAGTTGCTGGAGAAATATCAACTTCGGTTGATGAAATTTCAATTGCTGAATTCTTCTCGGTTCCAAAATCTGCTGGATCTACTCCAGGTGAGCTCTCACCAAGACTAGTGCCGTCTGAAGTGAATCCGGACTTGTTCTTTTTAGACAAAAAATCTCCTCGATGCGTGCTTCAAGAAATCAACTATGCAATTCTAAAGCAGATGGCCCAGGTGCGCTAACTAGCCCTGAATTTCTAGTATTAGATCGCCCGCTTCTACTGACTGAGTACCGGAAATGGCTAGCCGCTTTACGGTGCCGGCGACGCTAGCTGTTATGGTAGCTTCCATTTTCATAGCCTCGATGCTGGCAAGGGGCTGTCCGAGTTCAACTTTTGCGCCAATTACTGTTTTTAGGGTGACAACCCCCTGAAATGGTGCAGCAACGTGTCCGAGATTTGTGCTGTCTGCCTTTTCTGCGGATATAACTTCACTAACAATCTTTCGGTCTCTCACGTTTATTGGCCTCAACTGCCCGTTTAGAGTTGCCATCACGGTTCTGAAGCCCTTGGCGTCTGGTGTTCCAATTGCTTCTAAGCCGATGAATAAAGTAAGGCCCTTGGCAAGCTCAATAACGTGCTCTTTGCCTTGCTCTAAGCCATAGAAAAAGTCAATTGTTTCAACTTGATCAAGTGATCCGTAGTTTTCACGCATCTTCTTGAACTCCCTGAAGGGTTCTGGGAATAACAAGCGGTTCAAAGTTGCACGACGATCCTGCTTAGTTCCTGAAAGAAAAGCCAAGTCCTCAGTGGAAACTTCAGTTAGCGACAAATCAACAGTTTTGCCCTTTAGTACTTTGCTTCTAAATGGTTCTGGCCAACCGCCAGGTAAGTCACCCAAGGCACCGGCCATGAAGCTAATAACGGAATCTGGAACATCGTAGTTTTGAGGATTGGTTGCAAAGTCTTCAGGATCAGCTCCCACGGCAACTAAGTGCAAAGCTAAATCTCCGACCACCTTCGAAGAAGGAGTAACTTTTGGCGGTCTACCAAGAATCTTGTTGGCAGCAGAGTACATATCCTCAACTTCCTCAAATCGATCTCCAACACCTAAAGCTATTGCCTGCTGTCTCAGGTTCGAGAGCTGACCACCAGGTATCTCGTGATCGTAGATGCGACCGGTCGGCGCCGGAAGACCAGATTCAAACGGAGCGTAGATTTTTCTAACTGCTTCGAAGTATGGCTCTAAAGCAGTTACCGAGCTAAGTGGGATTTGACAATCTCTGTCGGTGTCAGCCAGCGCTGCAATCAGCGATGATGCCGAAGGCTGTGAGGTGGTGCCCGCCATTGGAGCACTTGCAACATCCACTGCATCAACGCCCGCTTCAATTGCAGCAAGCAAAGTGGCGAGCTGGCCACCGGCGGTGTCGTGAGTGTGCAAGTGAACTGGAAGATCAAACCTCTCGCGAAGCGCAGTTACTAGTTTTCTTGCTGCCTCTGGACGCAGAAGTCCTGCCATGTCCTTGATTGCAAGTATGTGGGCCCCGGCCGCCACAATTTTTCCTGCTAGCTCCAAGTAGTAATCGAGGGTGTAAAGATCTTCCTTGGGGTCCAAAAGATTGCCGGTATAGCAAATTCCCACTTCAGCAACGGCAGTCTTAGTTCTTAGAACTGCGTCAATTGCGGGTTTCATTTGTTCAACATCATTTAGTGCATCAAAAATGCGGAAGATATCCACGCCTGATTCAGCAGCTTCTTTGACAAAAGCATCCGTTACGGGTTCAGGATATGGTGTGTAGCCGACTGTGTTTCTTCCACGTAGCAGCATCTGGATGCAGATATTTGGAATTGCCTGTCTTAGAGCCTCCAACCGCTCCCATGGGTCTTCAGCTAGGAACCTGAGTGCGACGTCGTAGGTTGCACCTCCCCAGGCTTCAACCGAGAGAAGCTGCGGAGTTAGTCTGGAAAGGTGGGGAGCAACTTTCACTAAGTCTCTGGTTCGCACTCTGGTAGCAAGAAGCGACTGGTGGGCATCTCTAAATGTTGTGTCTGTTATTGCAACGTGTTTTTGCTTTCTTAACTCACTGGCAAATGCTTCTGGGCCTAACTTCAATAGGCGCTGCCTAGACCCATCCGGGGCTGGCAACCCTAGGTCAACGGTTGGCAGTTTGATAGTTGGGTCGAGGTAAATTAGGCGGGGGCCATTTGGCTGATTAACAGTTGTCTCAGCAAGCCACTGAAGTAATTTGGTGCCACGGTCTTTGGATGGGCGAGTGCGCATCAGCTCCGGCCGCTCTTCAATAAATGCTGTGCTTAGGTTTCCTGAAACAAAAGTTGCATCTTCCAAAACCCCTTGAAGGAAGGAAATATTGGTTGCTACCCCGCGGATTCTAAATTCTGCAAGACCTCGACTTGCTCTTGCAACCGCTGCCTTGAAGCTGGAGCCGCGCGCGACCAATTTAACTAAAAGTGAGTCAAAGTGAGGCGACACTTCAGATCCGGCAGTAACTGTTCCGCCATCGAGTCTTATCCCCGCGCCTCCTGGTGAGCGATAGGTAGTAATCTTGCCGGTGTCAGGGCGGAAGTTTGCAGCTGGATCCTCCGTAGTAATGCGGCACTGGATTGCAAATCCGTGCATTTCAATAGTTTCTTGGCTAAGGCCCAGTTCTTGTAAGGATTCTCCTGAGGCAATTCGCATTTGAGACTGAACCAGGTCAATGTCCGTTATTTCCTCGGTTACCGTGTGTTCCACCTGAATTCGAGGGTTCATCTCAATGAATACGTGCTGCCCTGTGTTTGGTCCCTCGGTCTCAACTAGAAACTCTACTGTTCCCGCGTTTTGGTAACCGAGTTCCTTAGCAAAGCTCACGGCGTCTTGGTAAAGCTGTTTTCTGAGCTTCTCGTCGATATTTGGAGCTGGAGCAATTTCTACGACTTTTTGGTTGCGACGCTGGATTGAGCAATCCCTTTCAAACAGGTGCACGACTCCCCCTTGGCTATCAGCCAAGATCTGCACCTCGATGTGTCTTGGTCTAAGAACGGCCTGTTCCAGAAACACTCTGGCGTCCCCAAACGAGCTCTTCGCTTCTCTCGAGGCCTGCTCTATAGCTTCCGCGAGATTCTTTTCGTCCGCTACCTTGCGCATCCCTCTTCCGCCTCCACCTGCGACAGCTTTGACAAATAATGGGAAACCGATTTTCTTGGAAGCCTCGATTAGCTCTGTTGCATCTTCTGACGAACCGGAGGATCGCAGCACCGGAACCTTCGCCCGAGTGGCAGCCGCAATTGCATTTACCTTATTTCCTGCAAGTTCTAAAACATCCGAGCTTGGACCAATAAATGTTATGCCGTTTTCTTTTGCTGCAACAGCTAGCTCTGGGTTCTCGGAAAGAAATCCGTAACCAGGGTAGATGGCATCCGCTCCGCATTCTTTAGCAACTCTGATAATTTCAGCCACGTCCAAATACGCACTAACCGGATGTCCCGGTGCCCCAACCTGATAAGCCTCGTCAGCTTTTTGTCGGTGAGTTGAGTTTCGGTCCTCGTAAGGAAACACAGCGACAGTTTTGGCGCCAAGTTCATAGGCAGCTCGGAAGGCGCGGACAGCGATCTCTCCCCTGTTTGCTACCAGAATCTTGGTAAACATAGAGTCCTTCTCTATTGATCTTCAAACTTACGGTTTTGCCTAAAAACATTAACCCAATAAAAAGGTAGCCTATTTGTGTGCATGTACTCAGCGTAAGCTCCCTCAAAGGTGGGGTGGGAAAAACCACCGTCGCCCTAGGCTTGGCCTCGGCTGCCTTATCTAGAGGACTTAGAACATTAGTAGTTGATCTCGACCCACAAGCAGATGCCACTACCGCTTTGGGTGCAACAAGGGAGCTAAAGGACTCTGGCGCCGACGTACTCAGACTTCCAAAACTCGCAACGGTAAAACGAGCCATTATTGCAAGCGCTTGGGAAACTCTTTCCGGTGGCGTGATGGACCTACTCCCAGGTAGCCCCAAGGTAGTGGAGTTTGATAGCCCGACTCCAACCAAGAGGGATCTGTGGCGACTCGAAGAGGCCCTGAGCCGGGTAGAAACCGATTATGACCTGGTGATTATTGACACCCCGCCTTCGCTCAACGGCCTTACCCAACTGGCTTGGACTGCCAGCGATAAAGTGCTGATTATTGCAGAGCCCTCCATTTTTTCTGTGCTTGCAGCAGATCGAGCAATCAGGGCCGTTGCTGAAATCAGCAAACAAACCGCCGGCCGATTACAGTCCCTTGGCGTACTCGTCAATAGATTTATCCCGGCTTCTAAGGAGCACCAGTTTCGCCTAGCTGAACTGCAGCAACTTTTTGGTACGGGGCTTTTGCCCGAGGCAATCGAGGAGCACTCTGCTGTTCAGCAAGCTCAAGGTGCGGCAAGACCGATTCACAGTTGGCCAGGTGAAATTGCAATCAAGACTGCCCAGTCTTTCGAAGTCGTGCTGGACAAACTTTTCGAGCAACGACCTGCCGAACATGGCAAGCGCTCAACAAAGCGTAGTTTGAAAGCTGCTAAAAATAGCAAGATTAGGCGCGGCGTTAGTTTAGAGTCCGTTTTGGACTTAGTGGACGAGCCCTAAACAGCTTTCTTGTTGGCTCTTCGTGCTGCCAACTCATCCATGTCATCAAGGTGCAAGGTTGCAATGTTCACCAGCGAAGCTTGAACTTCACGAAGCACACGACCAACAGCAATGCCAAACACTCCCTGACCTCTGCCAAGTAAGTCGATGACCTCGTCCTGAGAGGTGCAGAGGTAAACTCTTGCCCCATCACTCATTAGGGTGATTCGAGCTAGGTCATTCATTCCTTCAGCACGCAGCTGATCAACAGCTATTCGTATCTGCTGAAGCGAAACTCCGGTGTCAAGTAGTCGCTTCACTAGCTTCAGTACCAAAATGTCGCGGAAAGCGTAAAGTCTTTGAGACCCAGAACCGGTTGCCGATCGAACCGTCGGTTGAACCAGCGCAGTTCTGTCCCAGTAATCCAATTGGCGGTAGCTAATTCCACTTGCTGTAGCCGCGGCGGTGCCTCGGTAGCCAACTTTTGGATCTTGAGAGATTAACCCATCGGTAAATAGCATGTCGTTATCAAAGCCATTATTTTCAGACATTGCTAGCTCCTTCCTGGGGATTACGGACTACCTTAATTCTCCCGTTGAGAGTCAACATCGCCCGTTAATCGATGCTAACGGCGTGTCTAGTGGGTGTCTAGGGCTAGTTTTACTGGTCTATTTTGGAAATGACTGAACGAATCAGTTCGGCTCGGATTGTGGCAAATTGGTTCTCAATTTCCTGAGCGTAATGAGTGGCCCTGGACTTGCTGGCAGGCTCATTCTTAGATAAAACTGGCGCCACTACACCCTCAATGATCCCAATCTCACGATCAGCTGATGCTTTCAATCCACGAAGGTGCCGCGGGGCTATACCGAAGCGCTGCAAGTGAACGATAGCCCTGGCAATCTCCAAATCAGCCGATTCAAAGGAGTCCTTGCCAATCAGCATCAAAGTTTGAGCTTCTTGCAGCAAACCCGCGCTGATACCGGTTTCGCTCATCAAAGCGACCTTAGTTAACTTAATTGGGTTTTTTGGCTGCAGCTTGGCAACGGAAGCCTGAACTTGAGGAAGGTTTGGTGTCTTTCCTGAATCTAGTTGAGATAAATAGTCTCTAATCACTCTTAGGGGAAGATATTGGTCTCTTTGAAGCTCGAGTATCACTCGTGTGCGCTGAACATCCTGTTCCGAAAACTTTCTATATCCGGCTGGAGTTCGCTGCGGTTCGATAAGACCCTGCTCTTCTAGGAACCTAAGTTTCGAAGGAGACAGGTCTGGAAATTCACGATTCAATATCGCAAGCACTTGACCAATCGTGAGCAGTCTGCCACTTGAGGAGATTGCTCTAACGTTGCTCTGCGCTGAGGTCATTAGTTGTTTCCTGATGCTTTAGATGGGTAAAACGTGAGCCTAAATTTTCCAATTTGAACCTCAGCGCCCTCTTCTAGAAGGGCGCTCTCGATTCGAACACCATCGTAATAGATTCCATTCATTGATGCCAAGTCCTGAACTTGGAAGGAACGGCCGATTCGACGAAACTCTGCGTGCCGTCTCGAAACCGTCACATCGTCCAGAAAAATGTCCGACTTAGGATCTCTACCCACTGTGGTTAAGTCGCCATCCAGCAGGAATCTAGCTCCCGCATTGGGTCCTTGTCGAACTACCAGCATGGCACTTCCCTCAGGAAGATCGTCAACTGCCTTCTGGTCTTCTGGGTTTAGGGTAGGAACGTCCTCTTGGAGGAATTCAGAGTTGAACCTGAGGGTCTTTTCGACCTCATCCCGCTTGTCGTTATCCATTTCACCCTCCCCGCTTACTTACCTTTACATTAGTGGTTTTCTGGCTCGCCTCACGCAGCAGTAAAATCAGCTGCCAGAGGTATGCAAAACCAGACCACCAATAAAGTCCTACCCCCCATAAAGCAAATGCCCAGGCGATAGGCATGATTATGAACTCGGCTTCGACAAAGATTTTTCCCATCAGTAATAAAGGAAATGAGTACAAAAGGGCAAAGGTGCTGGCCTTGCCTAGGTAGTGCGGCGGCAGCGTGCGATAGCCAGCTGTTGCCAGAATTGGTAGCGAAAGAAGCATGAGTACATCTCTTGAAATAACAAGTGCCGCAAGCCACCAAGGAATGTTCCCCGTGATTGATAGCGCCAAGAGGGTAGCAAAAATGTATAGCCGGTCAGCAACTGGATCGAGAATCTTGCCAAGCTTGGTCATCTGATCTAGCTTGCGAGCAAGATAGCCATCTAGAAAATCAGTAAGGCCGGCGACCATCAATACCAAAATCGCATATAGGTATAACTCGTCCAGAAGTAACCATAGAAAAACAGGAACAAGCGCAATCCGCAGAAAGCTGAGCAGATTTGGAATGTTCACTACCTCACCATTGAGGAAGCGTGGTACTCGAGCTCGAGGCATAGCTTGATTGTATTGGATTCAGAAGCGGTGCTATTGGACAAGATTTTCCGGTCGGGCTAGCGGGATTTGAACCCACGACCCCTTGACCCCCAGTCAAGTGCGCTACCAAGCTGCGCTATAGCCCGCTGCTACCGAAGTTCAATCGGTAACGACCCAAGTATAGGTCAGGGTTTATCTGAAGGCTTGGTCTCCAAATCTGGGTGCGCGCGAAGGCCGTAATCTTTCTTGATTGGGTCCAGAAAAACATCCGGTTCCTTGGGTGGTCTTACAGTAAAGAGCAAGAAGGCAGCAATCAACCCAATCAAGAACAATGTGGCCATCACAACCGTTCCTTGGCTTGGATCGAGTTGGTCGAGTATTAACACAAATAGCGACTGCGCAATCGCGATGCACACAAAAAAGATGCTGATATCTAGCCAAAGGATGTTTTTCTTGGTGACTGCCTTGTAAACAAATACCAGCCCAACCATGCTCACTGGTATCGAATACAGGGCAATTGTGGCTGCTGGAATAAACGAGCCGTACTGATAGCCGCCGGAGGCGAATAGAACTACCTGTAGAAAAAACACCGGCCAGATAGCAATCTTGATGTGTTCCCAGTAGCTCTCGTTTACAGCGCTGAAAATGGCAACAATTTTGTTGTGCTTGGTCCAGTCAAATAGAAAATGAAGCACGCTTCCTAGGAGCCCAAGAGGAACAATCATCCAGAGGGAAGTAGAAATAACACTTTCTATAGTCATGGGAATTCAGTTGCCTAGCGCTTGCGCTTTTCTCGAACCCTCATCGAGATCTCAATCGGGGTTCCCTCAAAGCCAAAGCTCTCGCGAAGTCTTCTTTGGATAAATCTTCGATACTGAGGGTCCAAAAAGCCCGTTGTAAACAAGATGAACTTTGGTGGCCTGGTTGAAGCCTGAGTGGCAAACAAGATTCTTGGTTGCTTTCCTCCCCTTACAGGGTGCGGAAACTCCATGGCTAGCTCTTGGGTAAAGGTGTTGAGCTTGCCGGTTGGAATTCGAAGGTCCCAGCTGTGCAGGGCAACCTCCAAAGAAGGCACGAGCTTTTCCAGGTGGCGCCCGGTAAGTGCCGAGATGTTTACCCGTGGAGCCCAGGAGACATGAGAGAGATTCTGCTCAATTTCTCGCTCGAGATATTTTCTTCGCTCATCATCCATTTGATCCCACTTGTTGAAAGCAAGTACCAAAGCGCGACCTGACTCTAGAGCCAGATCAACAATTCGAATGTCCCCATCGCTCAGCGGCTCAGTCACATCGAATAGCACTACCGCCACCTCAGCTCGCTCTAGGGCTGCTGCTGTGCGGAGGGAGGCATAGAAGTCAGCGCCTTGAGCTAACTTGATTCTTCTTCGGATACCTGCGGTATCGACAAATCTCCAAGTCTTGCCACCTAGCTCAACTTGCTCGTCAATTGGGTCCCGGGTGGTTCCGGCTATCTCGCTAACAACGGCTCTGACTTTGCCAACTGCTTTGTTCAACAAAGATGATTTGCCGACATTTGGTCTTCCGATAAGGGCAACTCTTCTTGGTCCACCAAATTCTTGCTCCGCAACCGAAGAAACTTCAGGAAGCGTTGCCATTGCGGCATCCAACAAGTCCGCTACCCCTCGACCGTGCACCGCGGAAACTGGATGTGGTTCACCAAGACCCAAGGACCAAAGAGCTGCAGCTTCAGGCTCTTGTCTAGCGTCGTCAATCTTGTTGGCAACCAAGATCACGGGTTTGCCAGATGCTCTTAGCATCTTCACTACCCTTTCGTCGGTAGCGGTTGGGCCAACCATCGCGTCCACGACGAATAACACGGCATCCGAAAGCTCTACTGCTACCTCTGCTTGCGCGGCAACAGCTGCGTCAATTCCTTTAGGGTTTGGCTCCCAACCACCGGTATCAACAAGTGTGAATTTTCTTCCGTTCCAGTCGGCTTTATAGGAAACCCGGTCCCGAGTCACTCCTGGAATGTCTTCAACCACTGCCTCACGGCGACCAAGAATACGGTTCACTAGAGCCGATTTACCAACATTTGGGCGGCCAACAATTGCCAGTACCGGAAGTGCTGGAAGATAGCCTTCGAATCCCTCTTCGGCTAGCTGGATTTCAAGTAGGGCTAAGTCTTCTTCGTCTAGCTCATAGTCGCTGAGGGAGCCGCGCAGCACATCCGCGCGAGCTTGCTCGTCGAGCTGATCTTCTTCCATGACAGTATTCCTTAGCCAGTTATTGGTTGATCAGATCAACCAAGGCATTGACCGATTCCTCGAAGTCGAGTTCGGTGGTATCTAGAAGGGTCACCCCAGGTGCTGGATTTAGAAAATCAACTACCTTTGAATCCTTCTTGTCTCGATCGCTAAGTTGGGCCTCTAGGGAGACGCTGCCTGGCAGATCAAGTGATCTTCTACTGAGTCTAACTTCTTCGCTCGCTGTTAGTAGCACCCTTACCTTGGCATCAGGCATCACAACCGTGGTGATATCCCGACCCTCAACGATGATTCCCCTATTTGGGCATTTTGCCGCTAGAGATCTAGTGATTTCTCTCATAAAAGATCGCACCTTGGGTTGGGCGGCTACTTTGCTAACGTTTAGCTCAACTTCTTGGGTGCGAATAGCTTCGGTTAGCTCACGAGAGCCGACTTTTACCCAATAGTTGTCAGGATCAGTGGATATTGAATAATCGAACAAAACAGAAAGGTCTTGCTCTCCAACACTTTCTAGCTCGACTCCCTTGTCGAGAGCAGTCTTGGTTAGTGCACGGTAGCCTGCCCCGGTGTCTAAATATCCAAAGCCAAGTTTCCTTGCAGCTTGTTTGGAGACGCTGGATTTCCCAGAGCCCGCCGGCCCATCGACGGCAACAATTAGATCACTCATCCCACTATCTTCCAGCCACGCTGCGATAAAGACTTCACCAGTTCCGCCTCAGATTTAGGAAGTACAAACAGTTCAGGGAGTCCAACTTGAGCGCCGGTAGCGTGTTCCAAAGTTAAATCCTCAAGGTTGATACCTATTTCACCAATCTCGGTTAGTAACCTTGCCAGCTCCCCTGGCTTATCGTCGATCATCACTGTGACCTTCGCGTACTTGGTTGCACTCGAGCCGTGCTTGCCTGGGATCTTGGCAACACCTAAATTCCCTGACTCTAAAAGCTTTCCGATGCTTGTAAGAGAACCTGGCTTGGTTGTGTCCTGCAGTGCTTCAAGGATTTCATCTAAATCATCTCTCACATTTTTTAGAACATCAGAAACTTCCGCGCTGTTGGCAGAAAGAATTTGCATCCAAAGCTTGGGATCTGATGCTGCAATTCGAGTGGTGTCTCTAAGTCCCTGACCAGCAAGTGAAACATCAGCGCTATCCGCGCTAGCAAGCCTGGCTGCCAATAAAGAGGACAGGATTTGCGGAGCGTGGGAAACCAATGCCACTGCCCTGTCGTGCTCAAAAGGATTCATCGAAACTAGCGATGCACCAAGATCGTTTGCCAAGGCCTCAATTAGCGACACTGAATCTTTTGATGACTCTTCGTTTGGAGTGATAACCCAGGGTCTACCAGTGAATAGATCACCCCTGCCAGCTAGTGCTCCGGTTTGTTCGCGACCCGCCATCGGGTGAGACCCAACATAATTCGAAAGCTGAATCCCTTCCTTCTTTAAAGCAGTAAGCACCGTACCTTTGACGCTTGCAACATCGGTGACTGTTGCATTTGGGTGAGTTAGGAGTTCTGACGCAATTACTTGGGCGGTAACGTCAGGTGGTGTGCACACAACGACCAGTTGTGGCTCGATACCCGATTGGAACTTGCTACCTGCCCCGAAATCAACTGCCAAGCTCAATACCGCCGGTGATGCGTCTTCGAGCAAGACCTCGAGGCCCTTTGACCTTAGAGCTAAGCCGATGGATGTTCCAATGAGGCCGGTGCCAACAATCTTGATTGGCCCAGTCAATCTAGATTCGGTCACTGGGCCAAATCCAAGCGCAAAGCCGTTGCTCCGCGAAGATAAACATGCTGAATCTGGCTTCTTGGGGTTTCCATTTCGGCGTTAACCAGAACTCGAATCACTCTTGGCATAGCCCCTGCAACATCCATTTCAACAAAGCACATAAGCGGAACGTCCCCTAAGCCAAGCTCCCTTGCTGCAAGCGCAGGAAATTCCGAAGTCACATCTGGACTCGCGGTGAAAAGAATTGAGATCAATTGAGATTCGTTGATATTGTTATCGTGCAGAATCTTGGTCAACAGCTCGGCTGTGGACTTGATTAGGTGAGATCGCTCGTCAACATCTAATTGAATAGCGCCGCGGATGGCACGAACTGACATGGTTATGTCCTTTTCTTGTCTGCGGCTTTCAAAATTGCTCCGAGCTCTATTTTAGACAGTTGCCTTACCGCGCCAAGCTTTAAATGTCCTAAATGTAGCGGTCCAAACTGCCTTCTAACAAGAGCCACCACAGGAAAACCAAGGGATTCGAACATTCGGCGCACTATTCGGTTCTTTCCGCTGTGTAGCTCGACCTCAACCAGGCTGTGATTTCCCGAGGCCGAAAGAAACCTGGCCTTATCAGCCTTGATGGGACCGTCTTCTAATTCGATGCCGGCAAGCAGCTGATTCAAAACTGGCTGAGTGATCTGCCCGTGCACCTTGGCCTGGTAGGTTTTGGGCACTTCGAAAGAAGGGTGAATTAACTTGTGAGCTAGGTCGCCATCGTTGGTCATGAGCAAAAGCCCTGTGGTGTCCACATCCAACCTTCCAACATTGAAGATCCGGTCGTAATCGAGCGCATACTGTGAAAGATCTGGTCTGCCATGCTCATCTTGCATGGTGCTAACTACTCCAGCGGGTTTATTCAGCATTAGGTACACCTTGGATACATCCAGCTGGATAGGGGTGCCTTTTACAACCACCTTGTCGATGTCTGGATTAATCCTGGTGCCAAGTTCTTTGACTACTTTGCCGTTAACTTTCACGGACCCCGATGAAATTAGGTCTTCGCAAACTCTTCGCGATGCCACCCCAGCATTGGCCATTACCTTCTGAAGTCTTATGCCCTCGGTGGATTGCCTATCGCTCATTGAAATCGCTGTTGACATCAGGCAGGTACGGGCTAATCGGTGGCAATTGATCCAAAGAGTTAAGTCCCAGCTGCTCAAGCAGCAACGAAGTAGTTCCGTAGTGGATGGCACCAGTTTCAGAATCGGTATACAACTCAGTTACTAGTCCTCTAGAAGTAAGTGTTCTAACAACTGAATCCACGTTCACCCCACGAATCGAGGCGATTTGCCCTCTGGCAATTGGCTGCTTATACGCAATTACCGAAAGAGTTTCCAGCGCAGCCTGGGAAAGCTTGGTTGGGTTTTCGTTAGCGATAAACATTTTCACGGCCCAGTCGTAGTTCTGACGAACGTAAATTCTCCAGCCGCCCGCGACCTCTCTTAGTTCGAAACCTCTAGCCGATATGCCACCTTTGCCGTCGTAGTCATCGCGCAGTTTGTTCACCGCATCACGCACCTGATTCACCGGAATCTCTAGAGCGGTAGCAAGTGCTACCAGAGAGATAGGTGCATCGGTAACCATCAAGATTGCCTCTAGGGCTCCTTCAATACTGTCTTCTTGCAATGCGTTTTCGGCTCCTTGATTCTCATCAAGCGTCATAATCTGCTCCCAGGGTTGCTAGTTGTTCATCGTCAAAGTTGTCGGCCTGCCAAGTAATTTGTAGATCGGCCAAGGGACCGTCTTGCTGCATAGCGATTGCAGAAAGCCTGTAAAGCTCAAGTACCGCGAGGAATCTCGCTACAACTTTTGCCATGTCTGGTTCGTCTCTAATCAGGTCAAAAAAAGTCAGACTGTCGGCTCTTCTAAGTCGCAAGATTACTTCGGCGGCTTGCTCTCTGATGCTAACTGCCGGGGCGTGAAGGTGAGTAAGACCAATTCCTGGAATTTCTCTTGGGGTGAATACCTCTTGGGACAGAATATGAAACTCTTCTAGGGTCATGGTCCAAACAAGTTCCGGAGTGCTCTCGCGGAACCTGGTTTCTATCGGAACATCCCTTGCAACCCTTGTTGCCTCCATTTCAATTCTGGTTGCAAACCAGCCAGATACTTCTTTGAAGGCCTTGTATTGCAACAACCTTGCAAACAGCAAGTCTCGAGCTTCAAGTAGTGCAACATCTTCAGCATCAACAAGTTCTCCTCTTGGAAGCAAGGACACAATCTTTAGATCAAGTAAGGTTGCGGCAATAACCAAAAACTCGCTGGCTTGCTCCATTTCCTCGTGCTCGTCAAGTTGCTTTACGTACTGTATGAACTCATCGGTTACTCGACTTAGGGAAATCTCGGTGATGTCAAGCTCGTGCTTAGAAATTAGCGACAGCAGAAGGTCAAAGGGTCCTTCAAAGTTACTTAGCGTTAGCGCAAAGCCCTTATCCTTTTCGGGCTCTAAGAGCTCGAGGTTATGGGGCGTTGCCACGAGACACTAACTCTCTTGCAACCGTGCGGTAATACTCTGCGGCATCCGAAGCTGGAGCAAACTCGGTAATCGGGACAGCGGCAATGGTGGCATCTGGAAACTTCACGGTGCGGTGAACAATTGTGTCGAAGACCTGATCACCAAAGGCTTCGTATAGCCTTTCGACTACCTCCCTGGCGTGCAGGGTCCTTGGGTCATACATGGTTGCCAAAATGCCATCTAGCTTGATAGCTGGATTCAACCGATCACGAACCTTTTCGATGGTTTCGATAAGTAACGCCACACCACGAAGTGCGAAGAATTCACAGTTAAGTGGAATCAGAACTCCGTGAGCTGCTGTGAGGGCATTCACGGTCAACAAGCCAAGCGATGGCTGACAGTCAATAATGATTACGTCATAGTTATCTGTTACTGGACGAAGTACCCGAGCAAGAATCTGCTCTCTAGCAACTTCGTTGACTAACTGAACCTCAGCGGCTGAAAGGTCAATGTTTGCTGGGATTACGTCTAGGTTCTTTACGCCAGTTGGCAAGATTACATCTTGCACCTTTAGCTCTTTTTCGACCATAAGGTCGTAAATGGTTTTGATATCGTGCGCCACAACACCTAAACCCGCCGAAAGCGCACCCTGGGGGTCGAAATCAACAACCAAAACTTTGCGGCCATAACCTGCCAAAGCGGAAGCTAAATTGATCGCGGTGGTGGTTTTACCCACTCCGCCTTTTTGATTACACATCGCAATGATTCTTGCGGGACCGTGACTTTTCAACGGAGCAGGGATGTCAAAAACCGGCCTTTTAGCTGGTCGCTGTGCCATGAATCCTCCCGAGCTAATAGCCTACCCGCCCGAAGCTACCCCTATTTCCTGGCCCTTGGATGGCTGGTTGCGTAAACCTCGCGCAGGGCATCGACCGTAACAAGAGTATAAATCTGAGTGGTGGCAACCGAAGAGTGACCCAGAAGTTCCTGCACCACTCGAACATCCGCTCCCCCTTCTAAAAGATGCGTCGCAAACGAGTGCCTAAGGGTATGCGGGGAAACCTCAGATTGAATCTTCGCTGCGTCAGCGGCGTCACTAATAATCTGCCAGGCGGATTGCCTGGAAAGCCTGCCACCGCGTTGGTTCAAAAAAAGCGCCGGAGTGCCCTTTCCTTTTTTGACAAGCACTGGCCTTGCTCGAACCAGGTAGACCTCAAGAGCGCTTTGAGCGTAGCTTCCGACTGGAACTATGCGCTCCTTGGACCCTTTTCCAAAAAGCCGCACCATTGTTGGGTCAACTAGGTCATCAAGATTCAGTGCTGTTAGCTCGCTAATTCTTGCTCCGGTCGCGTAAAGCAGCTCCAGGATGGCTCGATCGCGCACCCTTGCTAGATCAGGTTCGCCATCCTCGAGCTTTTTTGGGTCCGGACCCGAAGCTTCAATTAGCTTTTCAATTTCCGAAATTGTTATTGCCTTAGGTAAGCGCTTTGGTAGCTTTGGGGGCTTGACCATGGAGCTTGGGTCGCCGTCAGTTATGGATTCAAACAGCCAGAACCTATGCAATCCCCTAACCCCTGCCAGCATTCTTGCTACCGAGTTGGCCGAAAGTATGCCAGATTCCGAAATAGTAGCCAGGTAACCTGTGATTTGGTTTTCGGTGATGGAGGCAGCATCCTGTATGCCTTGCTTTTCCAGGTAACCAAGGTAGGAACTTAAGTCCCGCCTGTAGGCCGCAATTGTGTTTTTTGACAGTCCGCGCTCGATGCTTAGGTGTCGAAGGTAGTCATCAACGAGCTGGGCGAGGGTCTTCATTTGCCTGTTGCTGTGGCTTGCTTACTTAGCTGGTACGCCATGATTCCAACAACAGCGCTCGGGCTCATGATCTTGCCCGAGAGCACAAGCTTTACTGCCTCGTCAATTGGCACCCATGACTTTGGCATGTCAACCTCTTCGCCGGTGGCTTGAAAATTCACTTTTGATGAGCTGAGCTCTTTGGCAACAAAAATACTAATTGCTTCAGTGTTACCGCCGGGGGTGGTATGGAAGCTAAGAAGCTCCTTCCAGCTTGCAGCTTCCAAACCGGCCTCTTCGGCAAGTTCACGTTTTGCGCAATCAAGTTGGGATTCTCCAGTTATATCTAAAAGCCCAGCAGGTAGCTCCATCAGAAACTTTCCAACAGGGCGTCGGTACTGCTTCATTAGAAGCAGCTCTTCTCTTTCATTGAACGCCAACACAGCTACTGCTCCCGTGTGCTCGACATACTCTCTAGTTAGCAGCTGTCCATTGAACTCAAAGGTCTCTGAAACTAAATCCCAGACCATGCCTTTGTGTATCACAGTCTTTGTCAGTGAAGCAATCTCGACTGGCTGGTCGTTAGGCATCCTTAACCTCAAAGAGTCGGTTGGACTCTTGGCGCTCAAGACTTGCCTTAACTAAACCAATAAATAGTGGGTGCGCTCTGTTTGGTCTCGACTTGAATTCAGGATGCGCTTGAGTCGCAACAAAATATGGGTGATCATTTCTGGAAAGCTCAACAAACTCAACCAGGGAACCATCAGGCGATGTTCCAGAAATAATCATTCCGCCAGCTGTTAGCTGATCTCTGTATGAGTTGTTAACCTCGTAGCGATGACGGTGACGCTCAGTTGCCTGATTGCTTCCATATACCTCTGAAACGATTGACCCTTCGGTGAGCTTTGCTTCAAAAGAACCAAGACGCATGGTGCCGCCCATTTCACCGGCGGCAAGAATGTCAATTTGCTCGGCCATCGTGGCAATAACTGGGTGCTTGGCTTTTGGATCAAACTCGGTTGAAGACGCTCCTGCTAAGCCAAGAACGTTTCTTGCAAACTCAATCACCATGCACTGTAGTCCAAGACATAGTCCAAGAGTTGGAATCTTGTTCTCGCGAGCAAACTTTAGAGCTCCCAGCTTTCCTTCAATACCTCGAACCCCAAATCCGCCTGGAACGCAGATTCCATCAACATCCGAAAGCTGAGCTGCGGCACCTTCTTCAGACTCACAAAGATCTGATGCTACCCAACGAATGTTCACCTTGGTTTGATGTGCGAAGCCACCTGCCCTAAGGGCTTCGGTGACCGAAAGATAGGCATCTGGCAGCTCAATGTATTTGCCAACCAAGGCAATGGTTACCTCATGCTTTGGTTCATTGACAGCACTAAGAACAGAGCTCCAGCGAGTCCAGTCAATTTCTCCAGCTTTTAGGCCCAGGGAATTGATGATGTAACTGTCTAACCCCTCGTCGTCCAAAACGGTCGGGATAGCGTAAATGCTTGACGCATCAGCTGCATTCACCACTGCTCTGATATCCACGTCACACATCAGGGCGATTTTTTTCTTGATGGACTCGGGCAAAGTCCGGTCCGAGCGGCAAACTATGGCATCTGGCTGGATACCGATGGATCGAAGCATCGCAACCGAGTGCTGAGTTGGCTTGGTCTTTAGTTCTCCTGATGGACCAAGGTATGGCACCAGCGAGACATGAACAAAAAACACGTTGTCTCGGCCAACATCGTGCCTGATTTGTCTCGCGGCTTCCAAAAACGGTTGTGATTCAATGTCACCTACGGTGCCACCAATTTCAGTAATGATTACATCGGGAATGGGCTCTTCGTTTGCCTGAAGACGCATGCGACGCTTTATTTCGTCTGTGATGTGAGGGATAACTTGGACGGTGTCGCCTAAATACTCTCCCCGACGCTCTTTAGCAATAACGGTTGAGTAGATCTGACCAGTAGTAACGTTTGCAGCTTTAGACAAATTGATATCTAGAAATCTCTCGTAATGCCCGATATCTAGATCTGTTTCGGTACCGTCCTCGGTGACAAAAACCTCACCGTGTTGAAACGGATTCATGGTTCCTGGATCGACGTTTAGATAAGGGTCGAGCTTTTGCATCACGACTCGAAGACCGCGCGCTCTAAGGAGATTTCCTAAACTGGCTGCTGTGAGGCCTTTTCCAAGAGAGGAGGCAACTCCACCGGAGACGAATATATGTCTTGTACGCCCCGGATCCACAGTTTCTACCATGGAATTTTAGTTTACTCGTTTTTGCCCGATAGTCTCAAGCCCGGCAATTCGACACGCAAAAAATCTCTAGATGGAAGATTTTGCCAGTTCGAGAAGCTCCTTGGCGTGAGTCTTTCCACTTTCAGATTCACTAAGTCCAGACAGCATTCGTGCGAGTTCTTCAACCACAGCTTCTCCTTCAAGTCGCACCACGTCTGTTGCGGTGTATTGATCACTCACGCTTTTGAGAACCCTGAGGTGCCTGGTCGCAAAAGCTGCCACCTGAGGCAAGTGGGTGACAACAATTACTTGTGCGTTCTGGGCCAAGGTGGCTAGCCGCTTGCCCACCTCGGTGGCGGCTGCGCCCCCCACTCCAGCATCGACTTCGTCGAATATAAAGGTAGGAGCCAACTCGCTCTTGGCCAGAACCACCTCAATTGCCAACATGATCCTAGAAAGCTCTCCCCCGGAGGCACCTTTCCCAAGGGCTCTTGGCTCTGCGCCAGGATAGGCACTAAGAAGTATGGAAATCTGGTCGGCACCACGGAAACCAAGCTCCGGCCCAGTCGAAACTGAAACCTCTAGCGAGGCGCCCGTCATGGCCAAAGCCCCTAGCTCTGTGGTAACCGCCTTGGCTAAAGCCGAGGCTGCCTTAGTTCTAAGCGCGGTAATGTTCTTGGCTAGCTCAGTTGCTTGTTTCCCGAGGCTTTGCTCGAGAGTCGTTAGCTCTTGAATCTTGGTATCCGATGAGTCGAGCTCCAAAAGTCTTGTTCCCGAGTTTTCCAAAAACGCAATTACCTCTTCAAGGGTTGGGCCATACTTTCGCATCGCGGTTGTGATTTCGGCTCTTCTTTGCTGGATCCGCTCTAGCTCGGAAGCGCCGTCGGTATCAAGTGATGCCAGATAGCCAGAAATGCTTGCACTAGTTTCATTGAGTGAATAGCCGATCTCCTTGAGTTGCTCAGCAAGTGCTGCAAGCTCAGGGTCGTGTTCACTCACAGCCTCTAGTGCTCTCCTAGCCTTACCAATCATCGTTAGAGCGTCAGAAGAATCATCGAATCCCTCACTGCTTAGATTGTTGTGAGCTGCTGTTGCGGCATTTCGCAATTCCTCAAGGTGGGTGAGTTTTGATGCCTTGTCCGAAAGCTCAAGATCTTCTCCCGGCTTTGGATCCAAGGCGGAAAGCTCTTCAACTGCAGATCTAATCTGGTCGGCCTCGCGTGATCTGTTTTCTGACTGGGTAGTTAGCTCAGAAAGTTCAGTTGCGGCTTGCTTCCAGTTTGCATATGTAGACGTGTATTCGGTCATTACCTTGGCAAGTGCGTCTCCGGCGAACTGGTCCAAGGCTTCTCGTTGCGCAACCGCAGAGCGGAGTCGGATTTGATCGGATTGCCCGTGGACGACGACCAGCTGCTCTCCGATTTCCGAAAGAATTCCAACCGGAACAGACTTGCCGGAAAGGTTAGCTCTCGATCGACCTTCGGCTGAGACCGAGCGATTGACCAGCAACTCTGAATCATCTAGTTCGATACCAAGCTCACGAATTCTGGCGACGGCCGATTCTGCAAGGAACCAACGGCCTTCAACAAAGGCCTGATCTTGCCCTTTCCTAATGGCTGAGGAGTCGCTTCGTTCCCCAAGCAACAAGCCAAGGGCGTTTAGCACCATGGTTTTTCCAGCACCGGTTTCTCCAGTGAGAACAGTAAGACCTGGACCGAACTCTAGTTTGGCTTCGCTAATGACACCAAGGTCGCGAATCAGAATCTCTTCAATCACGCGTTAGTCCTTTTTTGAATCCGGTCCGCGCCAGCCTTCAACGGGAAGAGAGAACTTTTTAACCAAGCGGTTGGTAAATGGACCCTGTCTCAATCGTGCTAGCTTCACCGGCTTGGCTGATTTTCTTACTTCGACTCTGGCTCCAGGTGGAAGCTCAGTGCTTCTTCTTCCATCGCACCACAGCACTCCGTTTCCAGGAGATCGCTGTAAGACCTCAACTGCAAGAAGTGAACTTGGGTTAATCACAAGTGGTCTTGAAAACAGAGCATGAGCGCTAAGTGGCACAAGCAATAGTGCGTCTACCGAAGGCCACACCACCGGGCCGCCAGCTGAAAAAGCGTAGGCGGTTGAACCGGTTGGAGTAGATATAACTATTCCATCGCAACCAAAACTAGATAGTGGACGGCCGTCGATTTCAACAACCACTTCGAGCATCTTTTCACGAGCGCTTTTCTCGACCGCTGCTTCATTCAGAGCCCAAGAACGGTATACCTCTTTACCTTCTAGTAACACAGAAACATCAAGAGTTAGCCGCTCCTTGACTAAGTAATCGCGCTTGGCAACTCGCTCGATGGTTGATCCAATTTCGTTCTTTTCGCTTTCGGCTAGAAAGCCCACGTGGCCAAGGTTTATACCCAGCAGTGGAATCTGTGATTCGCGGACAATTTCAGCGGCTTTTAGTATCGTTCCATCGCCACCAAGAACAACCACTAGCTCCAAATCAGATTCGGAAACATCTTTTCCTAGCTCCAGCACCTTATCCATAGTGGTTACTGCGGTACCGGTAGCAAATTCTTTTGTAGCGCTAAGTTGTTCTCCGGTCATCACGGGGGTGATATCGGAAGCTAGCAGTGCTGCAGCTGATTCCAAGGTGGCAACAATCGCCTCTTCTCTGGCGGTGTGGGAAACGAGCAGAACTAACCGCTTTGCAGTCATTTTCCCTCCCTCGCCAGTTTTTCAATTCTCTCAGTCCATTTTGACTGATTTGGTCGCTCGGAACTAGCAACCCAAACTAGATACTCGATGTTCCCATGCGTGCCAGGCAACTCAGAACGCTCTAATCCAAGCACCCCAAGACCCAGTTCGTTACAACAATCCACAACCTGCTTGATTGCTTGGGCTCTCAGGCGATGATCCGAGACTATTCCAGAAGCCGAAAGCGAGAGTTTTCCAACCTCGAATTGAGGCTTTATAAGTAGTACAAAATCCGCCCTCGGGGCCAGTGTGGCAAGGGCAGGTAGCACCAGGGTTAGGGAGATAAAAGATAAATCCGCTACCACCAGCTCAAAATCCAAATCCGGCATCCCCGTTAGCTCGCGCAGTTGATCCAAGGTAACCTCACGAGCGTTTACCCCCTCGAAAGACAAAACTCTCGGGTTGGTAAGTAACTCAGGAGCCAGCTGGTCGTGACCAACATCAATTGCGACCACTTTACTGGCGCCGTAGCGAAGCAAAACATCAGTAAATCCACCGGTGGAAGCACCAACATCCAGGGCTAATTTGCCAACAACATCAATCTCGGCGAATTTTTCTAGAGCGCCCTTGAGCTTTAGCCCAGCCCTAGAAACATATTCATCGGCGTCAACAACCGTAATCTGGGCTTGCGTGTCAACTAGTTGGCTTGGCTTAGTTAGCTCTTTTTCGCCAATGAACACTCGGTGAGCCTTGACTAGGTCAGCTGCGTGACCTCTTGATCTTGCAAGACCAATGTTTACAAGGTGCGAATCGATTCGAAGATTACTCAGTTTCTTGTTGCCTGTTATCAGAAATCATGGCTTCAAGCTTTAGCCGAATTGCCTCAAAGGCTGCAGGTTGCTGAGAAAGAGGTAGCTCACGGGCGCTGGAAATCTCAACAGCTAGTTGGTCCAATTGCTCTGACATGAATACCTTTCTTTCTGTTGCTAGTTTATTCGAATAACGCAGGTTCGACATCGAGGGTGTGAATCGCAAGGTTGCTATCCCAGATAGTCAAACAGGCACACTTTAGAGCCTCCAGGGACTTCGGGTCACCGTAGCTAACAACAAGCTTCTGACCCAGTAGCTCCACCTCAGCACCACCAAGCTTGTAACCACGCTTGGTCTTCACCGGAGCTTGGTATGAACCAAGCAAGTCTTTTAGGGTTCCAAGAATGTAACTAGGTCTGGAATCTGCCTTCGCTGCCAATAGCTCCTTGCGAGTGGTAACTCCAGTCATCACCAGAGCCGAAGCAATACCGGACCGGTTAGCTCCCAACACATCGGTATCTAACCGATCGCCCACGTATATCGCACTGGAAGATCCAAAGTGAGTCAGTGCTGTATCAAAGATTGCCTTCTCAGGCTTTCCAGCAACCACGGGTAACTGCCCAACGGCGGTGTGAACTGCAGAAACCAAAGTGCCATTTCCTGGTGCGAGACCTTCTTCTCTTGGAATAGTCCAATCCTGATTGGTGGCAACCCACTTAGCACCGCGCTGAATAGCGTAGCTAGCTTCGGCTAACTGTTTCCAGCCAACTGATGGATCAAAACCTTGAATAACAGCAGCTGGCGCATCTTTGCTCGACTCGACTATTTCGAATCCAGCAAGTGAAACATTTGAGCGAAGGCCCTCGCCACCAACCACAAAAACTTTTGATCCGGCTGGAACAACTTGTTTTAGTAGCTCTGCCCCGGCTTGAGCTGAAGTGATGACATCCTGCACCGCTAGCTCTAAACCAAAAGATCGAAGCTGATCGGTTATTGCTTCACTGGTTCTCGAAGCGTTGTTGGTTATGTAACCTACCTGAATGCCCTTAGCTTTTAGGGCAGTTATCGATTCGATTGCATCGACAATTGCACGGCCGCCTTCATAGACGACTCCATCAAGATCTAGTAGCAGAGTTTCAAATTTGTCTAAAACTTTAGCGACCACGAGGAGCGCCTCGTCTTTCGCCGCCCGGGTTATCAAATCCCCTTCGGGGCTTATTAGAGTCCCTGTTGCCAGAACTAGACCTATCGAAAGGCTTCCTTGGTGCATCGTCAGATGAAGCCCTAACCGGTCTTTCGGCAAGTTTTGGAATTTCAATTTCTTCGATCACTTGCAACACGTCCTCCGGCGTTCCAGCCAGGGCGAGCTCAGCTCGTGAAGCTAAATCAAACCATTTCTTGGCTTCTTCTTCGCGGCCCAAAACCTCTAGTGTGTCGGCGTAAGCGCGAAATAGCGGTGGCGAATAGGAAAACACTTTGGCTGGGTTTAGTTCTGGAATTTCAAGCTCCGCAAGAGCTAGTTCGTTTTCCCCAAGATCTAACCTGGCACCGCTTGTGACAATTGCTAAGTTCACTCGAACGGCTGGAGTTAGCTTCTTTCTATCAACCTCACGTGCCATCTTGAGCGCTCTATCGGGACGGTTCATCCCGCGCTCTGAATCAACAATCAATGGAATTTGATCATTTGATGCGGAAATTCTTCGGTGCGCCAAAAGCTCACGAAGAGCCAGGGTGTAATCGCCGACAGTGTAGGCAGTAACTCCAACAGTTTCTCTAACTATTGCAATTCTTCCAGCTCGTCTAGCTGCTGCTAGAGCGTGCTTGTGAGCTAGCTCGGGGTCTTGGTCGATTAGTAGATTCACCATCGCAAGGTGCCTAGCTACCATCTCGGCATTTTCTGGTGTGAGGGTTTTAAGCTGAACACGCACACCTAGATCAATATCATCTGGGGTTATTGAGTCTGGGATTACTGGAGACTTCTCGCGATTAGGATCACGGGTTCGCTCGACAAGTTGTTGCCAGTCAGGACGGGCTGACTCGGGCTGTTGCCGCTCTGCCCGACCCGACGGTCTAGGTCGCTCTGGACGCGCTGAATCACGACGAGGCTTACGGTCTCGATCTTCGCTCATATACAACTTGTCCTTAAATGAAGATGGTCACCAACATACATTGGTGACCATCTCCCTAATCTAAGTCCGGCGGTGTCCTACTCTCCCACAAGGTCACCCTTGCAGTACCATCGGCGCAGGAGGTCTTAGCTTCCGGGTTCGGAATGTGACCGGGCGTTTCCCCTCCGCTATGGCCGCCGAA
>JBIIAT010000014.1:0-31725 GCA_044239775.1 Rhodoluna sp. | reverse complement strand
TACCTGGACATCATCGGATTAGTCCGAGCCAAGGACATATTGGTTTCCCAACTGGACCAGATTTCCCACGGTGGCCCAGCTTTCTGTCAGGGTATCTGGGTTACCACAACAGGTGGTGATGTTTTAGATGCGCAAAACATAATTACTGACGGACTGCAAGACTTCATTTCTCAGATTGTTCCAGAATCTTGGCGAGAGCTTCCTTGGGAACCAGGCGTGGCTTATGTGGTCGCGGGAGCAAATAATCCAGACGGATCAAAGAACCTTTTGTCACCGAGAAACATCCTCGAACTCATGGTCCAGAAATATAAAGATCTCGGGCTCAACCCCATCGTCGGTCCGGAACTGGAGTTCTACATCGCCGAGAAGGATGAAAACGGCAAATACAAAAGAGCTATTGAGAGAACAGGTCAGGCTTACACCACGGGTTCTGTTACAGACCCGAAGGGAACCTTTCTGCACCTCTTGAGAATGCTTGATCAGATGAACATCGGAATCTTTGCCGGTAATCACGAATTCAGTCCAAGCCAATATGAAATTAACTTCTGGCACGGCCCAGCTCTTGACGCAGCAGATAGAACACTTCTGATGAAGACCACAATCAAAGAAGTCGTTGCTCGTGCCGGTCAGCACGCGACCTTCTGCGGCAAGCCTTGGAGCGATGAGGGTGGCAGCGGATTCCACCTACACTTCTCAGTCGAAGACCTAAAGGGCAAGAACGTCATGCACGATGGTGGTGAGCAGTTAAGCGCTGTTGGCAAGAACATGATTGCAGGAATCCTAAAACACGCTCACGCCCTGACTGCAATTTGCAACCCAACAATCAATGCGTTCAAGCGCCTGGGTCCCGACACATTGGCTCCCTACCGGGCCAACTGGGGACTCGACAATCGTTCGGCAATGATTCGAATCCCGCCTGAGCGAGGATCTGGAACCAGGCTTGAAGTAAGAGTTGCCGATGGTGCCGCAAATCCCTATTTGATGACAGCTGCAATTCTGGCTGCTGGTCTTGATGGAATCCTCAACAAGCTAGAAGCACCTGAGCCAGTTGTCGGTATGTCTTACGAGAACGAGTCGGCACCAGTGCTTCCGATGAGCCTGGAAGAAGCCCTTGATGCTTTGCAGAAAGACACTGTCCTAAGAGACATACTTCAAGGACCAATTGTCGAAGTGTTTGATGTTCTAAAGCGAGATGAAGTCCGTCGCTACAAGGAAGCTGTTTCTGATCCAAACACCCGCGAGACTACCGATTGGGAAGTCAAAGAGTACATGTCTGATTTCTAAAGTAAAAAAACTTTAGACAGTTGGATCAGAGAAGTCTGCTACAAGAGTTCCACCAGCAAAGGTGACTCCTAGCTCGCGGTAGTAGCCACCTAGGACTTTTTCTACCGGAAGAATTGAACCCAATTCGTCCCACTCTGAGTCTCCAAGAACGATTTCTGCATCACCACTCCAAGTCACACCGATTTCAGCATCACTGGAACCAAGTGAAACTAGTTGATCTAAAGAGTTTCCTTTTCCGGGAGTAATGGATGGCATCCAGCGACTGTGAAGCATCTTGTGACCGTTTACAAAACCGTTGCTATCAGACTCTTGTCGCAAAGTTACAATCGCGCTTGCGAGTCTGTGATCGTAGGCTGCAACGCTGGCTCCAAGTTTTGCTCCGGGCTCAAGTTTCGGTGTTGCTTGACCGTTATTGAAAACTCTAGTGACGGCAATGTTTCCAAGTTTCTTGGGGTAGCCCTGGAACCAACCCCTGGCAATTGCAAAATCTTTTGTAACCCAAATTGCAACACATCTTGAATAAGTCACATCTTGGTATTTGCAACGAATAACAACAAATGTTTCTAGATACTGTGATCGCACTGGATCCAGCAGCTCAGCCTTAGAAGTCGAACAAGACTGCCAGTCGGCCCAAATGATTGCGACACCCCCAGGCTGCTCGTCTGCTAACTCGACGCCTTCTGGAAGCAGCGCAGCTACGTTTTTGGCGTCGGTTAGGTACTCAACTGTAAGTAGAGTGCCCGAATACAGCCAAGGCATCTCAGGGATAATGGCACTTTTGCCACTTGGGGTTTTCGGGGCTAGAAAGCCTCTTAGATTGCTCATGGACACTAGGGTACAGAGTCATTCGGGCACAAACGAGCTAATTTATAGAAATTTCCTACAAAATTTGTAGGACTAAGAACTTGACCAAAGTCCCGATTAGGGCAAGATTAGTCATATCGTTTCGACACAAACGATTCTCCATTCAATGAAGAAAGGAGCCATATTTCATGGCCAAAGAATCAAGTACATCGCTGCGCAAAGGCCGTCTCGGCGTAGCGGGAATAGTATTTTTCGTGGTGGCAGCTAGTGCTCCACTAGTAGGAATGACCGGAGCTGTTCCGGTAGCCATGCTCTTAGGAAATGGAGCAGCCACCCCTGGTGCCTATCTGGCAGTTGGAATAACACTTCTGATTTTCTCAGTCGGTTATGCAGCTATGAGCCAAAAGGTCACTAACGCCGGAGCGTTCTTTGCCTACGTAGGAAAAGGCCTTGGTGTAAACGCTGGAGTCGGTTCTGCATATGCGGCGATTGTTGGATACGTAACTATTCAACTAGCAATCTATGGATTCTTCGGATTGACCATGGGCTTGACCATGGCGCAGTTCGGTGTGGATCTGGCTTGGTGGGTCTGGGCTCTAGTTGCTTGGCTACTTGTCACCGGTCTTTCACTTCTGAGCGTAGACATCGGAGCAAAAATTCTCGGTGTTCTGCTTGCTGTGGAACTGCTATCGCTAATTGTGACTGCTGTTGCAATCTTGATGAACGGTGGACCTGAAGGCGTAAACGTAGCAGCTTCGTTTGACTTAGGACTGGTTTTTGCCGGTGGCTTTGCTGGAACAGCTGGAATTGCATTGGCATTTGCATTTGCATCCTTCATCGGATTCGAAGCAACAGCAATCTATGGCGAAGAGTCCAAAAACCCAAAGCGCGATGTCCCTAGAGCTACCTACTGGGCAATTGGAATCATCAGCGGTTTGTTCGCTGTGGTTTCCTTCGCCATGGTTACTGGCATGGGCGCTGGTGCAATCATCGACCAGGTTGTCGAGCGCTCAAGCGGACTAGCCGACCCTTCTGCTGTTTTGTTTAGCTTGGCAGCCGAGTACGTGTCACCTGAAATTGTTGTGGTCATGGCACTACTTGTTGTCACCAGCTTGTTCGCCGGACTATTGGCGTTCCAGAATGCTGCTGCAAGGTACTTCTTTGCTATGGGCCGCGGTGGCGTTATGCCTTCGGCCTTGGGTAAGACCAACGCTGCTGGCGCTCCACAAAATGGTGCAATCCTTACATCTGTAATTGCAGCTGTTGTGATCATTGCATTTGCTGCAGCTGGGTTGGATCCGTTCCTGAACCTGTTTAGCTGGATGAGTGGTGTCACAGTAATCGCTGTTGTGGGAGTTGAGATTCTGGTTTCTATTGCTGTAATCGCCTACTTCCAGAAAAACGGTGGCGGTAACCTGTGGAACTCCAAGATTGCACCTGGACTATCCATCGTGCTTCTTATCGCAGGCCTTTACATGCTTATGTCTCGCTTCAACTTGCTAGCCGGAACTGTTGCCGATGGAGTCGACCCATCGCTACCTGAATCCGGTTGGGCATTGAGTGGACTTGGCTGGTTCCTAGTGCTGTCCCCGTTTATTGCATTCGCTATTGGCTTCGTGGTGTCTTCCACTAACAAGTCCAAGAACGCTGCACTGATCAAGGACTTCGCGTAGAAAGAGCCTGAAAAAAAATAAACTGGGGGCCAGCTAAGTTTGGCCCCCAGTTGATTCCAGGAAGGATAATTGTGGATAAAGAATTTGACCTTGATGTCACATTTGAAGAGCAAGCTGACGATTCATTAATTGCTTCGCTTAGTCCTGAAAAGCTGTCTAAGCAAATTCAGAATCTTCCTCAGGACCTAGTAGGTGCTGCAACTGGAATTCTTATCGAAAAAAGAACCTACTCCGATGTTTCACAGGAACTGGGTATCAGGCAGCAAGAACTCGTCAGAGCCGTTCATCGCGCAAAACTACTGATAAGCGAGTCTCAAAACTAAATTAACCTGCCAACACAGTTGTTTAACTGGAATAAAATCGCGATTCGAAACATTTGAAGTCCTTAACCCCACCCGTACAGTCTGAGAGTCTAAAGTGAGCTACACACTTATAAACCCGGCAACCGAAGAGTCGATGGAAACCATCGAACACCTCGACGCAAGGCAAACCGATGAAGCGATCGATAGAGCCGTAAAGGCCCAGGAGAAGTGGGCAGCACTAGCCCCCAGCGATCGAGCCATGTTGCTTAGGCGTTTCGCGTCAGCTGTTGATGCCGACAATGAAAACTTGGCCCAACTCGAAGTTAGAAACTCTGGGCACCCCATTGATCAGGCCCGCTATGAAGCGAACAACGTTCGGGATGTTTTGAATTACTACGCCGGAGCCCCGGAGCGACTAATTGGCAAACAAATACCAGTAGCCGGCGGAATTGCAGTTACGTTCCACGAACCAATCGGAGTGGTTGGAATGATCACCCCTTGGAACTATCCAATGCCAATTGCAGGTTGGGGAATGGCGCCAGCTATTGCAGCGGGTAATGCAGTGGTTCTAAAGCCTGCTGAGTGGACACCACTTACTTCAATGCGCTTAGCCGAGCTAGCACTAGAAGCAGGATTACCCGAAAACTTGTTTCAGGTGCTTAACGGAAAAGGAACTGTTGTTGGAGAGCGCCTAGTAACCAACGAAAGAGTAGGGAAAATTGTTTTCACTGGTTCCACGTCAGTTGGCAAACACATCATGCGCGGTGCCGCCGATCAAATCAAGCGCGTAACTCTAGAACTTGGCGGCAAGAGCGCGAACATCGTCTTTGATGATGCTGATGTTGCGAAGGCTGCAACTACTGCGCCTTATGCCGTTTTTGAAAATGCCGGCCAGGATTGCTGTGCAAGATCGAGAATTTTGGTTCAGCGATCTGTCTATGACAAATTTATGGAAGCTTTGGAACCTGTAGTCAAAGCAGTAAAGGTAGGAGACCCAAGCCTTAGCGGAACAGAAGTTGGACCTTTAGTCAGCAAAGCGCACAGAGAGAACGTCAGTAGTTTTCTTGAAGGGGCCGACGTGGCATTCCGGGGTAGTACCCCAACCGGAAAAGGTTTTTGGTTTGCTCCTACCGTTGTCCTAGCAAAGAGCCCAAGCGATAGATGCATGGCGGAAGAGATCTTCGGACCTGTTGTAACCGTCTTTGCGTTTGATACAGAAGCCGAGGCAATAGAGCTGGCAAACGGGACAGAGTACGGTCTATCTGGTTCGATTTGGACACGCGATCTAGGACGAGGCATCCGGGTCTCAAGAGCTGTACAAAGTGGCAATCTTGCCGTGAATTCTCATTCGTCACTTAGGTACACCACACCATTTGGTGGCATGAAGCAGTCAGGCATGGGTCGTGAACTGGGTCCAGACGCGCCTCTTCACTTCACAGAAGAAAAGGTAGTTTTCTTCAATTCAGATAGCTAGGGCAAAAAACGCTATCGACCGAGGTAGCCGCTCGCAATCTCCAAAATAGTGAGTGCACCGAGTCGAACCGTTCTACCATCGGCGCTATCTGCCATTGCATCAATCTCAGTAATGTCTACAGATTTCACTTGATTTGCTTTTCCAATTTCAAATGCAAACTGCCTTAGCTCATCTGCACATATTCCACCAGGAGCGGCTGCGGGGCAAGCAGGAACAAATGACCGATCACAAACATCCATATCGATGTCGACATGCAACTTCTTGTTTCCAAGAAACTCGAGTGCCTCGCTGAAGACGCTTTCAACAGATCTATTCCTAAGAGCAGACCTCGGAATTACATGAATTCCATAATCTTTTGCACGTTTTGCATATTCTGGGGAGTTGGAGAAGTCGTTAATGCCAATTTGAACAACGCTTGATCCAGGTAATCCTGCTTCAATCAATCTTCTAACCGGTGAACCGTTTGATACTCCATCACGTAAGTCGTGATGGGCATCAAGAGTTATGAGTCCAGCAGAAGATAATTCTTCGCCAAAGACGCCACACATAACTGCATAGGTAATTGAGTTATCTCCGCCCAGTGCAATTGATAAATCTGTTTGTGTAGAGACCTTACTTGCGAGAGCCTTGGTTCGGTCTTCGCCATCTTTTGAATCTGGAGTTTCTGAGTCACCAAAATCTAGAAAACCAAGTTGCCTTAGATCTTGATTTTGGCTGTGACTAAAAGTTGAGTACCTTGCTAGCGCAACTCTGATCTCGGCGGGTGTTGTGTTGGCCCCGGTTGCAGAGATGGAGGTTTCAGAAGCTAGGACTCCAAATAGCCCAAGCTCTGCCTTCTCGGTGCCAGCGGGTGTGAGCCAGCCAGAGGCCCTTGGCCAAAGCGGATCCTCGCTCATTTCCGCTCCAATCCAGACTGGGTAATACTCGAATTGATTTGAGATTACCCTGTTATCAGGCACAAGAAAACATCAAAGTTGATGGAGGAATCAAATGACTCAAGCAACCCGTGGCGCGCTTCACGCAGCGACCGGTTCAACCATGACCGCGAAGGGTTGGGGTCAAGAAGCAGCAATTCGAATGCTTCACAACAACCTAGATCCAGCAGTTGCAGAGTATCCAGAAGAACTAATTGTTTATGGCGGTAACGGTAAGGCTGCTAGAAACTGGGCCAGCTTCGATTCGATAGTCAAGACGCTCACCAACTTAGAAAACGACGAGACCATGCTCGTGCAGTCTGGAAAACCTGTTGGTGTTTTCAGAACCCACGAATGGGCACCAAGAGTTTTGCTTGCAAACTCAAACTTGGTTGGTGACTGGGCTAACTGGCCAGAATTTAGACGCCTTGAGCATCTAGGGCTCACGATGTATGGGCAGATGACTGCGGGATCATGGATCTATATCGGCACCCAAGGAATCTTGCAGGGAACCTATGAAACCTTTGCAGCGGTTGCTGCAAAAAGATTTGGTGGCACACTTGCTGGAACGCTTACTTTGACTGGTGGTTGTGGCGGAATGGGTGGAGCACAGCCCCTTGCTGTGACTATGAATGAAGGAACTTGTCTGATTGTTGATGTTGACGAGTCACGTCTTCGCAGAAGAATTCAAGATCGCTACCTAGACGAACTAGCTGACAATTTGGATGACGCAATCGAGCGCGTTGTTCGATACAAATCTGAAAAGAAGGCAATCTCGGTTGGTCTTGCAGGTAATGCCGCAACAATCTTTGCCGAGCTTCTAAAGCGCGATATTCCTATCGATATCGTCACCGACCAAACCTCGGCTCACGATCCGCTCTATTACATCCCAGAGGGCATAAGTGTTGAGGAGTCCCGCGCCTACGCAGAGGCAAAGCCTGAAGAATTCACCCAGCGGGCTGAGGCCTCTATGGCCAAGCATGTTGAGGCCATGGTGGGCTTTATGGCTAAGGGAGCAGAGGTATTTGACTACGGAAACTCCATTCGTGACGAAGCCAGAAAAGGCGGTTACTCAAACGCCTTTAAGTTCCCTGGATTCATCCCCGCATACATCAGGCCACTATTTTGCGAAGGCAAGGGACCATTTCGGTGGGTTGCACTTTCCGGAGACAAGAAAGACATCTACCGCACCGATCAAGCAATCTTGGAACTCTTCCCAGAAAACGAGCACCTGCACCGTTGGATCAAGATGGCTCAAGATCGAGTTCAGTTCCAAGGCCTTCCTGCCAGAATCTGTTGGCTTGGTTACGGCGAGAGAGATAAAGCAGGAGCTGTGTTTAACGACCTAGTCAAAAAAGGCGAAGTGTCCGCACCGATTGTTATCGGTCGTGACCATTTGGACTGCGGTTCGGTAGCAAGTCCTTACCGAGAGTCAGAAGCGATGCTAGATGGTTCTGATGCAATTGCCGACTGGCCACTACTAAACGCCATGATCAACATTGCATCCGGTGCTTCTTGGGTTTCCATTCACCACGGTGGTGGTGTTGGAATTGGACGATCAATTCACGCAGGTCAAGTTTCTGTTGCCGATGGAACAGATTTGGCAGCTGAGAAACTAAACCGTGTTTTAACTAACGACCCAGGCATGGGTGTCATTAGGCACGCAGATGCTGGTTACAAAGAAGCGCAAGGCGTGGCAAGAGCAAAGCACGTTCACGTGCCGATGCTCGACACAGAATAAAGGCGTGTAAGTAGTTGTCTCTTGCAATAACAAACATTGGTTCTCTGGTCACCAACGACCAAAGTGCGGGAACCGGCATTCTCGGTGAAATCAAATCAGCTGCCGTTGTTATAGAAAACGAAAAAATCGTTTGGGTTGGAAACTCATCCCAAGCACCAGATGCTGATCAACAAATCGACGCCGAGGGAAAAGCTGTAATTCCAGGATTCGTTGATTCACACGCTCACTTACTTTTTGCCGGAGAAAGATCGGCTGAGTTTCAAGCTCGCATGAAAGGTGCGAAATATTCTGCTGGTGGAATCAAATCCACCGTTGCGGCAACCCGTGCCGCTACAGACTCCGAACTAGAGCAAAATCTCGTGGCACTTATTCGTGAAATGAACCGCTCAGGAATTACAACTTTTGAAACTAAATCGGGCTACGGACTAACAACCTTGGATGAAACTAGGGCTCTTACGATTGCTTCCAAGCACACACCTGAAACAACATTTTTGGGAGCACACGTTGCCCCAGTTGAGTACACGGGAAAACAAGATCAATACGTATCTTTGGTAGTTGGCGAAATGCTCGACTCGGTAGCACCAGTTTCAAAATGGATCGACGTGTTTTGTGACGAAGGCGCATTCGATGTTGATCAGTCCAGACAGGTTTTGCAAGCAGGTATCGCTAAAGGATTGTTGCCAAGAATTCACGCCAATCAACTTTCTCAAGGAGGCGGGGTTCGATTAGCCGTTGAGTTGGATTGTGCATCAGCAGATCACTGCACACACCTTTCCGACAAAGACGTGCAGGCACTGGCCGGATCTAACACCGTGGCCACACTTGTGCCCGGTGCAGAGTTTTCTACCAGAGCCACTTACCCCAACGCAGCAAGACTAATTGATGCTGGGGTAACGGTGGCGCTGGCAACAGATTGCAACCCTGGCTCTAGTTACACAACCTCAATGGCTTTTTGTATAGCTGTTGCGATTAGAGAGCTGGGCTTTAGTCCAGAACAGGCTTTGTGGTCGGCTACCCTTGGTGGAGCTAAGGCCCTTCGAAGATTAGATGTTGGCTCTATTGCAGTTGGCCAAAGCGCAGACCTAGTTATTTTGAATGCACCAAGTTATCTTCACCTTGGGTACCGACCTGGCGTGAACATAGTTCAGCAAGTGATCAAGTCCGGAAAAACCATCTATCAGGAGCAAAAGTGAGCGTTACATTAAATTCATCCGGCCTATCCATGGACGAGGTAGTTAGAGTTGCAAGGCACGGGGAGAAGCTGACAATCTCCCAAGAGGCGCTAGATAAGATGGCGATTACCCGAGCACACATCGAATCCCTTGCTGCTGGGCAAACACCTGTCTATGGAATATCAACAGGATTTGGTGCTCTGGCTAACCAGCACATAGCTCCAGAAGACCGGGTTCAACTTCAAAAGTCTTTGATTCGTTCTCACGCTGCAGGTATGGGTGATCCAGTGGAGAAAGAAGTTGTTCGGGCACTGATGCTGCTGAGACTAAAAACCCTCGCCAGCGGCAGAACAGGTGTTAGACCAGTAGTTGCACAAACCTACGTTGACTTACTGAATTCTGGAATTACACCGATTGTTCACGAGTATGGGTCTTTGGGCTGTAGCGGTGACCTCGCTCCATTGGCGCACTGCGCCATGGTTTTGATGGGCGAGGGAAGAGCTACCGGTAGTGATGGAGTTGAAAAGGATGTTCCAACACTTTTGAAAGAAGCCGGCATCAAGCCAATCGAATTACAAGAAAAAGAAGGCCTTGCTCTTATCAATGGCACCGACGGAATGCTTGGAATGCTTATCCTCGCACTTGCCGACTTAGAGAAACTGTGCGACCAGGCCGATGTAATAGCTGCGATGAGCGTCGAGGCACAAATGGGAACAGATCAGGTCTTCAGACCAGAATTACACGAAGCATTGAGGCCTCATCCGGGTCAAGCAAAAAGCGCGGCAAACATGTTTGCAGCGCTTGCGGGCTCTGAAGTTGTTGCATCCCACAAAGAAGGCGATGACAAAGTTCAAGATGCCTATTCGCTTCGATGTGCACCGCAAGTGGCCGGAGCAGTTAGAGACACCATTTCTCACGCCAGCCTCGTAGCTACTCGTGAATTAGCAGCCACAATTGACAACCCAGTTGTTTTGGAGTCGGGTGAAGTAACTTCCAATGGAAACTTCCACGGTGCTCCGGTTGGCTACGTTCTAGATTTTCTAGCCATAGCAGCTACCGACTTGTCATCAATCTCGGAGCGCAGGACAGATCGCATGCTGGATAAGTATCGCTCCAGCGGGTTAAACCCATTTCTTGCTGGGGACGCTGGTGTGGACTCAGGTTTGATGATTGCTCAATACACTCAAGCAGCACTTGTTTCGGAAAACAAGAGGCTCTCTGTTCCAGCAAGTGTTGATTCAATCCCTTCTTCTGCAATGCAGGAAGATCACGTATCGATGGGTTGGCACGCTGGAAGAAAGCTTAGAAAAGTAGCTGACAATCTTCGTCGAGTACTAGCAGTTGAACTTGTCACCGCAGCTAGAGCATTAGAAATGCGTGCACCACTCAAGCCAGCAAAGGTCACCGGTGAATTGCTGGCACAACTTCGAAAAGTAGTTCCAGGTGTTGGCCCTGATAGGTTCTTGGCTCCAGAGCTATCTGCTGCGGAAGATCTTTTGCGAGCTTAGCTAAAGCGCTGGCAAGCTCATTGTTCTCATGCCAGAATAGAGGGATGACTACACATACCCACGTTGCTTCAATTAAAACTAACCAAGGCGAAATCAAGGTAAACCTATTTTCCCTACACGCCCCAAAGACAGTCGAGAACTTCATTGGTCTCGCAACTGGAACCATTGACTGGGTGCACCCAAAAAGAGGACCACAGGAAAAAGGTACGCCGCTATACAACGGTGTCATTTTTCACCGCATCATTCCTGATTTCATGATTCAAGGTGGAGACCCAACCGGTACCGGTATGGGAGGACCTGGTTTTCAATTTGGTGACGAAATTCACCCAGAACTCACTTTCAACAAGCCTTACAAGCTAGCAATGGCTAATGCAGGACCTGGAACGAATGGCTCACAATTTTTCATTACTACCGTTGCAACTACTTGGCTCTATGGCAAGCACACCATCTTTGGAGATGTCGTTGACCCTGACAGCCGCAAGGTTGTTGACAAGATTCAAGCTGTTGAAACCGGCGCAGGGGATAAGCCAGTTGACGATGTAGTGATTGAGTCAATCTCTATCGAGTCAGTCTAGAAAAACCAATTGGCCAGATTGAAATCGGGTCAGCCGAAGGTAACTGTTTGGCTGATCTCGATCAATCTTGTTGTTTGGCTGACTCAGGTTATTCCTGGATCCAGCGTTACAAACACTTTGCTTTATGCGCCGCTACTTACAACCATGGAGCCTTGGCGAATGCTGAGCGCGGGTTTTGTCCATTCACCAGATAGCCCCTGGCACATCCTGATCAACATTTACTCGATTTACATCTTCGGTCGAGTGATTGAACCGATGCTGGGACCTGCAAGGTTTCTTACTTTGTATCTGTTTTCAATTATTGGTGGGTCGGCTGCGGTGTTGTGGCTTGGGAGCCCAGTAGTTCCAGTTGTCGGAGCATCAGGTGCATTTTTTGGACTAATGGGCGCCTACTTCATAATGCTGCGGGCCATCGGAGACAAAAGCGGTCAGCTACTTGGCTTGATTGCGGTGAATCTTGCTTTTGGTTTTTTCATCCCAGGAATTTCTTGGCAGGGTCATCTTGGTGGGTTACTTGCTGGAATGGCAATTACTGGAGTTTATGCAAACACTAGGTACAAGCCAGCCTTGACTCAAAACATCCAGGTACTGGCAATTAGCGTCTTGCTGGTTCTGGTTATTTATGCTGGCGTGGTTTTTCGCCTAGAGCCGCTCTTTTCTTAGGCGTTACTTCCAGCGAGTGGACATCATGAAACCGATCATGGCAATTCCAAAACCGATAAGGATGTTCCAGTTCTCAAGATTGACCGGTGTCGCAGCTCCTAGAGGGAACTGGGCGCTAGTTACGTAGTAAGTGATGATCCAAAATAGTCCGATAATCATGAAACCAAACATCACAGGCTTAAACCAAACCGGATTCAGAGCATCCTCGGAACCTCTTTGCTTTGGTATTTTTTCAGCTTTTGGCTTGCGCTTAGGGAGCTTAAGGGAACGTTTTTTTGGTAACGACGAGTCGTCTTCAGGGGTCGCAGTCAGTTTGGGCATGGTCACAATTCTACAAGTAGGCTTTGATTAAGATGACCAAGATTCTGGTGCTGGATAACTATGACAGCTTTGTATACACGCTAAGTGGCTACCTCCAGCAGCTCGGCGCCACAACCGACGTAATTAGAAACGATGCGGTCAGCGAGCAAGAACTTCCTGAGCTAATGGCCAAATATGACGGGGTACTTATAAGCCCAGGCCCTGGGACCCCAAAAGACGCAGGTCTTAGCATCGATGTGGTTCAGGTGGCTCTAAAAACCAACCAGTCAATCTTTGGAGTCTGTCTGGGCCATCAGGCAATAGCTGAGGCCATGGGTGCAACTGTGACAAGTGCCGACGAGCTAATGCACGGAAAAACAAGTGATGTGCAGCACGATAACAGTTTGGTATTCAAAGACGTTCCAAAATCTTTCAAGGCAACTCGCTATCACTCTCTAGCTGTTGTTGATGAGACGGTACCGCAAGATCTGATTGTGACAAGTAGAACTGCCGGCGGCGTAATCATGGGCTTGCAACACAAAACTAAACCCATATACGGCGTTCAGTTCCACCCCGAGAGTGTCCTTACTGAAGGTGGTTACCAAATGCTAGGCAACTGGCTAGAATCAATCGGCTTGAAGGGTGCAGCAGAAAAAGCTAAGTCGCTTTCTCCAATGATTAAGTTCTAGGGCGATGTTGTTGGCGTTGGGGTCGACGTACCTGTAGGTGTCGGAGTTGCTGTCGGCGTTGGGGCTGGGACACAATTCAGAATCAATGTAATGCTCTGTTTTTGTGGAGCAAGTCCTGGCGGCACTGATTGACTGGCAACCAATGATCCAGGTGTTCCAGAACAACCAGTTGGTGTTTGGATAGAAGCAACATAACCAACCTCAGCTGCTTGAAGGATTCGGGTTGCTTCAGTTACTGCAAGGCCAACAACATCTGGGACCTTTACCTGACCATCGGATACCAATAGCTTCACTACCGTTCCTGCAGCCACCGTGGTGTTGGCTGCAGGCACTGATTCCATAACTAGACCCTTGGCAATGTTTGCCGAGTTACCGGACGTGATTCCACCCAGAGTCAACCCAGCACTTTCAAGCAGCGCTCTGGCTTCAGCTTCAGTTTTACCTTCGAGCAAAGGAATCTTTCCTTCTGCTTTTCCAGAGGATACATAGACATCAATTGTGGTTCTGGCAGGAACTTTGGTTCCAGCAGGAGGGTCAGTTTTGATGATGACACCCTCTTCGACGACATCACTAGTTTCTACCATTCTAAGAACCAGTAGATTCTGATCACGAAGGACCTTGCTGCCATCCTCATAAGCAGAGCCTGCAACATCGGCAACTTCAATCCCTGTTCCAACGGGGTTGGTGATTGGTTGGACAGTGCCAACAAGAGTCAACAGCCAAATGATTAGTCCTACCAGGATTACTGCAGCTCCTGAACCTAGTCCCCAAAGCATCCCAGTAGAAGGTCTCCCAGTTTTTTTAGATCCTGGAATCTTTATTGCTGTGGTTTGCTCTCCGACAACTGGATCCACGCCCAACTCTTTGAAAAAGTCATCTTGCTCGGCTGAACTAATTACCTCTGTTGGAAGAGCTTCCTGCACGGGAGAAACTGTTGTTCTCTGGCCATTGTTTTCCTTCTTCATAGCCACACCTTTCGCAGCCGCGACAAGGTGATCGCGGAACTCTTCTGCCGTTTGGAAACGCTCTTCACGGTCCTTAGCTAATGCATTTAGAACCACTTGGTCTAACTCCGCAGAAATATCCGGGTTGTGAGTAGAAGGTGCTTGCACTTTTTCACTCACGTGTTGATAGGCAACTGACACCGCTGTGTCACCCTTGAAAGGGGGTCTTCCAGCCAACATTTCATACAACAGCACGCCGGTTGAGTAAAGGTCAGTTCTGGCGTCAACCGCCTCGCCTCTAGCTTGTTCTGGTGAGAAATACTGCGCGGTGCCAACAATTCCCGAAGAGTGCGCTTGGGTTTCTGAGGAATCGGATATTGCTCTAGCAATTCCAAAGTCCATAACCTTAACTTGACCCTCTTCGGTGATCATGATGTTAGAGGCTTTGATGTCGCGGTGAATAATGCCGGCGCGATGTGAGATCTCTAGTGCTGTTAGGACACCTTTAGCAAAGTCGATTGCCTCACCAATAGAAAGTCTCTTGTCGTGCATAAGATCCCGAAGGAGCTTGCCTTTTACGTATTCCATGATGATAAAGGGAGTCTTGATCTGGTTACCATTTGAATCGGTAGAGACTTCTTCCCCGGCATCGTAAATCCGTACGATGGTGGGGTGGGCCATTTTGGCTGATGCCTGAGCTTCCTTGGCAAAGCGAGACTCAAAGTTTTCATCATTTGCTAGATCCGATTTCAGCAGCTTGATTGCGATTTTGCGTCCAAGACGAAGATCTTGACCTTCAAAAACATCGGCCATTCCCCCGCGGCCAACTAGCTCGCCGACTTGATACCTGCCAGCTAGCACACGCTCTTGTTCAGACATTTTTTTCTCCCCAGTTCCTCACGGTTAATAGTAGCAATCTCATAAGTCCTAACCGCCGTCAGAAGGAGTAGGCGTGGGGGTGCTTGATGTTGTTGGCGACGAAGTCGGTGTCGGTGATGAAACGGTTGGCGTCGGAGTCGGAGCCGCAGCAATGTAGTAATAGATGCGAACGACAGACCCGATCGGCACTTGTCCCAAACCCTCGGCTTTGTAAACTTCCAAGACTCTTGGGTCATCGGGGTCTATGGCATCGCCTGCAATAGCCTGGGTTATCAGTTTCTTCTGGGTCAAAAATACTGACGCATCGGCAACTTTCTTGCCCACGACATCAGTGAGGAACACGCTAACCTTTTCAATCGGCTGCTCCGAAACTGCGGCGGTTGGTTGTTTTGAAATCGAGGCAGAAGGAGATGGCGTGGGGTTTGAGTTTGATTCTGAAACTAAACTCACAACAATTGCAATCATCACACCGCTGGCGGCAACAATTAGGACCGCAATCAACCCTATCCACGGCCAAACTACGGGTAGTTTCTTGACCGGACCAGTTTTGGTGGCAGCATCAACTTTTGGAGTCAAAGTAGTAGCGGTATTTTCAGGCTCGAAAATTTCTGTTGGTGACACACCTTCAAGCTGCAACCGAAGTGCACGAGCACGATTTGCCAAATCTAAAGCACTTCCCGGGCGCTGATTTGGTTTCTTTGCCAAACAAGCAAGCACTAGTTCTTGAACACGCTTGTCAATGTCATCACCCATCGCCGGTGGCTTGTCATTGATTTGTGCCATGGCAATAATCATTTGGGTTTCACCGGTAAACGGTCTTCTTCCCGTTAGTGCTTCATAAGCCACAACCCCAAGCGAGTAAATATCCGTTGACGGGCTTGCTGGTTTTCCAGTGGCCTGCTCGGGAGCAAGATACTGAACCGTTCCCATGACTTGTCCGGTTGCGGTTAGGGCAACTTGATCTGCAACACGCGCTATTCCAAAGTCGGTAATCTTTACTTTTCCAGCTGGGGTGACAAGCAAGTTTCCTGGTTTTATGTCTCGATGAACCAGACCATCTAAATGAGCTGCATGTAGTGCCTTGGCTGTTTGTTCAACGATGCTTAGAACCTCTATTGAAGTTAACCTGATTCGTTTTTCTATAATCCTCGCAAGCGAATCACCCGCGACAATCTCCATCACAAGATACGCAGAACCTGAACCCTCGCCATAGTCATAAACATCCGCGATGCCAATGTGATCGACCCTGGCAGCGTGACGGGCTTCGACCCTGAAGCGTTCCAAAAATCCTGGGTCCCCCATGAATTCTGGCTTAAGAATCTTGATCGCAACGTCTCGCAAGATGACTTCATCGTGGGCACGCCAGACCTCACCCATACCGCCAATTGCTATGCGATCAACAAGTCGATAACGATCGCCATAAATTTGCCCAGCTTCTGGTTTCACTACTTGATCACCGCCTGGAAGAAATCTCTTGCTACCGGTGCTGCTGTGCCGTTACCGCTGGCTCCGCTATCGCGGCCACCACCGTCTTCAATAACTAATGCGATTGCAACCCTTGGGTTTACTGCAGGAGCGAATCCGGTGAACCACAAAGTAACTCTCGCACCCTCACCGTTTTCGGCAGTTCCAGTTTTTCCCGCAACTTCGATTCCAGAAACTGCTGCGTTACTTGCAACTCCGCTAGCAACGGACTGAATCATCATTGCTCGAAGACTTTCTGCTGAAGCGGAAGTCATTGGCTGCGACAGAACCTCAGGCTTAGGTGCTCGAATGACGGAAAGGTTTGAACTGATTATGGTTTCGATTAGGTTCGGTTTCATCAATACCCCACCATTGGCAATCGAGGCCGAAACCATCGCCATTTGTAATGGGGTTACGCGAACATCGAATTGACCAAATGAACTCAGACCAAGCTGGGCGTCATCCATCTCAGATGGGTAAGTGCTTGGGGTTACATCCATTGGAATACTAAGATCTCTTCCGAAACCAAATAGTTCAGCCTGAGCTCTAATCCGGTCCTGTCCTAGGGCTAGACCCAATTCAACAAACGGCACATTGCAACTAAGTGACATTGCTTCCGCAAGGGTTACTGTTTCGCCGCCCGCTCCACAAGCCCTATCTGAAGAGTTGAACACTTGAGCGTCTGAACCTGGAAGTTGCACTGAAACGGGGTTAGCTAATGGTGATTCGCTTGTGTACGAACCAGACTCCAGTGCTGCTGCAGCTACCACTAACTTGAATACCGATCCAGGGTGGTAAAGGTCTCCGCTAATTGCTTTATTGATTAGAGGCTTGGCTGCATCGTTGTTTAGGGTTTCGTAGTTGGTTGTGACAACCTGGTTATCGTGACCTGCGACAAGATTGACGTCGTAGCCTGGCTTAGAAACCATTGCAAGAATGTTTCCAGTTACCGGGTCAATAGCCACTAACGAGCCGCGGTAATCCCCCAAAGCGTCCCAGGCTGCTTGCTGCATTTGTGGATCAATTGTGAGCTCAACAGCTGCACCCGATACCGGGTTTCCAGATAAGACTGCATTGAACTGTTCAAAGAACTGGGACGAGCTTTGACCAGAAAGATAAGAATTCATTGCCGACTCAATACCGGTTGCTCCCCTAAAGACCGAGAAGTATCCAGTGATGGCCGAATAAATCGAGCTTTCATAAACCCTTTGGTACCGATAGGCGTCATCAGAGTCGATCGAGCTCGCGATTGGCTTTCCATCGATGAGGATTGGTCCTCTTAGAGTTTTGTAGCTGTCATAGATGCTTCGAACATTTCTCGGGTCGCTAGCGTAGCTTTGACCGCCAGCGCCTTGAACAAATGACGACGAAACAAACAGGGAAATAAACATCATTGCCACCACAAGAGAAACCCGCTTCAACTCTTTAGTCATCGGATCACCAGCTTCGATGCATGATCAGATGTGGAGTCGGAGAGCCTAAGTAGCATCGCGACAATAACCCAGTTGGCAAGAAGGGAGGAACCACCAGCCGCAAGAAACGGGGTAGTAAGACCGGTAAGAGGCAAAATCCTAGTTACCCCTCCGATAACCACAAAAACCTGGAGCGCAATTACAAAGGCAAAACCAACGGCCATTAGTTTTGCAAACTCATCAGCGTGACCAAAAGCAATCTTCAACCCGCGTGCCACTAGCAAGAAGTAAAGTGCCAAGATTGCAAAAAAGCCAATCAAACCGGTTTCTTCAGCAAGGCTGGCGATGATGAAATCACTTTCTGCCAAAGGCACCAATTGCGGCACACCACCGCCAAGTCCTGAACCAAAGACTCCTCCGCTGGACATGCCAAATACCCCTTGGACTATTTGGTAGCTTCCGCCAACAGCGTCGTAATTCTCGTTATCGAATGGATTCAGCCAGGCATCAAATCTTCTCGACACGTAATCCAAAACCCTGGAGGCAACGAGTCCACCAGTAACCAACATCGCAACACCAATACCGGCATAAAAAGCTCTACCGGTTGCGACGTAAATCATCACGAGGAATAAACCAAAATACAAAATGCTGGTACCAAGATCTCTTTGTAAGACCAGCACGCCAATACTGGCAAGCCAAATCAGAAGAATTGGACCCAGTTCTCTTCCGCGTGGAATGCGAACCCCAAGGATCTTTCTTCCCACTACAGCCAAAGAATCTTTTCTGCTAACTAGATATCCCGCAAAGAAGATAATCAGCGCGACCTTGGCTAGCTCACCAGGCTGGAAGGTCACACCAAAAAGTGAAATCCACAGAGTTGCACCATTTATTGTTTTGCCAATTACCGGAAGAAGAGGCATCAGCAATAACCCGATACCCACCACCATTGCGGTGTATACAAAACGGCGCAGCCAAAGCTGCGATGGGACATACAAAATCACAGCCGCAGCAATTGCCATCGCTACACAAGTCCACATCACTTGCCTAAAGGCAAATAGCTCGCTGCCACCAGATGCCAGCGTTGCAAGATCAAGTCTGTAGATCATCGCAATTCCGAGCCCGTTTAACGCAAACGCGATAGGCAGAATCAGCGGGTCAGATTCAGATGCCTTCTTGCGAAGGATAAAGTGCAGAATCAAAACAAAGATAAGCGGTGGAAGCCAGTAGGTAAAAAGATCAACAGTCATCTTTTCAAGAATTGAAAGCTGGATCTGAGCTAATTCAAAAGCATTTAATCCGGCTGCAAAAAACAAAAGTAGTGCTTCCATGTTTCGACTTCTCGGAACGATTTTTACTAGCTTCGAAATCTGCAGCGCTTCGGTGAAAGTATTCAACTACTCGCCGCCTAGCTGAGAGATAATCTGCCTAGCCTCATCAGGCCCATCCACCGAGATTGAACGCTCCAGCGCCTCGCGTTGGAAGTCGGTTAGAGAATCTACCGATATATCAGTGACTTCAAAAAGACTGGAGAACTTCAACGGCCCAAGCTCTTCCTTAATTCCTTGGTAGATAACTACCACGCCGTTGTTGACACCAACGAAGTATCTGGTTTGGGTGTATTCGTAGGCCAAGAACAATCCGTAGCTTCCGGCCGCAATAATGAGCAAATAAGTTGCGATCTGTCTGAATCGCCTCGCTCTGATTCGACCCTTTGTTTTCTTGAGAATCTTTTCTAGTAATTCCTCGGACTCAGGTGCGAAGCTAACCGGGTCTTCTGGTTTTTGCAGCAAGTCAATCAAAGTCATAGGGTTTAGCAGCCTGAGGATCTGGTTTCCTTGACGTTTTTCAATCACTACTTCATTGGCAGCTGAGCCAACAAATTCTCTTCCGGGAGAAAAGTCAATCTCAGCCTTGGAATCAACTACATCAACCAAGACAACCGTTACGTTGTCTGGAGCTCCAAACTCCAGGGCTTCACCAATTAAAAGTTCGCTAGCTTCTTTAACATCGATGTTGTTTAGCAAGATGTTTTCCATGAGCTGCGTTGGAACTACTCCAGATAGGCCATCTGTGCAGGCCATCCACCGATCCCCTGGCTTAGTTTCATAGGTATCAATATCGACTTCTGGGAATTGCTCGATATCACCAAGCACGCGCATCAGGACACTTCGGCGTGGGTGGATCAAGGCCTCTTCTTCGCTGATTCGGCCAGTGTCGACAAGGCGCTGAACAAATGTGTGATCTGAGGTGATTTGCTTCACAACACCATCTCGAGCCAGATAAACCCGGGAATCACCTATGTGAGCAATGGTGACCTCAGTCCCGGTCACCATCATTGCCGAAAGAGTAGTGCCCATTCCAGTAATTGCTGGATGCTCTTTTACGCTGGCGTCAATCTTCTTTTTGGCCTGATAAATGAAGTCAATAAGTTTTTGCTCTGCCGCCGCACTATTTTCCAGCGGTTCATCGGCTAGCGCCAGGTGTTGGGAAGCCAAGGCTGATGCAATGTCACCGCCAGCATGTCCACCCATACCGTCGGCTACGAAAAACAGATTCACACCTGAATAACCCGAGTCTTGGTTGGATGATCTCACGCGACCAATATCACTGGCTGCGAAAGAAACAGTCTTTATAGCCAAAGCCCTACGCCCTCAGCTCAAACGAAGTTTGACCGACTCGAACTTGGGTGTTCATTGGGACAACCATGGTTGTTGTTAATTTCTTACCATCAAGAAAAGTTCCGTTGGTTGAGTCCAGATCCTGAACCAGCCATTCACCGTTTATAAATACCAACTTGGCGTGATGGGTCGAGGTGTATTCGTCGTCGACAACTAAATCGCTGTCCCCGGCCCGTCCGATCGTGAGTTGGCGACCAGACAATGCAATTTCGGTGCCGATTTTTTCTCCCGCGGTAACAACAATCTTTGTTGCCTTTGGTTCTGGGCTGGCAGCTACCTGGGTAGTTGACCCTGGGGTTGGTGTAAAGGCCGTTGGAAAAGTTGCTGAGGCAACTCTAGAAACTACTTTTTGGCCAAACAAATCAGCTCTTATAACAGAGATGATGCTGAACACAAACACCCAAAGCAGCACCAGAAAGCCAGTGCGCACCAAAAACAGCGCTAGTTCACTCACTTGGCCCTCGCAATCACATCAAACAAGAAGTGAGTTCTTCCTGCTGAAAAAGTTGACCCACTGACCAAAACCACCTGGTCGATTTTCATGCCGTTTACTTTCACGCCATTTGTGGAGCCTAAGTCTCGCAAAACAGCACTCGAACCATCCCAAAGCAGCTCAAAATGCTTTCTACTTAGTCCATTGTCCTCGATTTGGATGTCTGAGGTCGAATCTCGTCCCACTGTGGTTTTTCCCGAAACCAAAGGGTGGGAGACTCCGTTTATTTGAATAACTGGGACCCACTCGACATCTAGCTTCTTACTGCTGGAAGCCACGGAAAGCTGCCCCAAAACCAGTGAACTATCTGCCGCCAGGGATATATCCAACAAATCCCCAAACTGAAACTTTTGGTTTTGAGCGTGCTCGGAGCAAACCTTGGCTAACTCGTCTAGTAGCGGCTCACCCAGATCTTGGAGACGGCCATAATCTTCCGGGCTTAGCTTTACCAAATAACTATTAGGGACCAAGATTCGGTCGCGAGTCAATATAGAAGCTTTCGAGTCCATTTCTTGTTTGATGGCAGCTGCTATCTCAACAGGCTCGAGGCCTGATTTAAAGGTCTTGGAGAAAAGACCTGTGACTTTCTTTTCCAGAGTCTTTTCGAAATTTTCTAAAAAGCCCAACGGAGTCCCTTGTTTGGTGGCGAAATACAAGTTTATCGGAGATAGTTTTTATGGCATTAAATTGATAGAAAATACCCAAAAACCCCTAACGACACTGTTGGTTCAAGTATTTTTCGAGCGATTTAGACTAATTCAGCCAACCGTAGCGCCGATGCGCTTACCTCTGGTGTGCGAAGGGCTACAGGCTAGATTCTCTGGAACCTGCACGCAATCGTCGCAAAGCAAAATCAAATCCCTACAGGCAAGCGAAGAACAATCGCGGAATCTCTTGGTTGGAGCATTACACGCTTCGCACTCACCTATTACTTTTGCATCCGGAGAAAAGTCAATGTTCATCCGGTCATCAAAAACGTAGAGCGATCCTTCCCAAAGACCCTTGTCACCAAATGCTTCTCCGTAGCGTACGATGCCACCTTTGATTTGATACACCTCTTGAAATCCTCGGTTTTTCATAGCAACAGAAAGAATCTCGCAGCGAATCCCTCCGGTGCAATAAGTCACAATCGGTTTGTCTTTTAGGTGATCAAACTTGCCGGATTCAATTTCTTTGACAAAGTCGTGAGTAGTTTCAACCTCGGGCACCACTGCATTTTTGAACTTCCCAATTTTTGACTCAAAAGCATTACGACCATCGAAAAAGACAACCTCGTCGCCACGCTGTTCAACTAGCTGGTTTACCTCTTCAGGCTTGAGGTGCTTACCGCCACCTATTACCCCTCTTGGTCCAACCTGCAACTCCTCCGGCGCGCCAAAGGCAACCAGTTCATTTCTAGAGCGAACTCGAAGTCTCGGGAAGTCGTGACCGGTGCCATCAGACCACTTGAAGTCAATCCGATTGAAACCCGGGTACTCCTTGGTAGCTCTGGCGTACTTCTTTAGAGCTTCCATGTCTCCACCTAAGGTGCCATTAATTCCGTGTTTGGAAATAAGTATTCGGCCCTTGAGGCCTAGCGATTCGCATAGAGTTCGCTGCCAAAGCTTCATCGCTTCCGGATCTGGCACGGGAGCGAAGCCATAGTAAAGAATGATTTTCTGTAAGTCCACTCCAAAATTCTAATGAAGCCAAATGATTACAGCAAGAAAGTAATCGGCCTGAAGTGGTTAGATTCGATTGTCTCGGTAGTTAAGCAACCACGATTCGCCTAAGTGACGGGTTTATGCGACAGCAAATCTCATCACCAAGGGTTCCAATAGCGTCAGCCCATTGTCGAACTGTTTGCTCCCCATGGCTTCCATCACCAAAAATATATACAATCTCCCCCAGATCTGCTGGTTCTGAACCGGTAACAATCATTGACTCTGCTAACACTTCAGTTACTATATATCTGCGGCCACTTATGGTCACTTCAGTAATGCCTGCAGCCAAACCAGGTATTCCATGGGTGTAACCGGATTGAACCCTTAAGTGAAACTGGTTGTTCGAGACCTGCTGGACCTCTGAAACTTTTGAAACCAAGGTCATCACGGGTATTAACCCCATGTCCTTAGGCGTTGTTCCATCGAAAGAGGGAATGCCATACACGTGCCCGCCGTTTCGAATCATGTCAAATCTAAATTCGCTGCGCCTAAAACTTGCCGCGCTTGCTGACAGATGAGCTTTGAGTTTTCTACCGAATCGAGACTCAGCTGTAGCAAGTGCCTCCTCAAACCTAGATCTCGCTTGGTCATCACTGCCGTCACTCGTTTCAGCAAGGTGACTCCAAATTGCTACAACAGAAATGGCACCTACTTTCTCGAGAGCGAGTGCTTCGTCAACAAAATGCTTCCAGTCCACTTCCCTAACACCATTTCGGTTCAGGCCTGTGTCAATCTTTAGGTGTACTTTGACGTTCGAGTAACTTGACAACTGACTTAATTGAGCGAAGTCACCAACTCCGAGCTGGATGTTTTTAGCAGCAACTTCTTCTAGGGAGTCAAACTTGTCAAACTGCCAGGCCAGAATGTTTACATCTGGATTGCTAATCACTGACCTAAGCTCTAGGGCGGCGGGAATCTCTAGGACCCCAAGCCATTTTATGCCTGCATCCTCAGCAATTTTTGATACGGCGATAACACCGTGACCATAACCATTTGATTTCACAACAAACATCAATTCCGTCGGCGCTACCTTGGAACTAAGTGTTTTTAGATTGTGACGAAGTGCTCCTTCGCTAATCCAAACCTCTACCGACATAGAATCACCTCAGCTCTCTCGCTAAGGCGCAGAGCAATCTCGCCAGTTTGGATACCCAAGCGTTGGGCAGCATCAAAAATACTGAATTTTGATTTCGGACCAAAGACTTCTACTCGCTGGCCAACTTTTACACTCGATTCTTTCCCTAAATCAATGGACATGGAATCCATAGCTATTCGACCAAGGACCGAGGCAGTAAATCTCTTGAAAACTACACCTGCAAATGAAGTAGGTAGCTCAACGCTCAAGTGTCCCGTAAGTTTTCGATCAATTCCGTCAGCAAAGCCAACTGGTACTAGTCCAAGACGCCTTTGCGTTTCAAGAACGTAGGTGCCTCCATAAGAAACAGCTTCTCCTTTGTTTGCGCTTCGAACGGCAAGAACATGGCTCACTAACCAGATAGCTTGAGTTGCCCTACTTGCTCCCTTTCCTTCGACGCCAAGAAGGTGACTTAGTGGCACTTGTGCTAACAAAGCGTTAGCAGGTTCCCCCGAACTCCGAAGATGCGACAGCTTAGGTATTTCAATCAAGGCAGGCATAAATCTATTTGCTACAGTCTCAGGAATTACAATTTCAAATTGGCCTGCGTGTAACTTAGATATTTCTTTCAGGTTGCGAGCAACCCTCTTGCGTGAAATTACAACCGCTCTTCTGTAGACAGAGTTTTTCAAACTCGCCTCTTTAGTAAATGTAAACGCGCTTCCTTTGACAAACTATCCAACCGCGACAGATTGCCTCCTGGCTCAAACTTTCCCCCCGCACGTTCAACAATTCTGGACAATAGTTCATTCGCCAAGTTATCGTTTAGTGCCAGAACCGGACCATGGTAGTGAGTTCCAAAGAAATTCTCATCCAAGTATCCTTCTACCCCTGCTGCGTTGTTACCAACCCCAAACAACACTTTGCCAAGCGGAGATCTACCTTCACCGAGCGCGATCCGGGCGTTGTGATTTTCAATTCCAATTACGGAACCGAATTCAGTACTCACCTCCGCAGCTATAGTGACATGTTGCTTAGCTCCGAATGTCGTTTGAAAATCAAAAAGATCCAAGGACGGCATCGCCTTACCGTCTTGAGTGACGATAGAACCGAATGCATGCAGACCATTTGAAACTGCAAGCACAACTAACTTCTCCTTAATTAATTCGCCAGCAAAAGTCTTGAACTTTTTGGCGTCAGCGAAAGCTTCTGCAAGACCCGAGGATGATGGTGAACCAATCACTACAAAATCGAACTCGCCGGCGCTAATTGAGAAGTCTGAATCAATGTGTTCTACGGTTACTTGGTAGCCGCATAACTCGAGTCGTCGCCTGATTATCTGGATATTTGCGACGTCTGCGTTGAGATTGAAATCCACCGGGTATACAGCACCGAGCTTAATTACTCTCACGAGGTCTTTCCTATTTTCAAACCGAAGTAATCTCTGGTAGCGATCATTTGATCGTAATCGAGGTACATTCGATGCAGACTCGGGTTAGGTAAATCCTTGTACTTCGTCTCGATTTCTTCAACGACATCTTTTATGCTCTCGATTCTCTTACCCACAGGTATACCCGCGTACTCAAGCGCAAGCTCTAAAAAATCAGCCTTTTCACCAGAGACGTAATCTACTTTTGGCAGGGAGGAATAATCGATAGCAAACAACCATGAAGGGTCCTGGCTGTATTCGTCGAAAGCCAAGACGATCGTTGTAGCCGGCGTGCGGACTGAATTTAGGTTGAGCTGTAATGATGACCGATTCTTGAACAAAATGACATCAAACTGGGCACTGCCGCTTGTGATGCTCTCACCTCGCCCAAAGGCTGGTTTAGATTTTGCCAGAGTGTCAGCCAGCAGCTGAATTGAAGCATTAGAAGCTAAAGAGCGGGTTGCTACCGCAATTGCAGCAGCCCCATTCATCGCAAAGTGCAGCCCTGAGCTTGGAGGGACTAAATCATGGCTGTCTTTGTCTAGAGATATCTTGAAATTACCGTCAGATTCTTGAACTGAAAAAACATCGTTTCCTTGCCTGAGCCTGATAGGCCTGAACAACCCAAGCTCACTGTAACTATCCCCATCTAATCCAAAATAGCTAACCCTGGCTTTGAGCGGGGATTTCTCGACAGCGCTAACCAACATCTCGTCGTTTCCATTGACAATTATGTTTTTCTGTACGTAACTCATCGTTCTGGAGAACATATCAGCAACGCGCTCGGGTTCATGGAGTCTATAAATTTGGTCAATTTGGACATTCAGAACTGCTGCGTGTTCGGGTAGCAGGTCTTTTGCCATAGTTTCCGCATATCCCTCGTCAATCTCAAAAACACCCAAGGTGTACTTCTTATTGAGAATTTCCCGCCATGCTGAAATGACTAGGGACGCGATTCCAGTGGTCATGTTTGACCCGGAGTTATTGTTTAGCACCACCTCGCCCTGAGCTTCGGCTAAGTCCACTACGTATTTAGAAGTTGTAGTTTTTCCATTAGAGGCCATCACGAAGATAATGGGGAAATCAATTTTCTTTCTTGCTTGCTGAAGAAATCGAGGGAAAACCTTAAGCGCAATACGTCCACCAATAACTGAGGCATTTCCAATCCTCGAACCGGCAAACTCAGCTAGTTGACCGAGTTTTCTGGAAACCCAAAACATTAATTGGTCAGACAACGGTTCACCTCTAGTCTTTGAATGCTTAAGGCTATCATCGTCAACAAAGTTAGCGCCTAACCTGTAAGCCTCATTGACATTTGCAACTTGTTAACTTGTAGATTCACTTTCTCAAAAGAAGCCACACCCACGACCGCCCATGAATAAAGGGAGTATCGGTGGGTCGGCAGTTGACCTCATACAATTAAGCTCATGAATCTTTTGCCTGGCATTGATGCCCAAGCACTAAGCCCAGTCATTCGGCCACAAGATGACTTGTTTCGTCACGTAAACGGCAGCTGGCTTGATAAAACTGAGATCCCCGAAGACAAAGCTATCTACGGTTCATTTCACATGCTTGCCGACCAAAGCGAAGAAGCGGTCAAGCTCATCTTGGAAGATGCTAGCAAAAACCCTAAACCCGGTGTTAGTCAACAGATTGGTGATCTGTACGCCTCGTTTCTAGATGAGGCAAAAGCAAACAACCTAGGTGCTAAGCCAATCGAGGCAGACCTTGACCGCATCAAGGCTCTAACTACTCTTTCCGAAGCAACCACGATGCTTGGTGAATTTGAAAGAACTGGTGTGAGTGGTCTATTTGGAATGTATGTAGACAACGATCCAAATGATCCAACCAGATACCTAGTGAACCTTTATCAAGGCGGCCTTGGACTGCCAGACGAAGCGTATTACCGCGAAGAAAAACATGAGAGCATACGCGAAGCGTACGTGGTACATATTCAAAAGATGCTCCAACTAGCAGGCTGGGAAGAATCCGGCGCCAAGGATGCAGCAACCAAAATCTTTGAATTCGAAACTGAATTAGCTTCTAATCACTGGAACAACGTTGAAACTCGTGATGCTGAGAAAACTAACAATCTAACAAAATTCGAATCGCTGAAAAAACTAACCGAAACATTTGACTGGAACCTTTGGTTCCAAGGCGCAAATATAGTCCCAAAGGTTTTGAATGAATCAATTGTGATGATGCCATCATTTTTTGAATCGCTCAAAGACACCTACTCAGAACAAAACATTGAAGCAATCAAGCTTTGGATGAGCTGGAAACTTATTAGCCAAGCGGCTGCCTATCTGTCTCAAGACTTTGTTGACGAGCGATTCAGTTTCTATGGAACAACCTTGACGGGTGCTCCAGTGAACCGCGCTCGCTGGAAGCGCGCGGTTAGCTTGGTCGAAGGTTCTCTAGGTGAAGCGGTTGGAAAAATCTATGTGGAAAAGTATTTTCCAACCGAAGCTAAAAAACGAATGGACGAATTGGTTCAGTATCTAATCGCAGCCTATAAAGACAGCATAGAAAAACTCACTTGGATGAGCGATGAGACCAAGAAGAAGGCCCTTGTGAAGCTCACAAAGTTCACGCCAAAAATCGGCTACCCAAAAAAATGGAAAGACTACTCAAGCATCAAAATTAATCGCAATGATTTGATTTCGAATGTCAAAAACGTGACTTCTTGGAACCTTGATAGAGAGATGAACAAGATTGGCTCACCCCTTGATCGCGATGAATGGTTCATGACCCCTCAGACAGTAAACGCCTATTACAACCCAGGCTTCAACGAGATTGTTTTCCCAGCTGCGATTTTGCAGCCACCGTTTTTCTCTCTAGAGGCAGACAACGCAGTTAACTTTGGCGCCATTGGCGCAGTAATCGGTCACGAGATCGGTCACGGCTTCGATGACCAAGGTTCTAAATACGACGGAGACGGAGCACTCATTAGCTGGTGGAGCGATGAGGACCGAGCTGCATTCGAAAAGCTCACCTCGAGTCTTATAAGCCAGTTCAATGAACTATCTCCTGCGCAACTATCCAATGACAATAAAGTCAACGGTGAGCTCACTATCGGTGAGAACATCGGAGATCTTGGCGGTCTAGGAATTGCATACAAGGCCTACCTAATGTCTTTGAAAGGGAAAGAACCAGAGGCCATTGATGGCTTGAGCGCAAAACAAAGACTGTTTTTATCCTGGGCCCAAGCCTGGCGGACAAAGGGCAGAGATGAAATGGTTTTGCAACGGTTGGCCACTGACCCGCATTCTCCTCCAGAGTTTAGGTGTAATCAGATAGTTAGAAACATTGACGCATTCTATGAAGCGTTTGCGGTTAGTTCCTCTGACAAGCTTTGGCTAGAAGAGTCAAAGAGAGTGAGTATTTGGTAAATGAAACTTTGGCTTAGAGTTTTGTATCAGCTTTTGTCTTGGCGATCCCGAACAAAAATTAACATTAACGACGTGGCCAAAAGAAGCTTTCGAGTTTGGCCAACTGATTTAGATATATACGCTCACATGAACAATGGTGTGTTTTTGACCATCATGGATTTAGGAAGATACGATCACGGCAAGCGAACCGGTATTTGGAATAAGTGGAACAAGATCGGTTGGTATCCGGTTGTTGTTGCTGAAAACATAACCTTTAGAAAATCTCTGCAGCTTTGGCAAAAATTTGACTTGGAGTCAAAAGTTATTGGCTGGACAGACGAAGCTTTCTACTTTGAACAAAGATTTGTGGTTGGAGAAGAAATCTACGCCAGGGCAGTAGTGCGGATCAGATTCTTGAAAAGATCGCGTGGAATTGTCACTCCCCAAGAAATTTTGGAATACACACCGTGGAACGGACCACTGCCGATTTTGCCACAGTGGGTTGCCAACTGGTCGGCAGCTTCCTCGCTTCCCAAAGGCAAGGAGCCAGCTCCAAGCAATTGGGACTAAATGGCAATCGTTTTTACGATTGTCCACAACACTCAGGGTAATCTTGAGAGTTTTCTGAGAAAAATCTCTCCACAACCAGTTGCCAATAGCTGACTTAGTTTTGGCTCAAGAAGGGTTTCTTATCCACATGCTTGTCCACAAAAAACCTCGAGTTATTAGAGTGTTTCCCGCGGCTTATCCACAGTCTTATCCACACCGTGGCTTTATCTAGCTTTGTCAGTAGTGGATGCTAGACAAGAACTAACTAGCCACAAATCCCCTTTATTCAGGTCTCTAGAAATGAGCAGCTAATGTCCTTGGCGCCAGTACTTCCAGCTGAACCTGGGCGCTCAAGCGATCGAGTTTTACCTCACGATTTACTAGCCGAACAAAGCACCTTGGGTGCCATGCTGCTTTCTCAGGAGGCAGTTGCCGAAGTTTTTGAATACGTTCATGGACCAGATTTTTACGCACCCAAACACGAAATTGTCTTTGAAGCCTTGCTCGCTCTTTATGGAATGGGTGAGCCCACCGATGTAATTACGGTCACCGATCAATTGGTGAAAACTGGACAATTGGTTCGTGCTGGTGGCGCAGATTACCTACACACACTTACCAGTACTGTTCCAACTGCAGCTAACGCATCTTTCTACGCAAAGATTGTTCAGGAAAAAGCAACTCTTAGAAGACTTGTCGAAGTTGGAACCAGAATTGCACAACTTGGATATGCCAACGAGGGTGAAGTTGAGGCTCTAGTAAACCAAGCACAAGAAGATGTCTACGGCGTTACACGTGCTGGAACCAGCGATGACTACGTTGCCCTCAGTGTCTCCCTTGAGGCCGCAATCAACGAAATCGAAGCCGCACAGAATCTTGATGGCGATCTAGTTGGTGTTCCAACTGGATTCACTGATCTGGATGCTCTAACAAACGGTTTCCACCCCGGACAACTAATCATTGTTGCTGCTAGACCAGCCATGGGTAAATCAACATTTGCGTTGGACATAGCTCGTAACGCAGCCATCAAGTCAGACAAGCCAACCCTATTCTTCTCTCTAGAAATGGGCCGGGCTGAAATTGCCATGAGGATGCTTTCTGCGGAATCAATGATCCCTTTGCAGTCAATGCGAAAAGGTCAGATTGCAGACTCAGACTGGACCAAGTTGGCGCAAGTGCGTGGAAACATAAATGACGCCCCGCTATACATCGACGATTCCCCAAACATGACCCTCGCCGAAATTCGGGCCAAGTGTCGAAGGCTCTCACAGCGTGTTGGACTAAAGATGGTTGTGATTGACTACCTCCAGCTTCTAACCTCTGGAAAGAAAGTTGAATCTCGTCAGCAAGAGGTCAGCGAGTTCTCTCGTGCACTAAAGCTTTTGTCTAAAGAGCTTGGAATTCCAGTTGTCGCTTTGTCACAGCTAAACCGTCAGGCAGAGCAAACCAAAGATAAGAAGCCAGAGCTTTCACACCTTCGTGAATCTGGATCCTTGGAACAAGACGCCGACGTAGTTGTTCTATTACACCGTGAAGGTATTGGTGACTCGAACCACCCTCGAGCTGGAGAAGCGGACCTGATTCTTGCTAAGCAGCGTTCTGGACCCACCGGAACTGTAACTGTTGCGTTCCAGGGTAACTACTCTCGCTTTGTCAACATGAAGGCTCAGTAGGAAACTATTTTGAAGATTGTGATTGCCTCAAGGGCAATGATCTATCTTGTTACCGGTTTGCTGATCACCTTTACCCAATCGCACTCGGCAAACACCGGTTTGATTTTTTTAGCGGGATTTGGAATTGGGCTAGCCCTAGTAAATTCGATTTCAACTTTCTTCGCTAAAAGCAGCATCTGGTCTTTAGATTCCTTGCCAGTTTCGCTCGTCGCAGCTTTAGTTGGCCTTGCTGCAAGTTTCATTCCCTCATCAAACCAGGCTGCTTCGGGATTAGCTTTTATTTATCTGGTAGCTGGCTGGGCCTTGATTTCAGGATTTTTTGATCTGTATTTGGCCAGAAGAGTTGGATTCAAATCGCGATCTGGAAAAGATAGCTTGATTAGCTCAGTTTTGTCTCTATTGCTTGGAGTTTTGTTTTTGGCCGCTCCAATTGATATCGTCTCAGCGGTTGGGTTCTTTGGTGCATACCTCGTGCTAACTGGTGTTCACCTGGCTATCGCAGCTTTTACTCCAGAGAAATAGCTTTAGGCTTGTGTCGTGCGTAAAAAATCTAAAGCAGGAAGCTACTTATTACTTGCCGCGATAGCGGCAGTATTTGTTGGGGTTTTGGTCTTTTTCGGAATTCGAAAAATTGATATTTCCTTTATTGCAGCGACAGTGACGTTTATTGTTTCTCTGGTAGGAATTGCAACGCTGGATCTAATGGTCCCTCAAAATAAGAACGATCCAGATAAGCCAGCACTTAGTTAGATCGACTGAGCCAACTTATTAGCAAGCCCGATATAGTCTTTGGGCGATAAACCAATAAGTCTTTGTCTTGCCGGCTTGCTTATATCTAATTTCAATATAAAGTCAGCAAGATCTTCCCTGGTTAATCTCTTGCCCCTTGTGAGCTCCTTTAGAAGTTCGTAAGGGTCTTTGATTTTTGATTTGCCAGCTAATACTTCAGCTCGAATGAC
>JBIIAT010000026.1:0-9012 GCA_044239775.1 Rhodoluna sp. | reverse complement strand
AAGAAGATGGGGGGCCGAAAGAAACAACCTCACCATCCTTCTTACCTGTCTTGGCGACTGTGAACACTTGAAGCCCTCTCCGTGGTGTCTCTGGCCTATCCCAAAGCACTCAGGACCATTATGCCGTACCCTCGATTTCCATTAGTCGCACCCCTATCAGAAGGGGTTTGACATCTCATAAAACATATGCAAAACTGCCCTGGTAGCACCCCTATCAGACGGGGTTCGTTTGATTGACAGCTTTGGGTGTCTCAGAAGGAAGTGAAAGATGACCGCACAGGCATTGATTGATTCAGGAACCACAGTTATTAGTCGGGCGCAGGCCGCAGAGCTATTGGATTGCGACCCAAGAACTATCAGTAAGGGGATTCGAGATGGGGAGATTCCTTGCATCCCCCTGGGAAGACGAAAGGTAATTCCACTCATTCCGTTTCTCCGCCTACTTGGAATTGACGCAGGGAGGTTCTAGTCATGGCAAAGTCAAAAGCACGGAGATACGGGCAAGGAACGACCTATTCGTACCGCACATCCGAGGGCGTCAGGTATCGCTGGCAAGCTCAAGTATTGGTATCTACAAAGAACTCAGCGCATCAAGTTCGACGGGCATCTAAAGGTGGTTTCAAGACAAGACAAGAAGCTGAGATTGCAATGCAAGAAGCATTATTGAAAACTAGAAAAGGCAAGCTTGTCCAGAGAACTGAGGTGAAATTCTCGGAATATGCAAATGACTGGCTCGAAAGCCAAACACTCGCCAATAGTACGTATGTTGGATACGAAAAGATAATTCGGGTCCACCTCTTGCCAAGAATTGGCCAGATGAATCTCAAGGACATCACCGCATCCACAATCAAGAAGCTATATAAGGACTTGCTAGAGAGTGGGAATAAAGGTCGCCTGACGCAAGGTCAAGCTCTTTCCGCAAACACTGTAAACAAGATTCACATAGTTCTCGGCTCTATTCTGCAAGCCGCAGTTTACGACGAAAAAATATCTGTCAACCACGCAAGACATAACCCCAAGGCTGTAAATGCCCCAACTGGGCTTGCTATCCGAAAGCAACAGAAACAGCTCAAGACATGGGATGCCACCCAACTTGAAGGGTTTCTTCTTTGGAGTGAATGCGTTAACCAGGATGACTTATACCCCCTTTGGAGAGTCTTGGCGTGGACTGGTATGCGTAGGGGAGAAGCGGTTGCCCTCCAGTGGGGTGACGTTAACTTCGCAACTAAACACATCAACATTCAAAGGTCGAGCGACTCTGGATTACGTAAAACAGTGAAGATTGGGACCAAGACGGGTAATGGAAGGAACATTTCTATCGACACAGCGACAATGAATGTTTTGCATGAATACAAGAAAGAAAGAGCAAAACTAGGTCTTCAATTTGTAAAGCCAAGTGCTTATCTATTTGGAACCCTTGACGGCACTGTTAGGAATCCAGGGGATGTAGGGGAGCGATGGCAAAAAAGCCTTACGAAAGCTATGGAATTCTTTCAAGGTGAATTGACGCACTTGACCATCAAGGGCCTACGTCACACTCATGCAACTATGCTGCTTGAATCTGGAGCTCACGCCAAAATTGTTCAAGAGAGACTGGGACATAGTGACATCACGACCACAATGAACATCTATTCGCATGTCACACCCACCATGCAAACGGATGCGATTTCTCAACTTGAACGGTACTCTCTGGAGCAACAAGCACAATGAATCGCACATTCGTAAAAAGGAAGACCCCACCAACACCGATACTTCTCAGTGTTGGCGGGGCATTCCCGATGTGGCTAGTGAGGGATTCGAACCCCCGAAGGCTGAGCCAGCTGATTTACAGTCAGTTCCCTTTGGCCGCTTGGGTAACTAGCCATTGCAACAAATCAAAAGTTCGGATTCGGATGCCTTAAAAGGATACCAATATTTACCAAACGCTAACTACTGCTATTTGCCTGAGAACCAATGGCTGCTTGGGTAAACTAACCGCATGGCTGATTCCTCATTCGACATCGTAAGCAAAGTTGACCCGCAAGAAGTAGCAAACGCCTTGAACCAGGCTCATAAAGAAGTAGAGCAGCGTTATGACTTCAAAGGCGTTGGTGCATCGATTGAGCAATCTGGCGACAAGATCTTGATGAAAGCCAACAGCGAAGAACGAGTCAAGGCAATCCTTGATGTTTTTCAAAGCAAGCTTGTTAAGCGTGGGGTCTCACTAAAAAGCTTGGACGATGGCAAGCCTTTTCCTTCCGGTAAAGAATTCCGCATTGAAGCCAAGATCAAAGATGGCATCAATCAGGAACAAGCCAAAAAGATTTCAAAGATCATCCGTGAAGAAGGCCCGAAGAGCATCAAGAGCCAAATACAAGGCGACGAGCTTCGAGTTTCAAGTAAATCTAGAGATGATTTGCAGGAGCTTCAGGCCCTGCTTAAATCTCAAGACCTAGAAGTAGATTTACAGTTCGTCAATTACCGTTAGTGAACCAGTAATTGGGAATGCGTTTTCAACTGCTTCCTTGCGCTTAGCTTGCTTGGCAAGTTTTCCGGAGAGTATTCCAGCGATAAACATCAAAACAATTGGCAGCACGAAAGCGATTTGAAGACCCACGCTTTCGGCTAGCCCACCCATCACAACCTTGGCTCCAATTACGGCTAGCGAGTTCAGTAGGGACATTCTCGCGAGAGCCTGCGATGTGGTGAGGCCAGTTACGTGCCCCGCGGCTCCAAAGAAAGATGGGACCAGTGGAGCAAGTCCAAATCCACCTAAGGCCCAGAAAATTGAAAGGACAACGAGAGCCAGAATCTGATTTTGCTCCACAAGTGGTGGAGCGATAATTACCCCGAGAGCCATCATTATCGATCCGTAGATTCCACCCCACTTCGATAGCTCACTAATGTGATATTTCTCCGTTGCCTTAGTAATCAAAAGACGGCCACCAATCATGGCAAGCATGAATGATGCAAAAGGCACCGCTCCCAAAGTTGGTGACAGCAGCATTACCTCCTGTGAGAACAGAGCGGACCAGTCCATCATCACTAGCTCTAGAAATACCCCAGTAAATAGTCCCAGGGCTAACAGCCAAAGCTGGTTAGGAGATTTAAAGAATGGGACTTTCTTGGAAGCTTGCTTCTCTTCTTTGTGGCCATCTTCTTCAGGCGAAAGCATAGATCGAACATAAACCTGAAATACCACCAAGCAAATTAGAGGAACCACAAACAAGTGGATCTGGAGAGAAACAAAGCTGGCCATGATTCCAGATAGCGCAGCGCTGGCTCCAGCCCCAATACTCCAGGCAGCGTGAAATTTACCAATGATAACTTTCTTGACCCGTTTTTGTAACATGACGGATTGAGAGTTAATTGCAATGTTGAAAAAGCTCATGCTGAACATCATTACGGTTTGAAAAACAAAGAAAACCAGACCGTTCGGTGCCCACGCCAAGCTCATAACCGATAGCACAATGAATACGCTCGAAAGATTAATGATTGGCCTAGTGCCGAATTTTCCAACTAACCGGTTCGCAACCAAAAGCGGCAACAAAGAACCGATTCCTGCAAATCCAATAATCAATCCCCAGACGGCAAACGAAACGCCGATCTGCTCGATGATTTCAGGGATTCGCGGGATAAAGGTGATTGCAACAAAGCCCTGGGTAAAGAAGAAAACAGCAAGTGCTGTTTGGGCACTCTTGAGTCTTGCTGGAGGAAGGGGCACTGGCGCTACTTCTTTTTCGCAACAGTAAGAAAGTCTTCGCGCTCGACAAGTTTGATACGCTCGCGCTCTTGTGCTTCACCTAGGCGCTTTTCCTCGGCATCGATTCTTAGCCATTCTGGCCAGCCAACAAAGTCAATATCTCTGGAAGTTAGCAACTCGGTTATTGAATCCTCGGAAGGGGATGCTGGCTGCCACCAATTGCTCTTGTCTTCAATAACCTGAGCAATTGTTTCAATGGCATCACTCTTGGTGTGTCCAATAAGTCCTACCGGACCGCGCTTGATCCATCCGGTTGCGTAAACGCCCTGGATATGTTTCCCGTCAGTATCCAACACGCGGCCCTTTTCGTTTGGAATAATTCCAGCTTTTTCATTAAAAGGAACTTCTGATAACTCAGAGCCAAAGTATCCAACCGCGCGATAAACCGCCTGAATTGGAAACTCCCTAAACTCACCAGTTGGCTTTACGTTACCCGTTCCATCGAGTTTGGTTCGTTCAATCTTGATACCCGACACCTTGCCGTCCTTGTCTAAGATCTCAACAGGTGCGCTAAAGAAGTGAAGGTGCAGTCTGCGCTTAGCGCCAGTGATTTCATTTGATCGAAGCTCTTCCAGGGTTTTCACCATGACTCTGGTTTGGTTATTGCTGTCGATTGCTTTCTGTGATCCCTCGTCGTACTGGAAGTCTTCTTCGTAGACAATGGTGTCTACACCCTCAATGTGTACTGCTTCGCGAAGTTCCAGCGGTGAGAACTTCACTTGAGCAGGTCCCCTTCGACCAAAGACGTGGACATCGGTAGCCTGTGATGCAACAAGTCCCTGGTATACATTGTCCGGGATGTCGGTTGAGAGCATTGCTTCCGCAGGCTTTGAGAGCACTCTGGCAACATCCAAAGCTACGTTGCCATTTCCGAGTACTGCAATTTCCTTGGCGCTTAGATCCCAGCTGCGTTCGAAATCGGGGTGAGCGTCGTACCAGTTCACAAACGCTGCGGCGCCAAAGGATCCATCCAGCTCGATGCCTGGAATGTTTAGAGTTGCATCCTTCACGGCACCGGTTGAGAAGATAACAGCGTTGTAATGGGTCTTTAGATCGTCAAGGGTTATGTCTTTACCGTATTCAACGTTTCCAAAGAATCTAATGTCTCCTCGATCGAGTACTTCATAAAGAGCTCTGATGATGCCCTTAATTCTTGGGTGATCTGGAGCAACCCCATAGCGAACAAGTCCATAAGGTGCAGGTAGTAAATCAAAAAGATCGACAGAAACATCAAAGTCACGAAGTTCAGACTTGATTATCAGGTCAGCTGCGTAAATACCTGCGGGACCAGCTCCCACAATCGCAAGCCTGAGCTTAGACATCTATCTATTCCTTATTTGCTAAAACTTAGTTACTACGTTCAATGACCGCTTCGGCGAAGGAGGTCAGAGCTTCACGAACTGGACCCTTTGGTAATTCATCCAATGCGCTAATGGCTTCAGCAGCCCATCTCTTGGCTTCTTGGTAAGTTCGCTCCGTTACAGAGTGTTCCCGTAGGGCATCAAGTACGGTCTGGAGTTTGGCTTCATCGTCGAGGCCGGAGTCAATTATCTCAATCAACTTGGCCGCCTCCAAATCGCTCTTTGCTTCCTGCCTTAGGTACATAACCGGCAAGGTTGAAACGCCAGCGCGAAGGTCAGTACCTGGAGTCTTGCCGGATACTGTACCGTCCGAGTGGAGATCTATGTAGTCATCAATTAGTTGGAATGCGACACCGATAGCTTCACCGTATTTTCTAACTGGCTCGCGCAATGCTTGATCCGCGCCTGAGAAAATTACCCCAAGCTCGGCCGATGCGGAAATCAACGATCCGGTTTTGTCTGCAAGAACTTTTAGATAGTGCTCAATAGGATCTTGGCCATCTTGGGGACCAACTGTTTCATTTAGCTGACCTAGGCAAAGTCTTTCAAAAGTATCCGCCTGCAGGGTAAGTGCCTTCTGGCCCAACTTGGAGACTAACTGCGACGCTCTTGCAAAAAGCAGATCACCGGTCAAAATTGCAACGTTATTTCCCCAAATCTCATGAGCGGATTCAACACCTCTTCTTCTAGGTGCGTCATCCATCACGTCATCGTGATAAAGCGTTCCAATGTGAGTTAGCTCTACCACTACTGCAGCTTGAATAACCTCATCGAGATTTGCTTCACCAAGCTGAGAGGTAAGTAACACCAAGGTTGGTCTAATTCTTTTTCCACCAGCATCGATTAAGTGACGTGTGGTTACTTTTGCTATTGGGTCGGTGTGTTTTACAGACTCTACTAACTGGTGCTCAACTTTATCTAGACCAATTTCAAGTTGCTTAAGTAGATCCTTGTCGGCGACTTTTCTTAGTTGTCTTGGCAGTGCTGTACGAGCCATCTAGACCGCCTTGGGTTTGAAACCGCTGTGGATGGCTACTATGCCAAGAGTTTGGTTTAGGTAAGTTACGGATTCAAAACCTGCCGATTCAATTATTTTGACTAGCTCCTGCTGGCTTGGCCAGGCATCGATTGATTCGGCCAGATAGCTATAGGCCTCAGGGGTCTTACTCACCAATGCGGAAAGAGTTGGAAGAATGTTTCGCAGATAGAACCGATAAAGGGCGTGTAGAAGTTTGTTTGGGATTCTGGAGAACTCGCAAACGACCAACTTGCCACCTGGCTTTAGCACTCGCAGCATTTCAGCGAGGGCTACTTCGGTTTTCTCCACGTTTCTGATGCCAAATGAAATTGTCACGGTGTCAAACTCATTGTCCGCGAACGGAAGCGCTGCGGCATCGGCAAACACAAACTCCAGCTCAGGGTGTCTTTTTCTTCCCTCTTCGAGCATGCCATTGGAAAAATCTGCTGCCACAACTTTCACGCCTTGGCGCAGAAAGACAATCGAGGAAGAGCCGGTGCCAGCCGCAAGGTCCAGAATTTTCTGACCTGGCTGGGAATTTACTAGTTTGGCTACCTTTTTGCGCCAGATACGGGCTGATCCAAAAGAGAGTAAGTCGTTAGCTTTGTCGTAGTTTTTCGCTACCCCATCAAACATCTCCGCTACTTGTTGCGGTTTTTTGGATAGGTCGGCTTTACTCACTATTCAATCTTAGCTTTGACTTAGAATTTAGAGAGTCGGCCATTATTGGTCCCAATCAGAACTGGTTTAGATGTCAAAACTTGGAAAACTCCGCGTTCTAACGCGCGAGATTGCCACACCTGAAGGTTTCGACATTACCAAGCACTTTCCTGAAGATGCCACTGTTTTCATTCGCGGTGGGCAAGGAATTATTGGATTCGGCGAAGTGGCTCGATTTGAAAGTTCTGGCCCAAACCGAATCTCAGAGCTTGCCAGCATTTGGCGAGATCAGGTATCGCTTGCAGAAGTAACTGATTCACTCAGGATTCAATGCACAGGGCTCGTGGCATTTGGATCAGTTACTTTCTCAGAGGACAGCACAATCAACTCTGTCCTAGTAGTTCCGAGGCTTGTTCTTGGAACCAGAGAAGGCCGCAGTTGGATTACAGAGATTCTTCCCGAGGGCCAAGATTCAATCAGTACCGATTTTCTAACACAACCAGCAAGTTATCGAGCTAATGAGAAATTGAAATTCTACGACGGTGCTATGAGTGCTGAGTACTTCTTGAGCCAGGCCGAATCTGCTATCGAAAGAATCAGAGCTGGTCGTATTCAAAAAGTTGTGCTAGCCAGAGACATAGTTGCCAAGCTACCTAGTGGTTTTGATCTTCGCACAGCACTTAGGAACCTCGCAGTTCGCTACCCAAGCTGCTGGGTCTATAGCGTGGCTGGCAACTTTGGTGCATCTCCAGAGCTTTTGGTTCGCGTTTCCCATGGCCAGGTTTCGGCCAGGGTTCTGGCAGGAACAGCAGCCAGGGGATCTTCTGAGCAAACTGATCAAGATATTTCAGCAGGTCTTTTGGTTTCTGAAAAGAATCTGCACGAGCACCAGTTCGCTGTTGAGTCAATGGTTCAAGAACTTTCCCCGTTCTGCACTGCAGTAGACACTGATGAGAAGCCATTTACTTTGGCTCTTCCGGATGTTTGGCACCTTGCAAGTGATGTTTACGGAAAGCTAAAGAAGAACATATCAGTTTTGGATTTGGCTGCGTATTTGCATCCCACTGCTGCAGTTGCTGGTACCTCACGCAAGGCGGCACAAGATCTCATAAATGAATTAGAGCCATTCGATCGCGGTGGCTACGCCGGACCGGTTGGTTGGATTGGTGCTGATGGCGACGGAGAATGGGCAATCGCAATTCGCGGTGGTTACATCGAGCAAAACGTTGTCACAGCTTATGCAGGGTGTGGGTTGGTTTCCGAATCCGAACCGCAAGATGAGCTGGCAGAAACCGAACTAAAGTTTGCTCCGATTCGCGGCGCTCTAAGTTAGAGCTTTACCTCAATCAGCACTCGACCTTTAGTGGCAAGTGCATTTCGTAGCTCTGCTTCGTTGGTAGGGCAAAAGTAGCTAAAGCCATAAGCGTTTGCTAGTGACCAATAATCTACTTTTTGACCTGCTCTAAAGACTCGGTCAAAGACAGCTTCTTCAACAACTTTTCTAACCTCAAGTTTTTCAAAGAGTGATCCTCCTTGATCGTTGACCATAACCAGCTGCAAGTTCAAATCTTCTTCGCTGTCTTCAATCATCGAAGATGCGTCATGAAGCAAAGTTAGGTCGCCGATGATTGCCCGTGTGTATGACCCTTCGCCACCTAAAGCGATGCCAGTTGCCGTTGCGATGGTTCCATCAATTCCAGACAATCCCCTATTTGAAAAGACCTGTACGGCTTTGACAGGAGCCCAGGTGTCAGCTTCACGAATCATTCGAGATGCTCCAAGCACGATGGTGTCATCTATTTCGCTGACGTCATAGACGGCTTCAATAATCTTTCTACGATCAAGTGATTTGCTAGTTTCTTGAACTGAGAGCCAGTTGTGTGCGGCGACTCTCCACCTCACCAACCAGTCGCTACTAACTTCTCCGTTGACAGTAATCTCGTCAGCAATCTCTTTGGCGTTGCCATATGGATTGAAGGGGCCCATTAGTTTGGATTTGATTACAACCAGTTCAATATCTTTTCGTGCAATTAGTTTTTGAACCTGGCGGCTAAGGGTAGGTTTGCCGTAGACCACCACTCGTTGAATTCCATCAGCTAGGTCATTTTCTTCCTCCAAAAGAACTGGGTAACCAACGATTGCGTTAGCTCCAACACGGCATCTGGAACTTGGCTCTGCAAAAATAGGCCAGCCAAATGCTTCGGCCGCTTCGAGAGCTTCGAGTCCTGCTT
>JBIIAT010000013.1:0-33405 GCA_044239775.1 Rhodoluna sp. | reverse complement strand
GCGCCTTAATCTCTCCGAAGGGTTTCAAACCAGCAACTTCTGGAACTCCGGTTAGTGAGTACTCTCTAGTTCTTTCAACAAAGTAGTTTTGGGCAGTGTCGCCAAGTAGCCACTTCACAAAAACGTTTGCGCTTGGGTTATCGGAAAGAACAGCGGCACCTGCAACATTGATTAGGTTTCCAGCATCTTGATCTTCAAACCAAACAAGTTCGGATTTCATGTTTCCGACACCCTTTTCGTTCTCTAATTCAAACCAGTAGTAGTGGTTGATTAAACCTGCGTCAACCACTCCGTCATCAACTGCCTGCAAGATCAAACCATTTTTCTCAAACAACACAGCATTTACTTTCATAGCTGCCAAGAAATCTTGTGCTGCTTGTTCCCCATCTATTACCCGCACAGCGGTGATAAAAGCCTGGAAAGATGCATTGGTTGGAGCAATTGCAATTCGACCTTTCCAAATTGGATCCATGAGGTCCTTATAAGAAGTAGGAACCTTCGTTACCTTTTCTGGATTTACAACAAGAACACGTGCTCGACCCGACACTCCAACCCACTGAGAGTCATTCGATTTATAAGAGGCATCAACTAGGTCTGTGATATCTTTCGGTAGAGACCGCGTGAGCCCTTCCTTGGCAAGAGCACCAAGTGCTCCTGCGTCTTGGGAGAAGAAGACATCTGCTTGAACATTCGAGCCCTCTTCAAGGATCTGGGCTGCTAATTCGGCTGAGTCACCGTAGCGAACGTTTACCTCTATACCGGTCTCCTCGGTAAAGGTGCCAAGTAGCTCGGTAATAAGCGTTTCGCTTCTACCGGAGTAAATAGTTATTGACTCATCAGAGTCAGAAGTAGTTGGTGCGCATCCACTTAGGGCGATTATGGGTGCCAGCGCGAGCGCGGCTAGAGAGAGACTTTTTTTCTTCGTATTCAATTGGCACTTCTTTCAGTTTCGGATCGAATATCATTTCGACCGTCTGGTTTGCCCAGCAGCGGCTGCTACTAGGACTTTAGAGGCCTCAAGAGTTTTTGGTTGACTCTTCTTCGCCTTCTTCTTCGTCGTAAAGGTCTGCCCACTTGTCTTCGTAGTCAGGCTCAGCCGAGCCTGAGGGTGCGGTGAGTTCTTTTTCTAGCGCGCTGTAATCGGTAGAAGGGCTGAAGTACTTCAGCTCACGAGCTACTTTGGTGTGCTTTGCTTTTTGACGGCCACGCCCCATGGCGAGACCCCCTTTTTTGTCTTGGCCACGCCGATAAAGGCGCAGAATCGATGAAATCTGCCCCAAGTTTAGCATCCGAGTACCCTGTTTGGTCTAGAGCAATATTGAAGCTGTGAGGAAGCTCACAGCCGGAAGCAGCAGATTCAAAACAATATTCAGCAAAGCCCTACCCAGTTGTTCCTTAGCAACCAGGTCGTGGGTTTGAGCTGCAAAAGTTGAAAAGGTTGAAAGCCCGCCGGCCAAACCAACAATCAGCCAAGCACTTTCTAGTAATCCAGCAACTGCCAAGCCAGCAATAAATGACCCAAGTGAATTAGCCAGCAATATTCCCCAAGGTAGCTTGCCGGACCAAGTGCTGAGCCAAAATCTAGTTACCGCCCCGAAGCCTCCCGCTAGGGCTACCAAAACAAAACTTGTCGCAAGAGTCATTTGGCATCAGCTCCGCCTGCAAGTTTCAAGCCCAGTCGGTAAGCTGCAACCCCTACTAGAAGTTGCGCCAAAACCAGTAGCCAATAAATTGGTCCAGCAGCGGATAACCCAAGATCAGCACCCGCAGTGATTACCGCGAGACCACTCATTGTTGTGAATCCGCCCAAGAAACCAACCCCCCAAAACCCCTGCCTGGTCGAGGAAGCAAAGAATCTGTTGGCGCTGACAAAACCCAAGGCGGCAGCGCCCAAGAGATTGACGATGCTGGTTACTATTATTTGGCTTTGGGGCAATGTGCCAACCAGAATCTCGATTGAGTATCTAAGGGAGGTTCCGAAAGCTCCGCCAGCAAACACTAGCGGGAGCAATTGTTTCGAAACCATGGGCATGGGGTAGATGCTACCCGCACATGGTGGCTCCGACCGGCATCGATCCGGTGACCTAACGATTTTCAGTCGTTCGCTCTACCAACTGAGCTACAGAGCCTTGGGTGGTCAAGCCACCCCCATTCAATAAAAGCCCTCAAAAGAGGGCTTCTAAAGAAGCGACCCTGACCGGACTTGAACCGGCGACCTTCGCCGTGACAGGGCGACGCGCTAACCAACTGCGCTACAGGGCCTCGTTGCTACGAGCCACACATTTGTGACCCCAACGGGATTCGAACCCGTGCTACTGCCGTGAAAGGGCAGCGTCCTAGGCCACTAAACGATGGGGCCTACAAAGCTTGGAACTTCATAGCACCAACACTAAACACTAGTCCCCAGATCCCTTATTTAGCAAGCCCCGCGGGCCTAGAGGCCTTGAATTAGCAAGACTCTCGGCAATCCTTCAGGTAAGAGTTCAAGGTTACGTGTTAGCTTAAAAAGCATGTTGACCAAACTGAGAACTTCGATCGCCCTGATCTCTAGCCTCGGGCTAGTAATCGGATCATTCGTGGCTCCTGCTGCTTTCGCAAACCCTAATTACCCCACCGCGGCTGAGGTGTCTGCCGCCAAGCGCAATGTAGCTGACCAGCAAAAAATGATTACTCGCATTGAGAAACTCATCGCTACCCAGGAAGCCGAAGCTGAAGTTCTTAATCAAGAAGTGAATCTCAAGACCGAGATTTACGCCAAGGCCCAAGAGCAAGTTGACGTAATTACCCGTCAGGTAGAAGTCCTAACTGTCCAGTCCGAACAGGCGCTCGCGGATGCAACTGAGGCGAACGAACAACTTGGTCAGATTGCTTCGCAAATGCTTCGTGGCGGCGGCGGAACAACCTTCAACCTATTTCTCAATTCAGCTCAGGCCGATGACCTTTTGTTCCAACTGGGAGCCCAGGACAAACTTGCTCAGCAAACAGAACTTATCTACCAGCAGTCCCTAGAGCGCCAGCAGCTAGCCGATGCCATTACTGTCGAGCTTGAAGCGATTGAGGCAAAGCTAGCTGAGCTAGCTGCAATAGCTCAAAAGGCTCTTGCCGAGGTCCAAGCAGCCGCATCTGCGTTGGAGCAAAAAATAGCCGCAAACGCGGCACAAGGTGAGATCTTCTACGCACAGTTAGCAAGCCTTCGAGAAACCGCGACTGACCTAGAGCGACTTAGAGCCGAAGGCTTAGCCTGGGAAGCAAGGCAAGCCGCAGGCACACGCATGCCCATGGCACCTGAACTTTACGACGTGGGACCTCCGGACCCAGCTAAAGTTGCTCGGGTTGTTGCTTTTGCAAGGGCCCAGGTTGGTAAACCATATCGTCTTGGAGCTAGAGGTCCAAACGACTGGGACTGTTCCGGATTGACCTTGAAAGCTTACGAATCGGTCGGAATCAATATTGGTCCACATTACGTGCCAAGCCAATGGATTGTCGCAATGGATAGACAGCAGCTCGTGCCAATTCAAGATGTCGAAGCGGGAGATCTAATTTTCTGGTCAAGAGGTAGAGATTATTTCACTCGAAGTTTGTGCTGCAAGTATCACATAGGTATTTACATTGGCAACGATGAATTCATAGAAGCGCCGAATCCATCGTCACCGGTGAGAATTAGAAAGCTTAGCGGTCGAACTGGAGAATTGATTCCTTACGCCGCGAGGCCTACGGCCTAAAAAACAAACTCGCTTAGTGTTTGTAGTTTGCTTTGGCTTGAGCAATAATCTTTTCCGCCTCAGCTTTGTTGGCCCAATTACCAAGCTTTACCCATTTGCCAGGTTCTAAGTCTTTGTAATGAGCAAAGAAGTGTTCAATCTCGTTTTTGGTCTGCGAAGGAACATCATCAATATCTTGAATGTGTTCCCACCTTTTATCTCCGGCTGGGACACATAAGACTTTCTCGTCAATTCCACCATCGTCTTCCATTGGAAGAACACCAACGGCGCGAACATTTACTACAACGCCTGGGTAAACGGGAAACTCAAGTAGTACAAGAGCGTCTAGTGGATCGCCGTCCCCACCCAGAGTCTGCTCAAAGTATCCGTAGTCAACTGGGTAAACGAAAGGAGTGTAAAGCACACGATCTAGGTGCACTCTTCCAGTTTCGTGGTCTACTTCATACTTATTTCTTGAGCCCCGAGGGATCTCGATAACGGCTTCAAACATTGCTCTCCTCAATAGGCTTTACCTATAAAGATTATCGAATCAAAGGATTGATTTTGCCTCAAAGGAAACGGCTCACCACGGCCCAGGGTGAAATCCGCCATGAAATTCGAAAAGTCCTCGCTGAACACACTAAATCGGGCCAAAAACTATTAGTCGCGGTTTCTGGGGGACCCGATTCCATGGCTTTAGCTTCAGCTACTTTGTTTGAGGCCAAAAAACTAGGTCTAGCAGCTACAACCGTAACTGTTGATCATGCACTTCAGCCAAAGTCAGCATCGGTCGCCAGCCAGACTCAACAGAAACTTTTAGCTCTTGGTTACAAGCAGGCGATAATCAAAAAAGTCAACGTTGGAAAAACAGGGGGACCCGAAGCTGCCGCCAGAAAATCTCGCTATCACGCTCTTGAGCAAGTCAGATTAGAAACCAAGTCAGACTGGATTGTTCTAGGTCACACTATGGATGACCAAGCAGAAACAGTTTTACTTGGCCTAGCTAGGGGCTCAGGAGCCAAGTCTTTGTCTGGCATGAGCGAAGTAACCGGCAAGCTATTGAGACCGCTTTTATCTGTGAGCCGAAAAGTAACAGTTCAGTTTTGTAAAGACGAACAAATCCGAGTTTGGAACGATCCGCAGAATAAGAGCCTCAAGTTTCGTAGAGTTCGCGTGCGCTCCAAGATCATTCCTTTTCTGGAAAAACAGCTGGGTCCAGGTATTGCATGGAATCTAATTCGAAGCTCTGATCAACTAAGACAGGACGATAACTACCTAAGCGGTGTGGCGCTAAAGGAATTCAAGAAACTGGCCAAGACTACATCGAGCAGTGTGAGTATCGAGGTGGCCAGGCTCGAAAAGCTCCCTGAAGCAATTCTTCATCGTGTCCTGAAAGAGTCGATTGACTATTTTCAACTCGACTCATCCAGAAAGCACGTTCTGGCAGTTGCAGATTTAATTTCAAACTGGCATGGTCAGAAGCCTCTTTCACTTCCAGGGATTAGAGTATTGCGTAAAGACAAAACCATAACCTTTAAAGCTAATCAGGAGAATTAATTGGACGTCGAATCAGTAGCTTCTGAAATCACCAAGGTTCTCGTCACTGAGGAGCAAATCAAGTCTCGCGTTTCAGAGATTGCGAAACAGATTGACAGCCATTACACCGGTAAAGATCTATTGCTGGTTGGGGTTCTAAAGGGCGCTGTAATGTTCATGGCGGATATTTCTAGAGCCCTGGAATCGCGAGTTCAGATGGACTGGATGGCAGTTTCTTCGTATGGATCAGGAACTACATCCTCAGGCGTGGTTCGTATTCTGAAGGATCTGGACTCCGACGTATTAGGAAAAGATGTCCTAATTGTTGAAGACATTGTCGATTCAGGTCTTACTCTTTCCTGGCTGGTTTCCAATCTTGAGGCTCGGGGCGCTAGTTCGGTAGAGGTTGTAACTTTGCTTCGCAAGCCAGAAGCGGCCAAGGTGGATGTTGAAGTGCGCTGGGTAGGCTTTGAAATCCCCAACGAGTTCGTTGTTGGCTACGGTCTTGACTGGAATGAGCGTTACCGCACCCTGAAGTGCGTGGCGGTATTGTCTCCTTCTGTATATTCCTAGGAAATCTCTCAGTTTCGCAGGGTAACCTAGAAGACTATGAATCTTAAGAAAATCCTCTCAGGCCCATTTATTTGGATATTTGTTGCAATTCTGATTTTGGTTGTTGGCACCAGCTTGATCAACGGTCAAACATTCCAGCAGGTAGACACAAAGTATGGACTTTCCCTAATCGAATCCGGCAAGGCCAAATTAGTCAAGGTATTCGATGGCGAACAAAGAGTTGATGTCGAACTAATCTCACCAGATAAAGAGTTCGGCTCTCAGATTCAGTTTTACTACGTTGCCCCTCGAGGTGACCAAGTTATTGAAACCATCACCAACGCCACCATCACAGACGGCTATAACGATGAAGTGCCAAACACCCCTTGGTATCTAGCGCTGCTTGGTTCACTGTTGCCATTTATTCTCATCGGTTTAATTTTTTGGTTCCTGCTCTCTTCTATGCAAGGTGGCGGCGGAAAAGTTATGCAGTTTGGTAAGTCAAAAGCCAAAATGGTTACCAAGGAATCATCAAACGTAACTTTCAAAGATGTCGCTGGAATTGATGAAGCACTCGAAGAGCTTGAAGAAATCAGAGACTTCCTAAAACAGCCAGAACGCTTTAAGGCCTTAGGTGCAAAAATCCCTAGAGGAGTTTTGCTCTACGGTCCTCCCGGAACTGGTAAAACACTAGTTGCCAAAGCTGTCGCAGGCGAAGCCGGCGTCCCCTTTTTCTCCATCTCGGGTTCGGATTTTGTGGAGATGTTTGTTGGTGTGGGTGCCTCGAGAGTGCGCGATCTTTTCGAGCAAGCCAAACAGGCTTCCCCGGCAATTATCTTTGTTGACGAAATTGACGCCGTTGGTCGCCAGCGTGGAGCGGGAATCGGTGGCGGTAACGATGAGCGCGAGCAAACTTTGAACCAGTTACTGGTTGAAATGGACGGCTTCGACTCCGATACCAACGTCATTTTGATCGCCGCGACTAACCGCCCTGATGTTTTGGACCCTGCCTTATTGCGACCAGGAAGATTCGATCGCCAAATTGGAGTTGGTGCACCAGACCTTGCCGGTCGAGAGCAAATTCTAAGAGTGCATTCCAAGAACAAGCCAATGGCAGAAGATGTGGATCTTGCACTAATTGCGAGACGAACCCCTGGCTTTACTGGAGCGGATTTGGCAAACGTGCTCAACGAGGCCGCTTTGCTGTCAGCCAGGGAAAACCTAAAGACCATCACTTCGGAAATTATTGACGAAGCAATTGATCGAGTAATCGGTGGACCTCAGAAAAAATCTCGTCTCATGAAAGACGAAGAGCGACTAAATACTGCTTATCACGAAGCGGGCCACGCGCTAGTTGCCGCTTCTATGAATCACTCCGATCCTGTGACCAAAGTCACAATTCTTCCCAGGGGTCGCGCTCTTGGATACACCATGGTGCTACCGATGGAAGATCGTTACTCTGTCACGAGAAATCAGTTACTGGATCAAATTGCTTATGCTCTTGGCGGAAGAGCTGCTGAGGAGATTGTCTTCCACGACCCAACCACTGGTGCCTCTAATGACTTTGAGAAGGCAACAAAAATTGCCAGGCAGATGGTTACCCTATTTGGTTTCTCCTCATCTGTTGGAACAGTCTCTTATGGCGGCGGTGCAGAGGTATTTATCGGACGTGACATGGCCCAACAGCGAGAGTACTCAGATGAAGTGGCCCACCAAATTGATTTGGAGATTCGCAAGATATTAGATGCCGCTCACGATGAGGCATACAAGGCACTAAACGCAAACCGCAAAGCCCTTGACGCCATGGCCAAAGAATTGATGGAAAAAGAAACCCTTAATCAAGACGACATAGCAAGAATTTTCAAGGGGATAAAAAAATCTCCCAAAAGAAAGCCTTGGTTGTCCAAAGTTTCAAGACCTGGATCCAAGAAGGGTCCTATTCCAATTCCGTCCAAAGGCTCCACGACAGCAAAAGTTGCAGCGAAGAAAAAAGCTGAAGCGGCTGAAAGTAAAACGGCAAAATCTGCTAAGCCCGGCAAAGCAAAGTCCAAATCGGTATCCAGACTCGCTGGAAAAAAGACCACTCGGGTAGTCAAGAAGAAATAATTGGTTGACCTAGATCGCATAAAAGCGGCGGTGAATGAGCTACTCATCGCAATTGGCGAAGACCCCAATCGCTCTGAGCTAAAAGCAACCCCAGAGAAATTTGCCGATGCTTACCAGGAATTTTTCAAGGGCGTCGGTGTTGATCCACAAAGTATTTTGCAGGACGCTTTTCCCGCAGATCAAAACAATGCTGTGATACTCAAAGACATCGAGTTGGTATCAATTTGCGAACACCACTTGCTTCCCTTTACCGGTGTTGCACACGTTGCCTACTTACCCAATGACCGCGTGGTTGGACTGGGCCGGATACCAAAACTTGTTGAGGTACTTGCATCCAGACCGCAACTTCAAGAGAACCTAACTGCGCAAATCGCAGAAGCTATTGAACTTGGCTTGGAAGCCAAGGGAGTAATTGTTGTTATTGAAGCAAGGCATCACTGCGTAGCATCTCGTGGCGCAAGGCAACCAGAGGCCAATACAGTTACGGTAAAGGCGCTCGGTCAATACAGCCAGGCCGCAGACAGGCAAGAAATAATGGCGCTAATTTCTAAATGAGTATTTGATGGCATTTTTCCGACCACTGATTATGGGTGTAGTAAACATCACCCCAGACTCTTTTTCTGACGGAGGAAACTTCCTAGATCCAAAGCAAGCGGTCAGCCACGCTTTGGAGTTGGTATCGCAAGGAGCCAATGTTGTTGATTTAGGAGGGGAGTCAACTAAGCCAGGCGCCCTTCGGGTAAAAGTTGAAGACGAGCAAGCCAGAGTAATTCCTGTGATAAAAACTCTCGCAGCTGACCCTGAATTCATAGCAAGCTCCGCCCAAATTAGCATCGACACCATGAATGCTGAGACTGCAAGACTGGCTGTATCGGCGGGAGCAAGAATTGTCAATGATGTTTCTGGTGGCTTAGCAGATGATCAAATGTTCCAAGCCCTAAAAGATTTGGATTGCAAGTATGTAATAAGTCATTGGCGAGGCTTTAGTTCCACAATGGATTCACTAAACAACTACGAGTCGGTGGCCATAGATGTTGCAAACGAGCTTAAGCAGCGTGTTGCTAAAGCCATCGAAGCGGGAATTTCCAGAGATCGTTTGATTGTGGATCCTGGTTTGGGATTTGCCAAGGACATAACCCAAAACTGGCATCTGGTTGCCAGACTCGATGAGCTAGAAAAACTAGATCTGCCAATCTTGGTTGGGGCTTCCAGAAAACGCTTTATTGCAGGTGCCTTAGACCCAGAAAACTCAGCAGAGGTAAGTAACCAAAGAAGGGACCTGGCAACAGCTGTTTTGACCGCTTTGTTGCTCCAGCGCAAGCTGTGGGGGGTCAGGGTTCACAATGTCAGCACAACAGCCGATGCCATAAAGGTAGTCGAAGCCCTTGCAGTTGCAAACGAAGATACCGGCGGGCAGAGTTAAGCAATGACGCAGAAAATTCAAATCAAGGGCCTCCGAGTGTTTGGACACCACGGCGTTCTAGAACACGAACGGTCAGAGGGCCAATACTTTGTTATTGATGCCTCGATCTGGATCGATGACGAAAGAGCCGCTGCGACAGACGATATTTCAAACACAGCAAGCTATGCCGAGATTGCTCAGCTAATTGCTTCAAACGTCAACTCGAACCCGGTTAACCTGCTTGAAACCCTTTCACAGCGTCTAGCCAACGAGGTACTTTTCGCCGCAAGCCCCTGGGCCAAGAAGGTGAAAATTACCGTTTCAAAACCTGATGCGCCAATTGAGCTCTACTTCGACACCATCTCCGTAACCGCCAAAGCAAAGAGGCAATCTTGATTGGCAGCTGGAAAATAGTTGTCTTAGCTATTGGCTCAAACCTTGGAGACAGGAAGCAGATTTTGGAGTCAGCTGTTTTGCAGCTAGGTCTTGACAGAAAAATTCGAGTATTGGATCAATCCCCACTTGTTGAATCAGTAGCCATAACTGAGGATGGACCAGATGAGTCCAAACCGCAGTATCTAAACGGTGTTTTAAAAATCGCAACGAAACACAGCCCTAGAGGCCTACTCAAGAAAATTGCGCTGATTGAAAAACTACATGGCCGAGAACGAATCAAACGCTGGGAGTCACGGAAACTCGATATCGACATAGTCAGCTACGAAGACAAGATCTTTTCATCTAAGAACCTAACCCTGCCTCACCCAAGAGCCCACGAGCGAGATTTTGTATTACTACCTTGGTCACAAATGGACCCGGACGCATACTTACCAGGACGAGGTAAGGTTTCGGACTTACTAGAAAAATTGCCACAAGATCTCAGGTTAGAAACATGAAGACAACCAAGATTTCTACTTTGGCACTTGTAGCTTCACTCACGTCAGTAGTTTCATTTTTTGCAGTTCGGTTGCTGGTGGCAAATGGAAACCCTTTGCCAGTTTCCCCAGTGAATCTTCTAATAACACTCGTGGCAATTGCGCTTGTAGTACTTGCCCTTTCGCTCCCAATTTGGAATTACAAAAACGCACTTAAAAAGAAACCGGCCCCCAAGAGAGTCGATCCTTTTTACGCGGTCCGGGTACTACTTCTTTCAAAGGCGAGCTCTATTTCCGGGTCAATTTTTCTCGGCTGGCACATTGGTGCCGTGACTTCACAACTTATCTCTCCGGTAACGGCTGGCTCTGCACTTATACAAAATGGAGCTGGAGTTGTTGCAAGCTTGGTTCTAATCTCTTCATCGGTAGCCACCGAACATATATGCCGATTACCCGATGACTCCGATTCGTCTGATCATGCGGTCAGCACATGAAACAGGGAAGACTTTCCATCGGCGTGATTGGCTCAACCGTCACCGGAATTGCAATCGCGCAGGCACTGCAGGAAGCCGGACATTTAGTTTTGGGCCTATCCAGCTACGAGCCTAAATTGCAGGAAGAACTTAAAATTAAGTTTCCAACTGCCAAGAAAGTCACTGACTCAGAAAACCTGGCAGCGGCGGATCTAGTTTTATTGGCCGTAAAGCCAAATGAAATTGAAACTTTGGTCGAAGAACTTGCCGCGGCGAAGTATTGGCGTCAGGGTCAATTGGTAGTTCACCTTGCCCCGGAGTATGACTATGACGTCTTGGCGGCGGCGGCTTCCAATGGAGCGATTGGAATTGCAATTCACCCGGCTATGCACTTCACCGGAACAAGTCTGGATCTTAGAAGAATGAAGGAAAGCTACTTTGCCGTTAATGCCCCAGCGGTTGCTCTTCCCATCGCTCAAGCGCTGGTAATTGAAATGGGTGCTGAACCCATAGTTATCGAGAAAGCCCAACGAGCTAATTACGCAGAGGCTATCGAAGTTGCCGGTAATTTCTCCGCGTTGATTGTCAATCAATCAGTCGGGCTTTTAGAGCAAGCTGGAGTAGAGAACCCCGCCTTAGTACTTGCCCCAGTGATTCAAAGTGCAGTAGATCAAGCTCTTTCCAAAGGTCATCGGGCACCAGACCCCGAGGATTTACTGGGTGATGCTTAGATGAGAATTGCTCGAACAGTTGCTGACCTAAAACTTGAGCTAGCCGAAGCTAGAAATTCAGGTAAGAAAATATCATTTGTTCCAACCATGGGGGCTATCCATCTAGGCCACCTTTCGCTAGTCGAAATTGCAAAGCTTCATTCTGATTTTGTGGTCGCCTCAATATTTGTCAACCCACTGCAATTTGATTCGGCCACCGACTTGGCTAACTATCCAAATCACGAAACAGAAGATATCAAGGCCCTTGAGTCATCCGGTACGGATGTGTTGTTTATGCCTACAGTTGATGAAATCTACCCAAACAAGAAAGTAGAGCTCACTCAATCGGCTGGACGAATTGGCACTTTGTTTGAAGGCAAGTCCCGACAGGGCCATTTCGATGGAATGCTTACGGTCGTATCAAGACTTTTTGACTTAGTAAAACCACATGTTGCAGTATTCGGCGCCAAAGATGCTCAACAGCTATTTCTTGTCAGGCAGATGCTTGTCGAACAAGTTAGGTCTGGAATCAGAGAACCGATTGAAATCATTGAAGCGCCAACCGTTAGAGAGCCAAGCGGACTAGCTCTTTCAAGTCGCAATGAAAGACTGAGTGCTCAAGAGCTGACTCAGGCGCTTACGATCTCAAAGGCCATCGAGTTAGTTGGTTCAACTGACAAACCAGGCGCAGCAGTTGCTCATCGCCTCGCCAGCTCCGTGTTTAGCGAGACTCCGGAGGCTAAACTTGAATATCTAGTCTTTGTGAATCCAGAAACATTCGAACCAGTATCAGATGGATTCACAGGCCAGGCACTGATGATTGTTGCCGCCGAAGTTGGCGGCGTTCGATTAATCGACAATGGGTTTGTAACCCTATAGGAGCATGATGAGCGATCAACTCGAGAACGAGGCAGAAGACCTCCCCGAGCAGATTGCTATTCGCATGCAAAAGCGCGAAAAGCTTCAGGAGCTAAACGACGCCTATCCGGTTTCGGTTCCAACTACTCACACAATCGCTCAAGTTCGAAAAGACTTTCCGGATCTAGAAATCGATGTTGCAACTGGCAAGAAAGTTGCTGTTGCTGGCCGTGTTGTTTTTGCAAGAAACACCGGAAAGCTTTGCTTTGCAACTTTGCAGTCCGGGGACGGTGACAGAATCCAGGCAATGGTTAGCCTAGACAAAGTTGGGGAAGACGCTCTCGAGAGCTACAAAGAATTAGTCGATTTAGGAGATCACCTATTTGTCGAAGGTGAAGTCATTACTTCCAAGCGAGGCGAGCTAAGTATTTTGGTGGACAACTGGAAGATGGCGGCCAAAACAATAAGACCACTCCCAAATATGCACAACGATCTTTCTGAGGAATTCAGGGTTCGCCATAGGTATATCGATTTGATTGTTCGTGACCGCGCTAGGGAAGTTGTCAAAATCAGATCCCAGGTTATGCAATCTCTTCGCAAGACTTTCTTAGAAGATAGTTATCTAGAAGTAGAGACCCCGATGCTGCAAGTTATGCACGGCGGAGCATCAGCTAGACCATTCAAAACTCACATGAATGCCTTTGATGTTGAACTGTTTCTTCGCATTGCGCCTGAACTATATCTCAAGCGTGCGGTAGTTGGGGGCCTTGAAAGAGTTTATGAAATCAACCGAAACTTTAGAAACGAAGGTGCCGACTCTACTCACTCACCAGAGTTTGCAATGCTCGAAGCGTATGAGGCCTACGGTGACTATAACTCGATGGCTGATATCACCCAACGACTCATTCAAAATGCCGCTCAAGATGTATTCGGAACACAGGTAGTAACTCTTGAAGATGGCGAAGTAAACGACCTTTCAGGATCATGGGATCGCATATCAATGTTTGATTCGCTTTCCAAAGCTGCCGGTGTTGAGATAACCACAGAAACCTCTATGGCTGATCTCAAAAAGCTTGCTGATAAAGCGTCAATAGAAATCGATCACCCACTTCACGGTAAGTATGTTGAAGAGCTTTGGGAGCACTTTGTTAAGCCAGGGCTCACAAAACCAACATTTGTTATGGACTTCCCAATCGACACATCACCCTTGACAAGAAATCACCGGGACAAAGCGGGGGTAGTGGAGAAATGGGATTTGTATATTCGCGGCTATGAGCAAGCAACCGGTTACTCGGAGCTTGTTGACCCAGTCATTCAGCGCGAACGATTTGTGGCACAGATGGCTTTGGCCAAATCGGGAGATCCAGAAGCTATGAAGTTAGACGAAGAGTTCTTGACAGCTCTGGAATTTGGAATGCCACCATCTGGTGGAATGGGAATGGGAATTGATCGACTGCTAATGAGCCTTACAGGACTTGGAATTCGAGAGACAATTTTGTTCCCGCTGGTTAAATAGTTATGGAAAACGTTGAAACTCCAGAGCTAACCTCTTGGGAATGGGTTGCGGATTTTGCACTGTCCACCGTACCGCCAATTCTGATGGGAATCATCTTCTACATAGTCATGCGCGCCATTTTTAGGGCTGATTCAACGGAGCGCAGGGTTTACGCCGAAATAGAAGCTGAAGAGCGCGCTAAGCGCAAAAATCCGCCTAACGCCTAGGGCGAACAAGCCCCCAAAGGGCCTATCAAGCTGGTTAACATCTTTATCTAGGCCGATTTAGCGCCGTTTTGAGGAGCAGTAAATGTTTGAGAAGTTCACCGATAAGGCTAGACGCGTCGTTGTTTTGGCTCAGGAAGAAGCCAAGCTACTCAATCACAACTACATCGGAACCGAACACATACTTCTTGGATTGATTCACGAAGGTGAAGGTGTTGCGGCCAAGGCTCTTGAGTCTCTAGGAATTAACTTGGACGCCGTTCGCGACCAGGTTCAAGAAATTATTGGCCAAGGACAACAGGCTCCCTCAGGACATATCCCATTCACCCCAAGGGCCAAAAAAGTTCTGGAGCTCTCTTTGAGAGAAGCGCTTCAACTGGGACACTCTTACATCGGAACCGAGCACTTACTTCTTGGATTGATCCGCGAAGGTGAAGGTGTTGCGGCTCAAGTACTCACTCGACTAGGAGCAGACACCAATCGAGTTCGTCAGCAAGTAATTCAACTACTGTCTGGATTCCAAGGCAAAGAAACCGTTCAAGTTGGTGGCGAGCAAGTTGCCCCACAAAAGGGTTCTCAGATTCTTGACCAGTACGGCAAGAACCTCACTCAAGCAGCAGCTGCTGGCAAGTTAGATCCCGTGATCGGAAGAGAGCGCGAGATTGAAAGAGTTATGCAGATCTTGTCTCGTAGATCCAAAAACAATCCAGTTCTAATCGGTGAACCTGGAGTTGGAAAAACTGCTGTTGTTGAAGGACTAGCACAAGCCATTATTCAGGGTAATGTTCCAGAAACTCTCAAGGACAAACAGCTTTACACGCTTGATCTTGGATCACTGATTGCTGGAAGCCGTTACCGTGGAGATTTTGAGGAACGTCTCAAAAAAGTAACCAAGGAAATACGTACCCGTGGCGATATCATTACTTTCATCGACGAGATTCACACTCTCGTTGGCGCTGGAGCAGCAGAAGGTGCAATTGATGCTGCTTCTATCTTGAAGCCGATGCTGGCCCGCGGTGAACTACAAACGATCGGCGCCACAACTTTGGATGAGTACCGCAAGCACTTTGAAAAAGACGCTGCTTTGGCTAGAAGATTCCAATCGGTTCAGGTTAACGAACCAACTCTTCCACACACCATCAACATCTTGAAGGGCCTAAGAGATCGATACGAAGCCCACCACAAAGTTTCAATCACAGACGGTGCAATTGTTGCTGCAGCCTCTCTTTCTGATCGTTACGTAACCGACCGGTTCCTTCCAGACAAGGCAATTGACTTGCTGGACGAAGCAGGTGCAAGGCTAAGGCTTTCGATTCTTTCTTCACCTCCGGAACTTCGTGAAATCGAAGAACGCATTGTTGGTGTGCGAGTAGAAAAAGAAAAAGCGATAGAAAACCAAGATTTCGAGCTCGCGGCATCCAAGCGCGATGAAGAGAAGAAACTAATCGCCGAACGAGTTCAGCTGGAGAAGCAATTCCGAAAAGGAAATGTTGCAGCCCAAGGGGTAGTGGACGAAGGTCTGATTGCAGAAGTTCTTGCCCAGGCAACTGGAATTCCAGTATTCAAACTCACCGAGGAAGAAAGCTCGAAGCTGATCTTCATGGAGGATGAACTTCACAAGCGTGTAATAGGTCAGCAGGAAGCCATTGCTGCGTTGTCAAAGACCATTAGGCGTCAGCGTGCCGGGCTGAAAGATCCAAAGCGTCCTTCTGGGTCATTTATCTTTGCAGGTCCAACAGGAGTTGGAAAGACAGAATTAGCTAAAGCTTTGGCTGAGTTCCTATTCGATGACGAGAATGCACTTATCTCCCTAGACATGTCTGAGTATGGCGAGAAGCACACAGTATCTCGTTTGTTTGGTGCTCCTCCAGGATTTGTCGGCTTTGAAGAGGGTGGCCAGCTAACCGAGAAGGTTCGTCGCAAGCCATTCTCTGTTGTGCTGTTTGACGAGATTGAAAAAGCTCACCCGGACATCTTCAACTCACTGCTACAGATTCTTGAAGAAGGTCGCCTAACTGATGGCCAGGGTCGAGTAATCGACTTCAAGAACACCGTGATCATTATGACCACCAACCTTGGAGCCAGAGACATCTCTCGCGGGGCTATGGGCTTCAGTCTTGAAGGATCTAGCGAGAATGACTACCAGCTGATGAAAGCAAAGGTCAACGAAGAGCTAAAGCGCAGCTTTAGACCAGAGTTCCTAAACCGAGTCGACGAAACAATTGTCTTCCCGCAGCTATCTCAGTCTGAGCTGTTGGAGATTGTAGAACTATTCATCACTCGTCTGGGTGTTCGCCTAGAAGAGCGCGACCTCACTCTTGAGTTAACTTCAAGAGCCAAAGAGCGCCTAATGGAGATTGGTTACGAGCCAGCTCTTGGAGCCAGACCTCTAAGACGAGCAGTTCAGCGAGAAATCGAAGATAAGATTAGCGAGCAAATTCTGCAAGGTGAGCTGAAGAACTCAAGCCACATTAAAGTCGATTTTGATAATGGTGAGTTTGTGTTCGAAAGCAAGTTGCGTGGGGCAGTTCCTCAGTCCGTGTAATCACTGGTTCTTGGTTGAAAACTAAGGAATCTTTCGCAACACGCTCAACGGCTTCTAAGCTTGGAAAAACCCGCCAGTAAATTAGGAATATGCCTAATTCAGGATCCGCAGCGATGTATCGAAGACGTCGCATAGCAGTTTTGATTATCTTTGCCCTACTTGTTGGCCTTGTTTGGCTTGGGGTGAGTTCAGTTGGATCATGGCTTGCCGGCCCTAGTTCCGGTCAGGCCTGCCCACCGGGAACCGTTACTGTATCTGCTCAAGTGGGAGACAGTACCAGCAACGTTGTTACGAAATTTGCTGCGACGGAATTGCCTCACATGTGGTTTACCTTGACCAACGAAAATTCCGTTGACTGCACTTTCAACGCCGGTCCAAAGGTTCAATATTTCAAAATCAAGAGCGGTGAAGAGCAAATCTGGACATCGATGCACTGCGATCGCACTGACCTAAAAGATGAGAAAATTCTCCTAAAAGCTGGAGCAACCGTAAACGGAACACCTTCTGCCTGGGAGAAAGTATTTTCAACTCAGGAAGGTTGTGGCGTGGGACAAGATCCAGTGACAACTAAAGGTTCAAGCTACCGCTTATTCGCGGAAGTTAACGGAGAACTATCCGCCAACGAAGTTCAGTTCGTTCTCGATTAATTCGCTAGTCCCGCAGCCAAAGCTTTAGTGAGCTGGCTGAATCCTGCATCAATTACCCTGGTGAACCCAAGACGCTTAGCCTCATTGGCTCTAACGGGTGCTTGATTCACTTTCCGGATCTCTCCAGCAAGACTGATTTCACCAAATGCCACTACGTCATGTGAGATGGGTTTGTCTTTGATGGCCGATGCTATTGCTAGCGCAATTGCCAAATCAGCTGCCGGTTCCGAAACTTTGACGCCTCCCACAGTGGAGACATAAACGTCCAACTCCGAAAGTTTGAGGCCAGCTCTTTTTTCTAGGACGGCAAGTAACATCGCCACCCTGGAGCCATCGACACCGTTTGTAACTCGTCTAGGTTGCGCGGTTGAGCTTTTTACAACGAGAGCTTGAACTTCAGCAATCAATGCTCTTTTTCCCTCTAAAGTCACAGTGACGCAGGTACCTGAAACTTGAGTTTCATTCCTGGACAAGAAAAGGCCACTTGGATCAGGTACTTCCAAGATTCCGTCTCCGGTCATCTCAAAACAGCCGACTTCGTCAGTTGGTCCGAAACGGTTCTTAAACGATCTAACAAATCGAAGACTAGTTTGCCTGTCTCCCTCGAAGTGGCACACAACATCCACCAGATGTTCGAGTGCCCGAGGTCCCGCAATTGATCCATCTTTGGTGACGTGACCTATCAAGATGATTGGAAGATTTGTTTCCTTGGCTACTCGAATCAGGTTTGCCGCTACTTCCCTAACTTGGGATGGCATTCCGGCCGCGCCATCAATTTCGCCAGCAATAATTGTTTGTACAGAGTCGACGATCAGTAGATCTGGCTGCAGATGTGCAATCTGACCAAGAACAGTTCCAAGATCGTTTTCGGAGGCCAAATACAAGTTGTCAGAAAGCGCTCCGGTTCGATCAGCGCGTAACTTGATTTGGCCAGTTGATTCTTCTCCGCTGACATACAAAACTTTCTGACCAGATTTTGCGCTGTTAGCGGCAACTTCAAGCAACAGTGTGGACTTACCAACTCCTGGTTCACCAGAGAGCAACACAACGGCCCCTGGCACGATACCGCCACCAAGCACTCGGTCAAACTCACCAACCCCAGTTGGTCTCGAGTGCACCTGATCGGTGGAAATCGAAGTGATTGGCTTGGCCTCAAAGTTTTCACCAATTTGGGCGGGCTTTATGGTGCGAACCACACCGATGCCTCTACCAGAGCCAAGTGCGGTTAGCTGAACAGAATCCCAGGTTTGACACTCTCCGCAGCGCCCAACCCACTTGGCCGTGCTCCAGCCGCACTCAACGCACGAATACTCAGCTTTGGTCTTTGCCATGATCCTCCAATAGCTTCCAAACTACCCTGACCCACCGATACAAATGTGGGCCTAGGCTTAAACCATGGAAAATCAGCAGATCGCAATTATTGGCACCGGTTCTATGGGAGAAGCCATCCTTAGCGGCTTGGTCAAAGCTGGAATCAAACCGGGAAATATTCGTGCGACCACGAAAACTTCGGATACCTCAGCATCGCTTTCCTCAAAGTATCAAGTAAGTGCAACAAATCTGACCGATGAGAAATTTGCGAACGCCTTGGCTGTCGATGGCGCAGACGTAGTTGTTCTGGCTGTGAAACCTAACCTAATTCTTGAAACCCTCAGTGAAATCTCTTCGAATCTCAAATCTGGATCGATGGTAATTTCCGTGGCGGCTGGAATCACAACCAAGGCTATGGAGACGGTAGTAGCAAATACTGTGGCCGTAGTTCGTGCGATGCCAAACACCCCATCGGTTCTTGGATTGGGTCTAACAGGTGTTTCTAGAGGTTCACAGGTATCGGATCAGCAGCTAAGCCAAGCCTCAAAGCTGTTTGAAACTGTTGGAAAGGTGCTTGTCGTGACAGAGGACAAAATCGATGCTCTAAGCACAATCTCCGGATCCGGACCGGCTTACGTTTTCTACTTCGCCGAGAAACTAATCGCTTCAGCCAAGAACCTTGGCTTTACCCAACAAGAAGCCGAGCTGATGGTTAAAGAAACTTTTCTAGGTTCGGCAACGCTACTTGCCAACTCAAACTTGAGCGCCCAAGAACTTCGCTCTCAAGTGAGCTCTCCTAATGGAACAACAATGCAGGCCACTGCAGTTTTTGATCAGGCGAATCTAGAAAAGATTTTTAGCGAGGCAACCCAAGCTGCCTTGGCTAGGGCTATTGAGTTAGGTAGAATTTAGTTATGACCGACATATTCAGTGCCCTAGCAAACCCAAATGCCAGATTGGTTCTTGAGACCCTGGCTAAGAAGCCTGGTTTGACGGCTACAAAACTAGCCGAGGCAACAAAGCTCACTACGCTCCAGATCTCTAACTTGCTAGCAGTTGTTTCTGAAGCCAAATTAGTTAGTTCCACAGGTTCGGGTGCCAGCAAAAAGTATTCTTTGAACGTCAAGGGATTCTCACCGTATCTTACTTGGCTAGCCAGAGTTGCTGAGTCACAAGCGGTTTCTTTAGTTGAGGCTCAGGTAGCGCAACTCGGAGGAAAAGTCGGCAGTGCTGTTTCTACGGGAACCTCTTGGGTTTCTGACAAGGTCAACATAAGCGTCGATGTCGATGCTAAAAAGCTAGGCAAGCAGCTAGGTAAGTTACTTGCCGAAGTAAAAGCTGAAGCTTCTCAAGAAGTAAAAGAAGTGCGTAGAGATGCTAAGAAAATAGTCAAAAGCGTAAAAGAGAGAATTAACTCTTAGCTTTAACTTCCTTTATTAGGTTTTCAACCAAAGACTTGATCTCATCCCTAATTAGTCGAACTTTTTCAATTGGCTGATTCTTTGGATCATCCAGTGGCCAATCAAGGTAAGTCTTTCCAGGAAAGAACGGGCAGGCATCGCCGCAACCCATCGTGATCACGTAATCACTTGCTAGCACCTTTTCATCCGAGAGTTTTTCTGGGGTGGCGGTTGAAAGATCAATACCTTCTTCGAGCATTACAGCCATCGCCATCGGATTTATCTCAGAACCCGGATCAGTTCCTGCGGAGATTACCTTTACCTCGGAACCTGCCAAGTGCTTGAGGTATCCCGCGGCCATTTGAGACCTACCTGCGTTATGAACACAGACAAACAACACGGTTGCTTTAGTTTCCAAGATTTATCTCTCTTTCTTAACGCGGATCAATACTTCGTTATGCCTTAGAAATCCTGGCTTCCAAGGAGGATCGAACCTAGACCAATAAAGATTGCCTTGGGCGACCAATCCAGCTTTGGCAACTTCTTCCAGCAGCTTCACGCCTTCTTTTTCGAATTTTTCTTTATTCCAAGAACCACCAAATTTTCTGGCAGCTGCCAAGTGAGCAGGCACCGCAATAGCTGAAACCGTCGAGTCTGTGGGTGCGGGGGTGGAAGATTGATCCATTCCCGTAGGCATGACAAAACGCACCTTATGCCTGCTGCTTGTTACTGATTCCTGAATAACGGGAGCGGTCATTGCAATGGCCTGCCTGGCCTTGTTGTTACCACTTATGAAGTTCACCAGAGGTCTAAATCCCATGCTTCCCGCGTTGATGAAATCGCCGGATACCTCGGTTTCTATTTGCATTCCTGCTGGGTAGTCGCGAAGCTCAAATTCGCCATGTCTTTTAAGCAGGCGGTATGGTTGGTTCTGTGTCATAGAAGCCAGTCTAGTAAGGACACTTTTCCGATCCTAAACTAGACCTGAACAGGGAGAAAACATTGAGTCATTCGGCAAGTGACAGTGAAATGAGAAAGCACGCAGTAAAGCTTCTCAAGAAACGTGAAGACTTTAAGCAGTACATGTGGGTCTACTTAATCGTGACCGCAATAACCTCTGGTGTGTGGTTCTTCACAACCCCAGACGGCGACTACTGGCCAATATGGGTCATTTTTGGCATGGGAATCGGTGCAGTATTTACAGCGCTTGACGCCTATGGAAAGCTTTCCAACAAGCCCATAACTGAGGCTGACATCGATGCCGAAGTTGAGCGCCTCAAGCGCAACAGCTAAGCTAGCTAAGTTGCCCAATTGGGCTAGAAAATATATGAGGTTTCTGTGGGTTCAGTAATAAAAAAGCGTCGCAAGCGTATGTCTAAGAAGAAGCACCGCAAGCTACTTCGCAAGACTCGCCACCAGCGTCGCAATAAGAAGTAATCGCGCTATTCGCGGTTAGCTTTCAGTTCCCTCTTCTTGAAATCGTAAATCGGCCAGTCTGCCGCCTTCGCGTACCTAGTCAAAATCTTGTCTGGATTCACTGCAACCGGATGTCCAACAGCAGTCAGCATCGGTAGATCATTTTGTGAATCGCTATAGGCGTACGAGCGCTTGAGACTCAAGTTTCTCTCCTTAGCTAATTCCAAAATGGCTTTCCGCTTTTGGGGACCATGAATAGGTTTTCCCACTAATTTTCCGGTGAGGATTCCATTTTTTCTTTCCACCTTCGTACCAATCGCACCAGTGAGCCCAAGCTCGTGAACGATTACGTCACCGAGTTCCTGAGGGGCTGCGGTAACTAACCAAACCTCTCTACCTTGCTTGATGTGCTCTTTGGCAAGCCTTACGGTTTCTGGCCAGAGCTTTAGCTTGATGTGTTTGTCATAAACCTCGTCGACAAGAATCTGGAGATCAGAAACGAGTTGGCCTTCAACAAGTGAAAGCACTCGATCTTTCAGGGCGCTTAGCTTGGTGTTGTTCTCACCCTTCCAGATAAATACGAACTGGTGCCAAGCAAAGCGCCAAAAGTCTTTTCTGCTGAAGAACTTCCTCTCGAAAGCAGCTTTACCAAATAGGAAACTGCTGGATCCGCGCAAGATGGTGTTATCAACGTCGAAAAAGGCAGCGGCTAGTTTGGGCTGCTCTTTCTTTGCGGATTTAGCTTTATTAGACACCCGCTAAGTTTATTCTGTGGCTACAGTAATTTCTCTCCAGCTTTTGACCAAACCAGGGTGTCATCTATGCGATGAGGCCAGAATGGTTGTAGAAACAGTGGTTTCTCAGTTTCGCAGTGTTCACGCTGGTGTAGCAGCAAATATTCAAGTTCAAATAGACGAAATCAACATTTTGGAAGATCAAGAGCTATTGAATCTTTATGGTGAAGAAATTCCAGTTTTACAAATAAACGGACAAACTCACGGCTATTGGCGGATTGATCCAATTCGGCTCTTGGCAGCGCTAGAGGAAACTATTAGTTAGGGCTCTAGTCGGTTCGGTCCGCGGAACAAGAATCCAACTTCACGAATGCTTGGCTGATGCAGCATCAACATGATTACGCGAAGTAATCCCATCCCGAAACCACCATGTGTTGGAGCTCCGTAACGGAAAAAGTCGATGTAAGTTTTTAGACCTTCTGGATCGAGACCTTTTTGTTTAGCCTGTTCAATCAAAACATCAACGCGGTGCTCCCGCTGGGCACCGGTTGTGATTTCTGTTCCACGCCATATCAAGTCGTAGCTCTTGGTTAGATCTTTGTTGTCCTCATGCCTCATGTGATAGAACGGACGAACAGTTGAGGGGTAGTCAGTTAGAAAAACAAACTCGTGGTTGAAAGTTTCTGCAACGTGAGCTGCAATTTGTCTTTCGCCCTCTGGGTCCATGTCTCCACCGCGAACAACTTCGTGACCTCGGGCCTTTACGATATCGACAGCTTCTGCAAGTGGGATTCTTGGGAAAGGTCTAGTTGGAACAATTACATCGATATCAAATAGTCGCTTGATATCTTCACCGTGAGACTCCTTGACAGCGGAGATTGCCGCAACCATTAACTCTTCTTGGATGTTCATTATGTCTTCGTGTGAATCAATCCAAGACACTTCCATGTCCACCGATGTGAACTCAGTAGCGTGGCGTGAAGTAAAAGACGGGTCGGCTCTGAAAACCGGGCCAATTTCAAAAATGCGACCGAGTCCTGCCATCATCGCCATCTGCTTGTAAAACTGAGGGGATTGGGCGAGGTAGGCAAAACCTTCGAAATACTCCAGCTTGAAAAGCTCCGCATTGGATTCAGAGGCTGATGCCATTAGCTTCGGGGAGTGGATTTCGGTGAAACCGTTTTCCAACCAGTAACTTCTCCAAGCGGCCTCAATGGTGGTCTGCACCTTGAAAACCAGGTTCATCTCGGGTCTGCGCATATCTAGAAAACGCCAGTCCAGCCTCTTATCTATTGAGGTGTCATCAGCAATTGGGGTCTCAGGCTCTGAGACTGTAACGATCTCAAGATCGTCGAGCTGTATCTCCAGACCACCAAGCTTTACTCGCTCGTCGTGCACCAAGCGTCCCTTGACCCAAACAAAGCTTCCGTTTGTGATTGTTGAGACTTTATCTGCCAGCGCATCTTCGTCGGCAGGTCTTGGGTAGGTGACCTGAACGTCGCCTGACTCATCCCTGAGAATTATGAACTGAATGCGCTTTTGGTCTCTTAGTTTTTCGACCCAGCCACCGAGTACGACTGGACCATCTTTCATGGCCGCTAGCTCTTTTACTAAGTGTCTCTCGCGCATCAAATTTGCTTTCTTATTTCTGGCTTAGGCCCCAAGTTTAGCGGAGGGTAGACTTAGTGTTATGCCCGCAACCCGTATCCATCTGGTGCGCCACGGGGAAGTTCACAACCCTGATGGTGTGATTTACGGGCGTTTGCCAAACTTTGGTCTATCCCAGTTAGGTCAACAAATGGCTGAAGCCTCAGCCGACCAAATTAGATCAAGTGGCGCAAAAGTGTCGCGCCTATTGGTTTCTCCGCTGCAAAGAACCCTCGAGTCAGCCAAACCAATTGCCGAGCGCTACAACGTCCCTATCGAAGTTGAAGACGAGATTATCGAACCTGACAATATCTTTGAGGGTCACTCCGTGAGCCTAAAAACTATCGTGCGAAACCCTAGATTTTTGCTTAGATTACACAATCCTTTTCGCCCATCATGGGGGGAGCCCTTTATCCAGATTCAACAAAGGATGCTTAGCGCGATGGAACGGGCCTGGTCTGAAACTGCCTCAGGCGAGGTTGTTATGGTGAGCCACCAACTACCAATCTGGATGGTGCACCGCTACAGCCAAGGTCAGAGGCTCTCTCATGACCCGCGCCAAAGACGCTGCGATCTATCCAGCATTACAAGCTTCGAATTCACTAACGGCTCACTGCGTGAAGTTGACTATCAAGATCCCGCCAAGCCGCTTCGTGTGAAAGCAACCGACCGGGGCGCCGTGTGAAGAAAGTAGCTATCGCACTATTACTGTCGGTGTTTGTTCTTAGCTCATCTGGATGTGCAACCGATCCATTAGCCAAGCAATTTCGTGAAGGGGATAACAAGAACTACATCGCAGGCGATGGAACGGTAACGGAATTTGCGTTGGGCTCAAGACCAAAGGCTGCTGATTGGTCTGGTGTTAGTGAAAGCGGAGATAGCCTGTCGAGCGATCAACTGGCAGGAGTTATTACCGTAATCAATTTCTGGTACGCCGGTTGCGCACCATGTCGAGTCGAAATGCCAGAGCTAATCGAATTACAAGATCAGTTTCTTGGCGATGAGGTTCAGTTCATCGGTGTAAACGTGAGAGACACTTCGGAAACAGCACTAGCTTTTGCAAGGCAGGTAAAGCTCAACTTTCCCTCCGTAATGGATGCCAAAACGGGGTCTGTGGTTTTGGCTTTCACGGGGGTAGTTACTCCGCAAGCCGTGCCGACAACCTTGGTGATTGATTCCGAAGGAAATGTCTCGGCAAGAGTACTTGGAAGAATTGATAAGGGCATCCTTGAAGAGCTCATCAAAACTGTCATTAGCGAGAAAAAATGAATCCCGCAGAAATAGTTTTAAACGGCTCGCTACTAGCAGCAATGCCACTGGCCTTGCTTGCGGGAATCATCTCATTTGTTTCACCGTGTGTACTGCCGCTAGTGCCTGGATACCTCGGTTACATAACTGGCGTTGCTGATGGTTCGGCTAAAAAATCCAGAATGATAATCGGCTCGGTTCTTTTCGTGCTTGGATTTACCGCAGTCTTCGTGTCTTTCGGGGCCTTATTTGGTGGAATTGGCATGTTGATATACATCAACAACCTGGCTTGGGTGCAGCAGGTTCTTGGCGTCATAATCATTTTGCTTGGATTGGCATTAGTAGGTCAGTTCTCTTTCTTACAAAAAACATTCAAGACTTCTTTGAAACCAAAAATTGGATTAGCTGGGGCACCACTATTGGGAGTTGCATTTGGCTTGGGCTGGACGCCTTGTATAGGTCCAACGCTGGCCGCTGTTCTAACATTGGCTTCAGACGCGGGCTCTCCAGGACGTGGTGCACTGTTGGCCTTTATATATTCCATTGGAATTGGATTGCCATTTATCGCAATTGCAGCAGGCTTTGGTTGGGCCACCAAGTCAGTGAGTTTTGTGAAAAAGCACATAAGAACATTCAACATTGCAGGTGGCATTGTTTTGATTGCACTGGGTATTGCTCTAGCTACGGGATTGTGGATCGGATTCGCATCTTGGATTCAGGGGGTGTTCGGTGTCTTTACCCCAGCGCTATGACGCACCTGATATAGGACTAACTGGTTGGTCCAGATGGATTTGGCGTCAGCTCACCAGCATGAGAACCGCTCTAATTCTTTTACTACTGTTAGCAGCAGCTGCTGTGCCTGGTTCCATTTACCCGCAACGCTCTGCCGACCCAAATGGAGTAAGTCAGTTCTTCGACAACAATCCAGAGCTAGCTTCGGTGCTTGATTTTTTCCAGTTGTTTGATGTTTACGGCTCTATCTGGTTTTCGGCTATTTACATTCTTTTATTCACTTCACTGGTTGGGTGTGTGCTTCCAAGAACCAAAGTTCACTACGAAGCTCTTCGCGAGCAGCCAGTCAAAACCCCAACAATCTTGTCTCGTATGCCTTCCTATGAAAAATCCACAACCCCTAAGGGTGTAGATCCGGTAAAGGTCGGCATGGAGATTCTAAAGTCCCAGCGCTACAGAATACTTAGGCGAGGTAATTCAGTTAGCGCTGAAAAAGGTTACATGCGCGAAACCGGCAACCTAGTTTTTCACCTATCTCTAGTCGGAGTTCTAATTGCCGTAGGAGTCGGTGGTGGCTACAGCTTCTCTGGCCAACGGGTATTGGCCGAGGGGGATACTTTTGTAAACAACTTGGCTGGATTTGACTCTTTGTCTCCTGGTCTGTTTTTCAACCCAGAGACCTTGACGCCCCTTAGCGTGACATTGGACAAATTTGAAGTGGACTACGATTTCACAAACGAGACCAACATCGGAGCACCGCTAGATTTTCGAGCAACTGTAACTACAAGATTCTCTCCAGATGACCCAGGACAAACCTCGGTGGTTCAGGTCAATTCCCCCTTAGATGAGCCTGGTGCAAGCCTTTATCTCACCGGACACGGGTACGCCCCAGAAATCACGGTTCGAGATATCAATGGAAACATCAGCTATTCAGGCCCGACAGTATTTCTGCCACAAGATAGCAACATGACTTCAATTGGGATCATCAAGGTTCCAGACAACGTACCTGAGCAAATTGGAATTATTGCCTTTTTCTACCCGACAGCAACTGAGCTAAGTACTGGTGCTTACACTTCAATGTTCCCAGGAGTAATTAACCCTCTGCTGTCGATGAATGTTTACACCGGTGATTTAGGTTTGGACAGCGGCCAGTCGCTAAATGTTTACGCTCTGGATACCGACAGACTCACTCAGGTTGCAGGACGCGATGCGCCAACCCCCGGAATTGTGTTGGAGCTTGGTCAGACCAAAGATCTTCCAAATGGTCTTGGAACTGTAACTTTTGATGGCATCAAGAGATTCGCATCGTTAGATATTGCACACAACCCAGGACAGGCTTGGGTGCTGCTATTTTCCCTTCTTGCCCTTGCAGGAGTAATTGTTGGACTGATAACCCCTCGCCGAAGAGTTTGGGTGAAGGCAACATCGTCTGGCTTTGAAGTCGCAGCACTTTCCAAGCGAGAAGATCCAAGACTCGACGAAGTTGTAAGAGAATTAACTCAACAGATTAAAAGAGGAAACAAATGACCCCGGTTGTACTAAATGAAAGCCTGTCCCAGACTTCTTTACTGGTGGTTTTTGCCTCCATGCTGGTTTTTACCGCAGCTTTCTTGGTATCGGGCTGGCACCTTTCCAAAGCCGCCAGTAAGAAAACAAAAGAGGTAAAAGCCTCGTCGGCTTTGGAACGCGTCGGATTGTCACTCACGGTCATTGCAACCTTGGTGCTTGCAGCCGGAGTAATTATTCGCGGAATAGCAGCATCGCGGGTGCCCTGGGCAAACCTCTACGAGTACTCAATAACCGGCGCATTGATTCTCATGATGATTTTCTTGATTTCAATTCGGGTTCCAGAAGTCCGCATCCTGGCAACATTTGTGGTTGGGTTTGTTCTTCTGGTTCTTGGTACTGCAGTATCTCTTTTTTACGTAGAGGTGCAATCTTTGATGCCAGCCCTGCAAAGCTTCTGGTTAGTAATTCACGTTTTGGTTGCACTTACGGCAACAGCCTTCTTTAGCATCGCGGCAGCGCTTTCAACCGCCTATCTACTTAAGACTGCCAACTGGGTTGAGAAAGCAAAGACCAAAGGCGTTGCTAATTTCAAGCGCGTAATGGGAATCTTTCCAAAGAAGGAAACTCTTGAGCAGCTCGCTTACCGATTCAACATCGTCGGTTTTATTCTTTGGAGCTTCACATTGATTGCTGGCGCTATATGGGCAGAGCGTGCCTGGCACCGTTACTGGGGCTGGGATACCAAAGAGGTTTGGACCTTTATTATTTGGACAATCTATGCGGGATACTTGCACGCCAATGCAACCAGGGGTTGGAGTGGCAAGAGAGCAGTTTGGTTAGGTCTTGTCGGCTTTGCTGCAGTAGTTTTCAACTTCACAATCGTGAACATGTTCTTCAAAGGCCTGCACGTTTACTCAGGACTCTAAGCCAAGAATTCTGGAGCATCGCTCCAACCTGGCAATCCACCAGTCATACCCGTGATCTTCTGCCTTTAATATCTCAAGCGATGAAGTATTTATCTCTGGGCGACGAAGTTCAAGGATTCCGTTCTCTGGAATCAAGCGGTCAGCTGTTAGATCTCCACCAAATAGGTAACCCGTGCCAAGTCCTGCGTCGTAATTGAGTTCCGGAAGACAGCCAGCGAAGTGCAATTCGGCAGCCAAACCTATGGAAGACTGCATCGCACTCGAGGCGCAGATGTTTAGCTTTGAAGAATTTGCAACAGCTAGAGCGTTAGCGATTCCGCCAAGAGGGGCACTTTTTAGAACCAGCAAGTCAGCAGCTCCCGCAAGTTCAACTGCCAGCGGGTCGGAAGCTCTTCTAACTGATTCGTCGGCGGCAATCAATACTTTTTGCCCGCGCCTGGACATCTCAATTCGAAGCACAGCTAGTTCGGCGATTGTTGCAACCGGCTGTTCGAAGAATTCAATATCAATTGAATTACTTTCTAGCTCGGCAAGTAGCTCTAGCGCCTGATGAACCTTGTATCCGCCATTGGCATCTAGTCGCAACTTAGCGTCAGGGTATAACTGTTTAACTTCTCGAATTCGAGCAAGATCGTCCGCAGTCGTTTGTTTTGGATCGGCAACTTTGATCTTGACAGTTGCGAACTTTCCCGCGCGACCAAGCACTTTGGCAACTTCTTCAGTTGGAACCGCAGGCAAAATAGCGCTTACGGGAACCTGTTTTCTTACAGGTTCCGGAACCGTTTCATAGCCCCACTCGATGGCGGCTTGTAACCAGGTGGCGGCTTCCTCATCTTCATACTCAGTGAAGGCTGCCCATTCACTCCAGCCATTAGGGCCTTCAAAGACCAGTAGCTCCCGCTCAGTTAATCCGCGGAATTTGGTGCGTAGCGGAATGCTTACAACTTTGGCGGTGGCAACTAGGTCATTCAGGCGAGGCTTCACATTGTTAGTCTAGGAGAATGGCATATCAAGTTTCCGAGCTTTTCGACGCCAGCATTTGGCACCAAGTGGCTGGTTTTGAGAAGCAAACAGACGTCACTTATCACCAGCACAACTCATTGGGCGTGGTGCGAATTGCCTTTAATCGTCCAGAGGTTCGCAACGCTTTTAGACCCAAAACTGTGGACGAGCTAGCAGCTAGCCTCGAGCACGCCAGAGCTAATTCAAAAGTTGGCGTGGTGTTACTAACCGGAAACGGCCCTTCAGCCAAAGATGGCGGTTGGGCATTTTCGAGTGGTGGCGATCAAAGAGTTCGTGGCAAGGATGGCTATCAGTACGCCGACGATGAGCAAAACTTAGACCCTGAATACTCGGGACGCCTTCACGTCCTCGAGGTCCAAAGACTCATTCGCTTTATGCCAAAGGTCGTTATTGCACTGGTTCCTGGTTGGGCAGCAGGTGGCGGACATTCATTGAACGTGGTTTGCGATCTCAGCATCGCAAGCATCGAGCACGCCAAGTTTAAGCAAACCGATGCTGATGTTGGATCCTTCGATGGTGGATTTGGTAGCGCCTATCTTGCCCGTCAAGCAGGCCAAAAATTTGCTCGTGAAATCTTCTTTCTTGGCCAAGAGTATGACGCCAAGAAGGCAGTAAGCATGGGGGTAGTCAATCTTGCGGTGGCTCACAAAGACCTGGAAAAAACAGGACTCGAGTGGGCTGCAGAAATCATGAGAAAGTCCCCTACTTCGATTCGCATGCTGAAATATGCGATGAACGCGGTTGACGATGGCCTTGTTGGGCAACAGCTTTTTGCAGGAGAAGCTACCAGGTTGGCTTACGCCACTGAAGAAGCCGCTGAAGGCAAAAACGCATTCTTGGAAAAGCGCGCTCCAAACTGGGCGCCGTATCCTTGGCACTTCTAATCAAAAAATGCCTAAGCCACTAGTTGTAGTTCCTGCTAACGAGACCGTTAAAGCTTTGCAGGTAATGATCGACGTTCTCGCTTCCAAGAAAGCTATCTTTGTTTGCCCACCCGCAATAAACGGTGTGATGCCAGAATTTGATGCAACTCCAGAATTTGTTGACGATCAGATAGCTTGCGTTGTGGAGAGCTCAGGATCTACCGGAATCCCAAAGAGAATCTCAATTTCACTTCAAGCACTCGAGCACGCTGCAACTTACGGGCAGGAAAGATTGGGCGCCGCTGGTCAGTGGTTATTGGCACTGCCGATCAATTTCATTGCCGGTCAGCAAGTTCTATTGCGCTCGGTTCTTGCAGACACTCAACCGGTGATGATGAATACCGCTTTACCTTTTACCACCGAGGCATTTTTTCGATCAGCAAACTTGCTTAGTCACAGCAACAAATACACCTCCCTTGTTCCGACCCAGTTAGCAAAGCTAGTTGCTGCATGCGAAAGTGACCAAGCATTGCTCGAAGTTCTCAGGGGCTTCAGAGCGATTTTGGTAGGCGGACAAGCAACCGCCCTTGAGCTTCAAGAACGCGCCCTGAGATTAGGACTAAAAGTAGTCATTAGCTACGGCATGACAGAAACTTCCGGTGGCTGCGTATATGACGGTATTCCGATTGAGGGAGTGAGACTAAAAATTGCACCCGATAGCAGATTACTGATCCAGGGGAAAACTCTGGCCGAAGATCAAGATGATTGGATTTTCACTAATGATCTTGCTGAGCTTTCCGAGAGCGGCAAGTTAGTGATCTTGGGTAGGGCCGATCGGGTGATAATTTCAGGAGGGCTCAAAGTCTCACTTGATCGAGTTGAGTATCTAGGGTCTGAGCTTCCAGGTGTTGAAGAGCTTTGCGCGGTAGCAATAAGCGACGAGACTTGGGGTGAGCGCGTAGGCGTTTGCTACGTTGGCTCCCCAGAGGTCGCTGACGATATCGCAAATCAACTAGCTGGACTCTTAGGACCAGCTGGCAAACCAATACGGGTAATCAGAGTTGATAAACTTCCTAAACTTGCAACATCGAAAATAGACACCCTATCGGTGACAAAGTTGTTTTCTCAGGAGTCATTGTGAATAAGAAAAACATGCGCCTCTGGATTGAGGGAGCAAGACTTCGCACCCTCCCACTAGCCATTGCACCGGTAGCTATTGGAGCTGGAGCTGCAGATGCGATGCAGCGCTTTGACTTGCTACTTTCTACTCTTGCATTAGGCGTTGCTCTGTTTTTGCAAATAGGTGTCAACTTCGCAAACGATTACTCGGACGGTATTCGCGGTACAGATGACAAGCGTGTTGGGCCACTAAGGCTTACCGGATCAAAGTCTGTAAAGCCGGAGTCAGTAAAAACTGCTGCTATGTTTTTTTTCATATTGGCAGCAGCGAGCGGTTTTGAGATTGTTGTCACAACCGGTCAGTGGTGGCTGATTGCGGTTGGGTTGCTATCAATTGTTGCGGCCTGGTTCTACACCGGAGGCAAGAGCCCTTACGGTTACGCAGGCTTTGGCGAAATTTCAGTCTTCGTTTTCTTTGGGTTAGTGGCAACAATTGGAACCGCTTACATTCAAATCGGTTTTGTGGATCTCAACTCTGTACTCGGGGGTATTGCGGCCGGAAGCTTTGCCGCCGCCGTCTTGATGGTCAATAACATTCGAGACCTTGAAACCGACAGGATGTCCTCCAAGAAAACCCTTGCTGTTCGAATGGGAGCCAAGTGGGCAAAACGACTATTCATTTTTATGATCTGGTTCCCTTTTGTGGTTCTTCTCTACTTCTCACTGTTGTATCCAATTAGCTTGTTGGCTTTCGCAGCTATCTTCCTGGTAGCACCTGCAACCTTGATTGTTTTGACTGCAAAGTCAGCCAAGGAGCTCGTTTTGGTGCTGAAACTAACCAGCTTTGCGTCTCTGACTTACGCTTTACTTCTCACCCTCGGGCTTGTTGTCGGTGCTTTCTAAATCAAGAATTCGGTTTTCAAGGTCTGCGTCGCTATCTGGCGTAGCTGAATTGTTGTCTTTGCCAAACTTCTTATAGATGTCTTTGGAAAGAGCGTCCCGCTGTTTTTGCAAGAAAACTAGGGAAGCGGCCAACGCCAGGGCTCCGGAAACCAGAGTGGAATAGAGCCAATCAAAGCCAATAACGAGAAAAATCGCCAAGAAGCCCGCGAATATACCCAATCGAGCAGCAATGAAGACTATCCAAGGATTTTTCATAGTTTCATTCTAGGTTTGTATCTGGCTTAGAGTTAAACCATGGTTAGAGGACTACTTTTTATATTCGCCGCTTGGTTGCTATTCACCGTTTTTGTGACTGTTTTTGCTGCCAGCGCTAAAAAGAATGAAGTAAGAAATCTTCCCAAATGGGCCTGGATCGTAATTTGCCTATTTGTCCCAATTGTTGGTGGCTTGCTGTATTTAGTTCTGGGTAGACCACTAGGTGGCCCGAAGAACCCCCTTCGCAAGACCAAGATAGTTGCCCCAGATGACGACCCAACATTCTTGCGGGACCTTTCAGAGAAGTTAGATAAAGAAAAGCCTGAAGCCAAAGAGCCAGAGACCACTACCGACCCAGATGAGGACTCTGGCGACAGTGCCAGTAAGGATAAGTCCTAACTCCAATGCCCTCAGCAGCTCAAGTTTTCTCAGCAAACCTCCTCGCAGCCCTATCAGAACTAGAAGTCGAGGAAGTATTTCTCGCACCAGGGTCTAGATCACAATCGCTTGCTATTGCGGCTCAACAGCTTCACGATGCCAACCGGCTGGTTCTTCGAGTTCGCATCGACGAACGCTCGATGGCCTTTACGGCACTAGGCGCTGCGAAAGCTAGCGGGAGGCCGGTTGCCATAATTACAACCTCGGGAACTGCCGTGGCAAACTTGCTTCCTGCTGTTCTGGAGGCAAGCCACAGCGGCGTTCCCCTCATATTGCTAACAGCCGATCGTCCAGCTCAACTGCGTGGAGTGGGAGCGAACCAAACTACAAACCAAATCGGGATCTTTGGAGATTCGGTTAGATCCTGCATAGATATCGAAGCGCCAACGGAACCGGTAGACACAAACTTCGTCAAAGCACTAGCTGAGCAAGCGGTAGCAACAGCACTTGGAATCAACCAGGATTCTCCTGGACCGGTGCAGCTAAACCTTTGTTTTAGAGAACCACTATCTTCTGCTGAACCAAACGCAAGTGATCTACACCCTGGCGCCAAGCTACTTGAAAAAGAAACTCCCCAACCAACCTTTGCAATCTTGTCGGGAGAAAAGAACACAATCCTGGTTGCTGGAGCTGAAGCAGGACTCGAAGCTCTCGAAGCGGCCGAAGCATTTGGCTGGCCTATTTTTGCAGAGCCAAGTTCCAGATGCCGTGTTGGAGCTAACGCAATCGTTGGTTACCCAGTTCTTTTGGAGGAAGAAAA
>JBIIAT010000025.1:0-9995 GCA_044239775.1 Rhodoluna sp. | reverse complement strand
CTAAGTCCCAGAAGTTTGCTTACCCGGCTATCAACGTTTCATCTTCGGCTACTGTCATTGCTGCTTTGCAAGGTTTCCAAGAGTGTGGCTCTGATGGAATCTTGCAGGTCTCCACAGGTGGAGCAGAATACTTCTCCGGTTCGACCGTTAAGTCCATGGCAATTGGTGCACAGGCAATGGCTGCCTTTGTGCGTGAAGTGGCTAAGGGATATGGAATCACCGTTGCGTTGCACACTGATCACTGCCCCAAGGGAAATCTTGATGGCTTCGTTCGCCCACTACTTGAGGTTTCTGCAGAGCGAGTAAAAAATGGTCTAGATCCATTATTCAATTCCCACATGTGGGATGGCTCAGCGGTTCCACTAAAAGAGAATCTAGACATTGCCAAAGAGCTCCTGGCAAAGACCACGGCTGTTGGATCGATTCTAGAAATTGAAGTCGGAGTTGTCGGTGGCGAAGAAGACGGCGTTGAGGGAGGATCTGGAAAAGATCTTTTCACAACAGTAGAAGACGGCATGGCCACAGTTGAAGCACTAGGTCTTGGAGAAAACGGAAGATACCTAACTGCTCTTACATTTGGTAACGTACACGGTAGCTACAAGCCAGGAAGCGTCAAGCTAAAGCCAGAGCTGCTAGATGAAATCCAAACAGCAGTCGGTAAGAAGTACTCCAAGGATTTGCCTTTTGATCTTGTGTTCCATGGGGGTTCTGGTTCAACCGAAAAAGAAATTGCAGACGCGGTTAGCTTTGGTGTTATAAAAATGAACATCGATACTGACACTCAGTATGCCTTTACTCGCGCAGTTGCTGGGCACATCTTTGCCAACTACGACGGAGTTCTGAAGGTAGACGGTGAAGTTGGAAACAAGAAGGCTTATGACCCAAGAGCCTGGGGAAAGCTAGGAGAGGCTTCGATGGCAGCCAGAGTGGTTCAAGCCGCCAACCAGTTAGGTTCTGCTGGAAAGTCACCGACTGCCTAATGCCGGAGCGTTCACCTTTCTACCAAAACGGCAACCCCAGATATAAGGGGAAGTTCAAAGAGGCCAAGATGCACGGCTACTGGGAGTTTTTCAGAAAAGACGGAACCTTAATGCGTTCTGGGAGCTTCGACTCGGGTAAACAAATTGGCATGTGGACTACCTATGACCAGAGTGGTCACCCGCACAAAGAGACCGACTTCGGAGCCTAAGAGCGTTTAACCTTGTTGCTGGTGTCTTGACCAGCCTCTTTGAGGTCCTTGCGCAACTCCTTTGGTAGCGAGAATTGAACGTCTTCTTCAGCTGTTGTGATCTCGATTGGCTTACCAAACTGACGCTTTTCTAGGTACTCAAGAACTTCGTCCACAAGCTCTTCGGGTGCAGATGCTCCAGAAGACACCCCTACGGTCTCAACTCCTTCGAACCATTCATCCTTTATCTCGCTCGCGTAGTCAATTCGGTATGCAGCTTTAGCGCCGGCTTCCAAGGCGACCTCCACGAGCCGGACTGTATTGGATGAGTTTGCTGATCCAATAACCAAAACTAGATCCGACTCAGAACCGACCTTCTTTATGGCAACTTGTCGGTTTTGGGTTGCGTAACAAATGTCATCACTTGGGGGATTTTGTAAAGTTGGAAATTTCTCTCGAAGTTTCAATACTGTTTCCATGGTCTCGTCTACCGAAAGAGTTGTCTGGGATAGCCAAATAACTTTCTTAGGGTCTTTTATCTTTGCGTTTTCAATTCCATCTTGCCCGTCTACAAGTTGAACGTGATCTGGTGCTTCGCCAGCAGTTCCCTCCACCTCTTCGTGACCTTCGTGTCCGATCAAAAGAATGTCGTACTCTTCTGCAGCAAACCTCTGCACCTCGCGGTGCACTTTGGTTACCAGGGGGCAGGTTGCATCAATTGTGTTTAGGCCACGCGCCTCGGATGCCTTTACTACTGCGGGCGAAACCCCGTGAGCGGAAAACACCAGTGTTGCACCCTCTGGAACCTCATCAACCTCGTCAACAAATATTGCTCCGCGCTTTTCCAGTCCTGTGACAACGTGCTTGTTGTGAACGATTTCTTTGCGAACATAGACAGGAGCGCCGTAATGATCCAGCGCCTTTTCGACAGCGATTACCGCTCGATCCACACCAGCGCAGTAGCCTCTAGGGGCGGCCAAAAGCACGCGCTTTGAAGGGGTAATGTTTATTTGGGTCACAGCTCAATCTTACGAGAGATAACTTAGCCACTTGAAGGAACCGACATGTCAGAGGATTTAGAGCAGCAATCCTCAGAATCTAGAGTGTCCAGTGAGCTGACTCCATGGAGCGTCTCGAATTTCACAACCAGCCTAAAGGACTGGATAACCAGGCTTGGAAATGTCTGGGTTGAAGGTCAAATATCCCAAATCAGCCCAAAAAAGGATGTCTTTTTTGGCGAACTGAGAGACCTGGTTGCCGACAAAGGATTCTCAATTCACTCCCGAAAGCCAGAGGTTCTCAAAACCGTCTCAGAACTTGCAGCTGGAGACCGAGTGGTTGCGCTCGTGCACCCTGACTTTTGGGAGCGCTCCGGCAAAACCAGCATGGATGTTCTTGCCATAAGAAAAGTAGGTCTCGGAGAACTACTGGAGAGAATAGAAAGGCTGCGACAGCAGCTAATTAAAGAGGGTCTGACTCTGGCCGAAAGAAAACAGCCGCTGCCGTTTCTTCCTAACCTGATTGGTTTGATTACCGGAGCCAATAGTGACGCTGAAAAAGATGTCCTCCAAAACGCCAAGCTTCGCTGGCCCGAGGTTAGGTTCAAGATTCAACACACCCCGGTTCAAGGCGATAAGGCAGCGGCGGAAATAATCAAGGCAATTGAACTACTCGATGCCGATACCGAAGTAGATGTCATAATTCTGACCCGCGGTGGAGGATCGTTTCAAGATCTTCTAGTTTTCTCTGATGAGCCGGTTGTTAGGGCGGTAGCAAATTGCAAGACTCCGATAGTTAGCGCAATCGGTCACGAAAACGATAGACCCCTAACGGATGAGGTTGCTGACCTCCGAGCCTCCACTCCAACGGACGCTGCTAAGACTGTAGTTCCAGACGTGGTGGACGAGAGAAAAAAGCTAACTATCGCTCTTGAGAGAATCTCTGCCAGAGTTGTTAGTTTTGTTCAGAATCAGCTCGAGTTAGTTTCAGGTATAAGAAGTCGGCCAATTTTTGCCAATCCGTTCACAATGGTTGACGATCGGGCACTGGAGGTTAGCCAACTATTTTTGGGGATTAGGACACAAACGCAAAACTTTGTCGACAAAGAGCAGCTGTTAATTTCTGGAATGCGAGGTCAGGTTAGGGCTCTGTCGCCCAAGCTAACTCTTGAACGAGGCTACGCCGTGGTCAGAAATTTGGAGGGTGGAGTTATAACCGACCCAAAGAGTGCAGCAAAGGGACAAAAACTGAGGGTGACTCTTTCCAGGGGAGACCTTGGAGTCACTGCAGATTGAAAGTAGGCTAGGAACACAATGAATGAAACCAATAAAGACATAGAGGCGATGACCTACGAGCAAGCTCGCGATGAATTAGTAAAAATTGTCGCCGAGCTCGAAACAGGGTCGGTGACTCTAGAGCACTCTATGCAGCTTTGGGAGCGTGGGGAAGCATTAGCTAATCGTTGTGAGAAATGGCTCTCCGGTGCCAGAGACCAACTTGAGAAAGTAGCAAAAGCTAAGAAAACTGGAGCCGCGTGAGCGATGCCGCGGCTAAGCGTCGGGCTCGCCAGACGCTAATCAATCTTCTTCTTTCGCTTGGGGCAACTATTGGCGTGATGTTAGTTCTGATTCTTGCTGTACCGCGCGATGACTCCAACCGAGTTCAAGCGGTTGACTATAAAGAGCTTGCTGTTCAAGCCGCCTCCCAGGCGCCAGGGCCTTTGTTAGTCCCAGCTATTCCAGTGGACTGGTATTCAAACTCAGCAAGATTTAGATCAGCTACTCAAGATGGTGTTGCAACTTGGTACGCCGGGTTTGTCGGTCCAAACAGTGAATTCATTGCTCTAACTCAAGGATTTGATGTCAATCAAACCTGGCTCCAAATTCAATTAGAGGCCAACAAGCCAACTGAGGAAGTAGTCTTAGGCAACTCAACCTGGGAGATATTCGAAAGCACAAAGGAGAACAATCCTCAAAAATCAAAGGATTTCCTAATGGTCCTTGAAAACGACAGCAATGCTGTTTTGGTTTATGGGGTAGCGCCTAGGCAGCAACTCGAAGATTTCGCTACGCAATTGTCGCTTTTGATTGAAGCGAATAACACAAACTAACCCCCTCCCTGATGTTTCGAACCGCAGAATGCCAATATGCGAGCTTTTCTAACTGCTATTGCCTGCTAAAAAGAGTAAATTAGAGGTGTGGAATCAAAAAAAGACTCCTGGCGAGAAATGGCTTTAGGCAATTTCCTAGTTGAGACAGGGCAGTAATGGAATTTCGAATTGAACACGACACGATGGGTGAGGTCAAAGTACCTAAAAACGCACTCTATTCCGCTCAGACTCAGCGTGCAGTTGAAAACTTCCCCATTTCAGGTTCAACTTTGGAATCCGCACACATAGCCGCTTTGGCTCAAATCAAGAAAGCTGCCGCTTTAGCGAACAACAAGCTTGGAGTGTTAGATAAAGACGTAGCGGAGGCAATCGCCAAAAGCGCCGATGAAGTTATTTCCGGAAAGCATGACATGCAGTTCCCAGTAGACATTTACCAAACAGGTTCGGGAACGTCATCGAATATGAACATGAACGAGGTTCTAGCAACACTTGCTTCTAACCATTTGGGAAAGAAAGTTCATCCAAACGATCACGTAAATGCCTCGCAGTCTTCTAATGATGTTTTCCCCACCTCAGTGCACCTAGCCGTTGCTTCAGCTGTAGTAAACGACTTGCTACCCGCCCTTGACTACCTGGCTTCCAAACTTGAGAGCAAGTCAAAGCAATGGACTCAGGTAGTAAAAGCTGGAAGAACACACCTCATGGATGCCACTCCCGTGACCCTTGGGCAAGAGTTTGGCGGTTACGCCGCCCAGATTCGCTATGGCATCGAGCGCATTAAAGGAACAATTTCGCGAGTAGCAGAAGTACCGCTTGGCGGAACAGCAGTTGGTACCGGGATAAACACCCCTAAGGGCTTTGCTCAAGAGGTAATCAAGATTCTCGCAAAGGCGACCTCTTTGCCGATAACAGAAGCTAGGGACCACTTCGAAGCACAGGGTGCAAGAGACGCTCTCGTGGAAGCCTCTGGTGCCCTACGCGTGCTGGCAGTGAGTCTCACAAAAATCAACAACGACTTGAGGTGGATGGGGTCTGGCCCAAATGCTGGACTCGGAGAGTTAGCTATACCTGATCTACAACCAGGCTCCTCGATAATGCCAGGCAAAGTAAATCCCGTAATCCCGGAGGCGGTGTTGATGGTCTGTGCCCGAGTGATCGGAAACGATCAAACGGTTGCTTGGGCTGGGGCTAGCGGGAACTTTGAACTAAACGTTGCCATTCCTGTTATGGGAAATTCTCTTTTGGAATCAATTAGGTTGTTGGCAAATTCTTCTAGAGTTTTGGCAGATAAGACCATTGAGGGTCTTGAAGTGAACCAGGACCGTGCGCTTGCTCTAGCCGAGTCGAGCCCTGCAATTGTGACTCCTCTAAACAAAGTCATCGGGTATGAGGCAGCCGCCAAAATCGCAAAGCACTCCGTTGAAAAATCCATAACAATTCGTGAGGCAGTTATTGACTTAGGGTTTGTTGAGCGCGGAGAAATCAGCGAAGCTGATTTGGACAAAGCACTTGACGTATTGTCTATGACAAAGCCCCCACGCTAACCGCGCCTAAAAAACCAGCTATTAGATATGGCCCTAGTGGCGTAGAGCCTCCAAGCTTTATCCTTCCAAAAGCTAGAAGAGCTGTTGCTGCTAGCCCTGCAATCAAAAAGCTAATCAGTAAAGCGAGCGCTGGAAGTAGTGGCGAGTACCAGCCAAGTGCAAGTGCCATAGCGGACATTAGCTTCGCATCCCCCATACCCATGAGTCCTAGTCGATTTACAAATAGTGACAGCGCAAAAGTCACAATCATAGAGAGCAACGCCCAAAGGATGTTGATCCAAACCCCAGTTAATATCCCTGCCGTGAGGTGACCAATTATTGTTATCGGAAATGATGGCAACACGTAGATGTTTGGTAGCCGTCTAACTTTAATGTCGGTCTTGGCTAATGGCCAGGCCGTATGAGCCAAGTAGCCAAGACCGAGTGCTGAAATAAACGAGGCAAGAGTTTCAAACACCCCAGAATGGTATGCAAAACCTATTCTGGTTGGATATAGTTATCCCCAGCTCTGCCTGGAAGAATTAGGCGCCGAACCGTCTGTGTCTTCTCGCAAAAGCTCTAATGGCACGAAGAAAGTCGACCTTTCTAAAATCCGGCCAAAGGGCTTCTTCAAAATAGAGTTCCGAGTTACTTGATTGCCAAAGTAAAAAACCACTTAAACGCTGCTCGCCGGATGTGCGAATGATTAGGTCAGGGTCTGGTTGATCTGAAGTGTAAAGATGTGAGGCGATAAGCTCTGGCGTCAATGACTCGGATACCTTAGAAAGATCCTGCCCTGCAGAAATGGCCGCCTGAACTATTGATCGCATAGCGTCGGTGATCTCTTGGCGTCCCCCGTAGCCAATAGCCAGGTTGACAGTTGCTCCCTTTGTGTTTTGACTGGCTTTTTCAGATTCCTCAAGAGAATCAAGGAACCTTCCAGCAAGAGCGCTTTTGTCCCCCATAATCCGGATTTTCCACCTGCCCCGAGAAACCATCTCTTTAGCAAGCTGATCCAGAATCTGAAACAGGTCCTGGAGTTCTTCAGTGTTTCTTTGCTTGAGGTTCTCGGTGGAGAGCAAGTAAAGCGTGATTACGGGTACTTCTAATTCGTCGCACCAGGAGAGAAATTCAAAAATCTTTTGAGCACCCGCAACATGACCGGATTTTGCCTTCGAGCCGTTGTTTTTGTCAGCCCAGCGCCTGTTGCCATCGAGCATTACGGCGATGTGTTTGGGGATGTTTGCTTTGTCTAGCTGACGCTCAAGACGAGCCTCATAAATGCTGTAAACAAGATTTCGCACAATCCAAGGTTACCGCTTCAAATGCCATCTATTGTTTAACTATGGTAGAAATCAACTCTGAGAATGAGCCGCTACATCTACCTTTGACTGAGTTGTCTCAAACTACCGAGGACGTAAAGCCAACTTGGCGTGGTTGGATTCACACCGGTGTTCTTCCAATTGCAATTGCTGGAGGAATAGTTCTAGTTGTCCTGGCTGATGGTCTTACCGCCAAGATTGCGGCAGCAGTGTTTTTTGCTAGCTCAATACTGCTATTTGGCACGAGTGCCATTTATCACCGGTTCAACTGGAAACCCAAAGCTAAGAAAGCTCTGAAAAGATTTGATCACGCCAACATCTTCTTGCTGATTGCTGGTAGCTACACCCCGATCACGCTGTTGGCGCTGCCCCAGGAAAAAGGGCTACTGCTAATTGTTGCCATCTGGGCAACTGCGCTTTTGGGAATTGGATTCCGCGTCTTCTGGCTGGGGGCACCCAGATGGCTCTACGTAATCATTTACATCCTTATGGGTTGGGCCGCAGTAGTTTTTCTCCCTGATTTTGTGGCAGTGAATTTAGCCATGATGGTTTTGATTCTCGCGGGAGGGCTCATGTATACCATTGGCGCCTTGTTCTATGCGCTCAAAAAACCAAATCCCGTCCCAGGGCACTTTGGCTTTCACGAGATCTTCCACAGCTTCACTGTGCTGGCATTTTTGTGCCACTGGGCAGCAGTTTTGATTATCTGCCTGAATCCAGTTGCAGGATCCTTTGCCTAGTTAGGGTTTTGAATCCTCTGCGCTTGCCGACTCTCCCAGCTGTTGTTCCAAGTCCAATTTTTGAACTATTTCAGCTCTATAACGCACGCGTCGAACCCTTCTGGTCATGTCAAAGATAATCAAGATTGCGGCCCCTGCCACACCAAAAGTCGCCAAAAATCCAACCACCCCGGGGCTATACCAGGTGTCATCAATAACTACATCGGAGGGTGCTTCACTAGCTAGCCAGAACAGAAAGTTTCTCATGCTCTTAAGTATGAACTACAAATCTCGGTTAACCTTGCTTGGTGAGTAAAAACATTAGTCATCAGCGTTATGGGCGGTCTCGTCTGGATCGAAAAGATCGAATTCTTGCAATCTCTATTGGCAGCATTACTTTGATTGCTTTTTTGCTCTGGGCAGCGCTATTCACAGCCAATGAATCAGCCAAGATCAGCCACCGGGATATCGCCTACGAAGTGATTGATGAATACTCAACCAAAGTGACATTTGAGGTTTCTAGGACCCCTGGTGAGTCGGTTGTTTGTGACGTGAAAGTGCTTAATCAAGCATTCGCGATTGTTGGATTTCTAGCCCTTGAGGTAGCCGCCTCCGATAACCGCTCTACTGTTATCTCCACAACTGTAAGAACCACAGAGCTTGGCGTCTCTGGTTTGGTCGATTCTTGCCGCTGAATTAGGCTAGAGAGATTATGTCTGAGATCAATGATGCAACCTGGCTAACCCAGGAGGCCTATGACCGCCTTGCGGACGAGTTGGAATATCTGCTGACAATTGCCCGTAGCGACATCGCCAAGAGAATCCAAGAAGCTCGTGAAGAAGGTGACCTCAAAGAAAACGGTGGTTACCACGCTGCCAAAGAGGAGCAAGGAAAAATTGAGTCGAGAATCAATCGCCTCGAAGAGATCCTATCTAGTGCGCAAGTGGGTGAAGCCCCTAAGGCTCATGGAATAGTTGAGCAAGGTTTGGTAATCCGCGTTGAACTAAACGGCACGGAAAAGAAGTTTTTACTTGGAAGCGCAGAAATCAGCGATGACAAGATTGAGGTTTACAGCCCAGACTCGCCGATTGGTAGCGCAATTATGGGTAAGAAAATTGGAGACAAGCTAGATGTTTTCTTGCCAAACGGCAAGATCATCCAAGTGAAGATTCTGGACGTTACAAACAGCTAGTCTTCTCGAGCAGGTTGAAGTTTTGGCCTGAGTCCAGCTTTTTCTAGTGCATCAACCACTTCCATGCGGTGCTTATGGCCACTTGTTTCAATGGATAGGTTAAGTTCGACTTCGCTAATCTGCAGACCGTTACCGTGTCTGGTGTGTAAAACTTCGATTACGTTCGCGTGGGCACCAGCAATGACCTCAGCCGTAAGGGCCAGTTGTCCTGGGCGATCTGGAAGCATCACGGAGAAGTTTGTGTACCGGTCAGCTGTAGAGAGCCCATGACGAATTACACGCTGGAGTAGCAGTGGATCCATATTCCCTCCCGAGAGAATGGCTACCGTCTTGCCCTTGGCCTTGGCTTTACCGCTCATCAAGGCGGCAACGGCCACAGCACCGGCTGGTTCTACAACCTGCTTAGATCTCTCCAAAAGCACCAGTATCGCTTTGGCAATATCGTTTTCCGAGACGGTCACTACTTTGTCTATGTACTTCTTGATTAGCTCAAACGGAATTCGGCCCGGTTTGGAAACAGCAATTCCATCGGCAATTGTTGGAGTGGTCTTTATCTCGGTAACCTTTCCGGCCCGAAGGGATACCGGGTAGGCAGCAGAGTGCTCTGACTGGACTCCAATGACCCGGATTTTTCTGCCCATAGCAGCAGCGGCTAGCTTGGCAGATACTGCAACACCCGCTGCTAATCCTCCGCCTCCGATTGCAACAACAATGGTTGAGGTATCTGGGTGCTGTTGCATTATTTCTAAACCAACTGTTCCCTGCCCCACCACAACATCCATGTGATCAAAAGGTGGAATAAAAATAGCACCGGACTCTTTGGCTTCTTCTTGAGAGGCCCTTAGGCAATCTTCAAATGTCGCACCAGACTGCACAACCTTAGCTCCATAGTTTCTTGTTGCTTCCACTTTTGGGAGTGAAGCACCAATGGGCATGTGAACAGTTGCTTTGATACCAAGCTT
>JBIIAT010000003.1:0-110229 GCA_044239775.1 Rhodoluna sp. | reverse complement strand
ATAAACGCCTCTACTGAGGCTCTAAATCAAGGGAGTTGCTGGCGGAGAATGGGGGATTCGAACCCCCGAGGGCTTTCACCCAACACGCTTTCCAAGCGTGCGCCATAGGCCACTAGGCGAATTCTCCTGGTATTGACGGCTTCATCAACTTCTCTAGTTTAGCTATCAGCGGAGGCAGTAAAGAATCCAAATATTCGCACTCTAGCCAAGGCAGGTACTGCTTTTTGAAGATTAGTCCAGGGCGAGCTGAAAGCTTTTGCCCTCTAGTTCAACTTGTAAAACTAGGGTCCCGCCTAAGGCTTCGAGGTATCTTCGGATGGTTCTAATCTCTGCCTTATCAAGATCTAATCGCTCAAACTTCGAAACTCTGTTTTGAGTGATTCCTAGTGCTTCTGCTAACTCTTGCTGGGTGATGTTCTTGCTGATCCTGAGTTCTCTCAGTTTGTATTTAAGCAGCTTTCGGTATAGCTTTTTGACTCCGCCGGCAATCTTTTTATCATCGAAGTTCTGGGACTCACGCCACTTTGCGTAACTGACAAACCCCTTTTTAGTCTTTAGTGAATCGTTCATAGGTTTCCTCCGCTTCTTCTATGGCCTCTTGGTACCAAGTGCTCCACTGACCAGATTTGTCTCCGGCCACAAGCAGCAAAGCAATTCTTGATTTGGTAAAGCAGTAAAGAATTCGAATTGCCGAGCCTCTCGACGAAGAAATCCTTAGCTCTTTGAGATTCTTGATTCTTGAACCTGCGATGGAGTCTGCTAAAGGCCTTCCAAGACTTGGACCTTCAGCACTCAAAACTGTCAACACCATGTCAATCCGTTCTTGAACTGCTACCGGTTGGGCTTCCAAAAAATTCGCAACTTGCTCACTCATTTGGATTTCCCATGAAGGAACCTTCAAAAGCCCGCCTTTCTATAGTATTACCTACAGGTAATACTGTCTAGTACCAATAATTGGCGTATTCGTTACCATCTCGCTGGTGGCTTGGCTAAAGCTAAGACCCAGCAGGGTCTGCTGGGTGAAGAAGTGTTCAAACTGTGTAGAACTTCCAGCCTTGGTTTAGGGGATTGATTGCCGAAATTCGGAACCCATTCAAAGCTTTAGAATTGAGGTTGACTCCCCGTGCGGCGTCATCTTGGTGAACTCCCCCAGGATCGAAAGATAGCAAGGGTAGCTGGGCTCTGATGGGTGTGCGGGGGGTCTTTTTATTGGTCTGTCGCATAAAGGAGCTAGGTTAGAAAAGTGAATCAAGCCCTGTATCGCCGCTATAGACCTGAAACCTTTGCCGAACTAATCGGGCAATCGCAGGTAACAGCTCCACTGATGACGGCGCTAAAAACAGACCGGGTAAATCACGCTTATTTGTTTTCTGGCCCTAGGGGTTGCGGTAAAACTACCTCTGCAAGAATTCTTGCTCGCTGCTTGAACTGTGCTGAAGGTCCTACCGATACACCATGTGGCAAGTGTGCAAGTTGTATCGAGCTATCACGCGATGGATCAGGATCTCTAGACGTAGTAGAAATTGATGCTGCAAGTCACAACGGTGTTGATGACGCAAGAGATCTTCGCGAGCGAGCAATCTTTGCTCCAGCAAGAGACAGGTTCAAGATATTCATTCTTGATGAGGCTCACATGGTCACACCACAAGGCTTTAATGCCCTTCTAAAGATTGTGGAAGAACCACCAGCCCACGTGAAGTTTATTTTCGCTACCACTGAGCCTGAAAAAGTAATTGGAACTATACGTTCCAGAACTCACCACTATCCATTTCGCTTAGTTCCACCAGCTCAGATGCTTACTTACTTAGAGGAAGTATGTGCAGCAGAGAAAGTAAAGCCAGGACCTGGTGTGCTAACCCTTGTTGTTCGTGCCGGAGGTGGGTCCGTTCGAGACTCCCTTTCCCTGTTAGATCAGTTGATGGCTGGTTCAGAAGTTGGCTCCGGGGGAGCCGAAATTGAATACGACCGGGCAGCAGCACTTCTTGGTTACACCAATGCCACGCTGCTGGACGAAGTAGTTGACGCATTTGCCACCCAGAATTCTTCCCTGGTTTTTTCTAGCGTCGATAAGGTAATCCAGTCCGGGCAGGACCCAAGAAGGTTTGTCGAGGACTTACTAGAAAAACTTCGCGATCTAATTGTTGTCCTATCGGTGGGGGACCAAGCCAAGGCAGTGCTGAGAGGCATAGCTGACGACGAGTTAGAAAAGATGAGCTTGCAGGCCATGAGCTTTGGCATGGCTGAACTAACCCATGCCGCAGGTGCCGTTTCCGCTGCACTGTCTGAAATGTCGGGGGCAACAAGCCCTAAGTTGCAGTTGGAATTGATGTGCGCCAAAGTACTGGTTCCATCCAGCGACAAAACCGAGGTTGGCTCGTTAGCGAGAATCGAAAGATTAGAGCGTCGCATGGGTTTTTCCGAATCCCCTGACTTGAAGCCTGCATCTAGTCCCACCGTAACAAGTGTTCCCAAGGCGAACGTTTCCATTGCTAGTTCCGCTGAGCCCGCCCCTGTTGCAATCAAGACCTCGACACCAAAGACAATTAGCGCAGTAACGAAGCAAGCGATGGTTAACGCTTGGCCTGAAATACTTGGCCAGGTAAAAACAGAATCTAGATCGGCTTGGGTAGTGGCATTCACGCTCACCGTGATGGATCTGACAGATGATGTTCTAACTTTGAAGTTCTTGAGTCAAAAAGATCTTGATTCCTTTAAGTCTGACAGTCGTTCAACGGACGCTCTTCGAAAAGCTATTTTCTCCGTCTTGGGTATTCAAGTTAAATTCCGCCCGCACGTTGATGAAAGTGCAGCAGTAAACGATTCCGAACCTGCCACCACAGAGCTGCCAGTTGTCAGTGAAACCAGTTCCCAGCAGGCTGTCGATAACAGCTCGCAAGATACAAGCCCAAGCGAGGTCGTTTCCGAGCCAACTCCGAGCACATCCAGAAACTCAATGGTGAACGAAGAAGCGAGATATGGAGAATCACTACTTCGCGAAGTGTTGGGTGCAGAGCCCATTCAAGACCCGAAATCTGGCGGACGCTAGATGTATGAAGGAGTAATCCAGGAGCTCATTGATGAGCTCGGAAGACTGCCAGGTGTTGGTCCAAAATCCGCTCAGCGGATAGCTTTTTACCTACTGCAGACCGACGAAGAGCAAGCCAAGAAGCTTGCCGAGGTTCTAAGTGAAGTTAGAGAACGAGTGCGATTTTGTGAGCAATGTGGCAATGTCGCGGAGCAGGAGCTTTGCAACATTTGCCGAGACCCTCGAAGGTCAAAGGCAAGTATTTGCGTGGTCGAGGAATCTAAAGATGTGCAGGCAATCGAGCGAACCAGGGAGTTCAAGGGTTTGTATCACGTATTGGGTGGGGCCATATCCCCGATTGAGGGAATTGGTCCGGACAACCTTCGAATCAAGGAACTTGTTTCGAGGCTTGCTAACCCAGAGATTAAAGAAGTGATAATTGCCACCGATCCAAACCTGGAAGGTGAGGCAACCGCTACTTACCTAACCCGGATGCTTGCTCCAATGGGAATTACAATTTCTCGCCTAGCTTCTGGCTTGCCAGTAGGCGGCGACTTGGAATATGCCGACGAGATTACTCTTGGAAGAGCCTTCGAGGGCCGAAGGACCGTCAGCTAGACTTGAAGCCTTGCCTCAATGATTGAGGCGATCTCCCCAAATTCCAGGAGTATTTGTTGGCACTGATCGTTCAGAAATTCGGCGGGTCATCCGTTGGCGATGCGGCAAAGATAAAGCTAGTTGCCAAGAGAGTGATCGAAACTCATCGCGCTGGAAACAAAGTCGTTGTTGTGGTTTCTGCCATGGGAGATACCACCGACGATTTACTCGAGCTGGCAAATGCCGTAACCAACGACCCTCAATCAACCCCAAGAGAATTAGACATGCTGCTCACTGCTGGTGAAAGAATCTCAGTTGCTATTTTGTCCATGGCCATAATCGCCCAGGGTGAGAAGGCCAGATCGTTTTCCGGTCTTCAGGCTGGCATCATCACCGATTCCACATACGGCAACGCTCGTATTGCCGAAGTCACACCGGATCGAGTTCAAGCGGCCATTGATGCCGGTGAAATTGCAATCGTTGCCGGATTTCAAGGATTTGACCCAGCAAGTGGTGATATAACAACTCTTGGTCGAGGCGGATCAGACACCACTGCCGTTGCTTTAGCCGCAGGACTCAACGCAGATGTCTGTGAAATCTATAGCGATGTTGATGGTGTTTATACCGCAGACCCGAGAGTGGTTCCCAGAGCCAAGAAACTAGATTCATTGGACATTGAGTCCATGCTGGAGCTTGCGGCAGCGGGTGCGAAGATCCTTTACATACGAGCCGTTGAGTTTGCCAGAAGGCATAGAGTTAATCTGCGGGTTCGGTCAACTTTCAGCGATAACCCAGGAACTACTATTTATTCGAGTGGAGAAACCATGGAAGAGTCAATTGTTGCAGGCGTTGCATTCGACCAAAGTCAAGCCAAAATAACAGTTGTTGGTATTCCTGACGTCCCAGGTAAAGCCGCTGAGCTTTTCACGGTGGTTGCAAAAGCTGGCGTCAACATCGACATGATCGTTCAAAACGTTGCAGTTTCCAACACGAAGCTGAGTGATATTTCATTTACATTGTTGGCCGAGGATCTGACAAAAACCATCGATACCCTCGAGGCCGAAAAAGCAAAGATGGGCTTTGCCTCCTTGCAGTTCGATGAGAGTATCGGAAAGCTTTCGGTAGTGGGCTCAGGAATGAAGACTCACTCCGGGGTTTCAGCTACCTTGTTTGATGCACTAGCTAAAGCTGGTGTGAATATAGAAATGATTTCTACTTCTGAGATTCGCATTTCTGTAATCACCAGAAGTGACCAGTTACTAGAGGCAGCTCGTGTGGTCCACACCGCATTTGGTCTTGATGGCGAGAGTGAAGCGGTTGTCCACGCTGGGACCGGAAGATAGTTTGAGCAAGAAACCAAATCTGGCTTTGGTTGGAGCAACTGGAGCCGTTGGAACCGTAATGGTTTCAATCCTGAACGAGCGAGAAAACATCTGGGGAGAAATACGGCTCATTGCCTCAAAAAGATCTGCGGGCAAAAAGATTTCAGTTTATAGCCAAGAGCTAGTTGTTGTTGAGCTATCACCAGAAGCATTTGATGGCATCGACATTGCAATGTTTGATGTTCCAGATGAGGTTGCAGAAGTTTGGGCCCCCATTGCAGTTGAGCGTGGAGCGGTAGTTGTAGATAACTCGGCCGCTTTTCGAATGAACGATCAGGTTCCTCTTGTAGTTCCTGAAGTAAATCCTGAGCAAGCAAAAATCAGACCAATTGGCATCATTTCCAATCCCAATTGCACAACCTTGACCATGATGGCTGCCATTGGTGCCTTACATAAAAAGTGGCAGCTTACCGAGCTAGTAGTTGCAAGTTACCAGTCGGTTTCTGGAGCGGGAGCTCTTGGAATAAGTCAGTTGCAGAAAGAAATCGCCGCCGTTGCAACTGACCCGCTTTCTGGCACCAGAGGAAACGATGTTGCCAAGGTTTTGAAATCTGCTGGCATTGAGCAATCGGATTCGCTATGGCCGGTGCCAATTGCATTGAATGTCATTCCAATGGCGGGATCACTAAAGCCAGGAGGGCATTCCTCCGAAGAGATGAAAGTTAGGGACGAATCCAGAAAGATTCTTGGCATCAAGGAGCTGAAGGTAGCAGCTAGCTGCGTTCGGGTACCGGTTCAGGTCTCTCACAGCCTGGCTGTTCACGCAACCTTTGCAAACCCCCTTACGGTTGCCGAGGTCTGGCAAGAACTAGAAAAGCAGCCAAGCGTGGTACTGATGGATGACCCAGAAAATGGTGTTTACCCAACCCCGAACTTTGTGGCTGGGCAAGACCCAACATTTGTTGGTCGGGTAAGGCAACCCTTGGATTTTGAAAACAGCATTGACATGTTCGTAGTGGGCGATAACCTTCGAAAAGGAGCTGCCTTAAATACTTACGAGATCGCCGAATTAGTCGCCCGAGAGTTTTAGGCAGGCTGGAGAAAAACTCTCGGCGTGGAACATCGGCCTTAGGCTCGTTGCGGAACTACCATTTAGGTATGGGTAGTAAAGTGCTTATTACAGCAATTGTGCTAGTTAGCCTTAGCTTTACTGGATGCTCCGCGGAGCAGGAACCAACAGCTAACCCAACACCGACTCCCGATTCCACTCCAACAGTTGAGGCAAGTGCGGCGCCAACAGAGGCACCAGTTGATTTAGTAATTGTTGAACCAAGTAAATTCATTAGCAGTAACGGCGATCTGATTTTTCGTGCGGGAGACGGGCCAACTTGGTGTACTTTGAGCGAAGCTGAGAATGTTGCAGTTTGCGAGCATTCCGAAGCGGATGCTTTGTATGAGTCAGTTGCAATTCCAGATGACTGCCAGAATGCATACGGTAGTCAATTGAGGCTGTTGAGTAAACCTGTTTCCGGGGAACAGACCGCAGGATTTGCTTGCGTAAGCAGTCTCTACTCGGATCCATCCGGTGCACCAGTGCTAGCCAGTGGTGAGAGTGTTACTGATTTTGGCTTCTTATGTTTTGTCGAAGAGCAATCCGCCAGATGCGAAAATAGTAATGGCGATTACATCGCACTGGGCCCTAAAGCCTGGGCTCACAGCGATTAGTCTCGCTCTAGCAACGTAATAAGCCTTACCTCAGGAAAACAAGCAAACCTCACCGGTGCAAAAATTGAATTACCCAAACCTGCAACTACGCTAAGAATTGAGCTCTTACCTTGAAAACTCCAGCCAGAAAATCCGCGTGCGTACTTGTTTGGGAGATTGCTGTTGGTGGTAAGTGCACCAAAAAAGGGAATTCGCACCTGACCTCCGTGAGTGTGACCTGCAAAGATCAGTTCCGCTCCAAGTTTGGTAAGCGTTTCGACTGCTTCAAGGTATGGGGCATGAGTCAGAGCGATTGTGAAATCAGAGCTAGCTGAAAGCTTGGAGCTATCGCTATAACCAATGTGGTAATCATCTAGTCCAATGAATCTGATTTTGTTGCCAGCCACAATTAGCTCAGAGCTATGGTTGTTTAGGTTCACCCAGCCGGCTTGTTCGAAAGCGTCTGTCATCTGCGCTGTGTCCAATGGAGCGGAATTGGGGGCCTCTGAGGTATGGAAAATATAACCGAATGGGTTTTTCATCACTGGACCAAAGTAGTCATTGGAACCATTAACAAAAACACCTTTCTTGGACATTAAAGGCCCTAGCGACTGCAATAACGATGCGATAGCTCTCGGGTGACCCAAGTTATCCCCGGTGTTTACAACCAAGTCAATCGGATACTTCGCCAGCGATTTAATGAATCGTTGTTTTGACTTCTGCCAAGGGGCCATGTGAATGTCGCCAACCTGTAAAACGGTTATTGTATTTGAACCCAAAGGCAAAACCCTAACCGACTCTTTTCGAACTACGTAAAACGCTCGTTCAATAAATATGCCCCAGATTGCCACCGCTACTAGTAGTGAGGCAACTAAGGCTATTAGCCAGTTTATGGACACCTGCTTATTCGCAGAATAATTCCCGAAATTAGCTCAACAAATCTCCCGGATTCAGGGAAAGTCCCAACTACATAATCCTCAGGTACATCAATTGAACACACGAAGTATTCCGGTTGGCTTTCCTGTGGTTCAGCCACTCCTAGGAATCCTGCGCTACTCAAAACGCTTCTTGCCTCGGCTACAGTTTTTCCTGCAACGTTAGGAATAGCTTTCATGCCACCTTTACTGACAAACAAGGTAACCAACGAACCACGAATGACCGTCGATCCCTCGTCAAAGTTGGCGTAGGCGATACTTCCTGGAGCGTTTGGTGAAGGAACGGTGGTATCTGCAACTTCAACGGAGAGACCAGCTCCTTTCAAGACGGTCTCGGCTACCTCTGGTAGCAGTGCATTGATCGCAGGCATGGTAACGGTAGTGGCTCCCAGGTACAAAGACGATGCTGGAGTGAAGGAGTCTCCTCCATAGGTGGCGTTAGCCTGGGCCATGATTTGGCGCCAAATGTCATGCCTAACCGAGTTTCCGGGAACGCCCTGGATTGAGGTTCGGTTAAGGCTTTGCTTACCTACAACATTTCCAACCCAAGTTGCAGTGGAAACCTTAGAGGAATATCCAGTCATCCAGGACTGAATGGTCTCATCTGTAGTACCAGTTTTTCCAGCAATTGGAACTCCATCATTGATTCTTGATCTGGTTCCAGTTCCACCCGTGATAACACGTTCTAGAGCATATGTCACTGCCGCCGCGACTTCAGAGCTTACTGCTCTGGTGCATTCAGACACAGGGACTTTTAATTCTTCTCCAGTAGCTCGAACCACCGCCTTATCGATGGCAATTGGGGTGCAGTAGATTCCGTTGTTTGCGAAACCGGCCATCGCTCCTGCCATCGAAAGTGGTGAAAGCTCGTTTACTCCAAGAACAGAAGAGGGAACGTATAACAGTGGATTACCGTCTGATCTTTTTATGCCAAAACGCTCTGCCATGTCTCTAATGTCACAAAGATCAAGTTGCGCCGCCATATTGACATAAGCGGTGTTGATAGAAGAGGCCGTGGCGCTTAGGATATTTTCATTAACAAAGTCCCCTCCACCGAAGTTTCCTGGCTCCCAATCGCCGCCACCTAGGCCACCACATTTAGCCTTGAATTCTCTCTCTTGCCAGGATTTATTGCGAGCGTCAACACGGTCACCCAGTAAGAACCCCTTGGAAAGCCACTCGGCTAGCACAAAGACCTTGTAAGTCGATCCTGTCTGAAAACCCGAGGAGCCGCCGGTGGCTTTGTCTGTGGAGTAGTTGACGCTGGTAGTTGTTGGGTCCTCGTCGGTGATTTGACTGAAGACTCGATTTTGGCTCATCGCTAAAACACGACCAGTTGAAACCTCCACAGAAACTGATGCTGCTCCGAGTGCCCACTGGTTATCCACGGGAACCTCTCGTTTGACAACCTCGTCTGTTGTGTTTTGTAATGCAAGATCCATAGAGGTGTAAATCTCAAGTCCACCACGGCGAAGTAGCATCTCTCGGTCTTCACGGGTTTCTCCAAATTCCGGAGAATTTCTAATTGTCCAAACTACGTAGTCACAAAAGTAGGAAGTTGACTGGTTCGCTTCACAGCCAGTTGCGGTCGGGGTAATGTTGGCGACAACGGGCTCTTTTTTGTAGGCTTCGGCCTCGGCCGAAGTTAGAAATCCTTCATCGCGCATGTTGTTAATAACGTAATCACGGCGAATCTTGGCATCCGGAAGATTTTTCTCTTCATCTGGCTTGTAGTCATTTGGCGCTCTAAGCATTGCCGTCAGCAAGGCTGCCTGTGGGACCGTTAGGTCTTTAGCCTTGACACCGAAGTAGTAATTTGAAGCGGACTCAATTCCATTGAGTTGGTTGCCAAAAAATGAAAGGTTTAGATAGCCAGCAAGGATGTCCTCTTTTGAGGTGACGGTCTCAAGAGCCATCGCGAATCTAATCTCTCGGATTTTTCTATCGATTGTGGTAATTGTTGCTGCCTCAAGAGCTTCCTCATCCCCAGCAATGTTGGCGGCTTCGATTAGGGAGTTCTTAATGTATTGCATGGTGATTGTTGATCCACCTGGACCCGAGAGACCGCTTGAAGCAACCCCTAGAGTGGCTCTGGTAAGAGAGAGTATGTCAACGCCCACGTGCTTGAAAAACCTTGGATCTTCGGTAGAAATAACCGCGTTAATCATGTTTTTGCTCATCTGGTCATAGTCGATGGAAACACGATTTTCGTGATAGAAAGTTGCAAGCGCCACAGGCTCGCCATTGAGGTTTCCGTAGATAGTGGAGGCTTGAGCGGCATTAACCGGCTTGATATATTCGGCCAGGCTGTTGAATGCCATAAATCCAGTGGTAGTTGCGTAGCTAGCTACTGCCGCCATTGGAGCCAGAAGAGCAAATGTTAGAAGCCCTGCTATAGCGCTTAGGCCAAATAGTCTTGCGATAAGGGAACCCATAGGGCAATAGCCGTACCTTTCATGACATTAGACTTAAGATTACTAGCTAACCCTGAGAGGAAGCTGACCATGCAAAAGTGGGAGTACGTAACAACCCCCCTAATCATCCACACCACCACCCAAATCCTAAATAATTGGGGCTCCGAGGGCTGGGAACTGGTCCAAATAGTGACCGGTCCAGAAGGTGGACTGGTTGCCTATTTCAAAAGACCGGTGCCCTAATTGGCAAGTGTTGAGCAAAGGCTTACCGAGCTTGGCTACACCCTTCCAGCTAGCTCGAAGCCGCTAGCGGCATATATCCCTGCAGTTCAAACCGGAAACCTGGTGTTTACATCTGGCCAGCTTCCAATGGTTGAAGGAAACCTGGTGCAGTCTGGAAAAGTTGGCTCCGAGGTTACTGCTGAGCGAGCTAAAGAGCTGGCTACTATTTGCGCCTTAAACGCGCTCGCGGCAATCAAAATGGCAATTGGCGATCTAGACAAAGTAAAGCGTGTTGTAAAAGTAGTCGGGTTTGTTGCATCCGCTCCAGATTTCACCGGACAGCCTGGGGTAGTAAATGGCGCCAGCGAATTCTTGGGTGAAGTATTCCAAGATGCCGGGATTCACGCCAGAAGCGCAGTCGGGGTTGCGGTGTTACCGCTTGATGCTCCGGTTGAAATTGAACTAATCGTGGAAGTTGGCTAAGTCCTAGCTGTGAAACTTTCCGTCGATAACGCTCATCACGGACGTATCTGCCAAAGTAGTGACATCTCCAATAGCTCTTCCTTCGGCAACGTCGCGTAGCAACCTTCTCATAATCTTTCCTGAGCGGGTTTTTGGAAGCTCAGCAACCACCATGATTTGTTTTGGCTTGGCTATCGGACCAATCTGTTTGGAAACGTGCTCTCGCAAAACAGTGGCAACTTCTGAATCAGTGCCAGCTTTAGCAACTTGATCGGCGCGCAAGATCACAAATGCCACAACCGCCTGACCCGTGGTCTCATCGGTAGCGCCAACTACCGCTGCTTCTGCTACGAAAGGATGCGAAACTAGCGCAGACTCAATTTCTGAAGTTGAGAGTCTGTGACCGGAAACATTCATCACATCATCGACTCGACCAAGAATCCAGATATCGCCATCATCATCTAGCATGGCTCCATCGCCAGCAAAGTACTTACCTGGATACTGCGACCAGTAAGTTTCCTTGAATCTTTCTGGGTCTTTCCAGATTCCTCGAAGCATGGATGGCCATGGCTCGGTAACGGTTAGGTAGCCACCGCCCGAGCTAATCTTCTGCCCCGCTTCATTTACGATTTCTACGCTGATACCTGGAATCGGGACTTGGGCAGAACCTGGTTTAGTTGCGGTTACTCCTGGAAGTGGCGAAATCATGATTGCCCCGGTTTCGGTTTGCCACCAGGTGTCTACGATTGGGCAGTTATTTGATCCAATGGCATCTCGGTACCACATCCAAGCCTCTGGGTTAATTGGTTCGCCAACTGACCCAAGCACCCGCAGGGAACCAAGGTCGTATTTATCTGGAATTTCACGGCCGTGCTTCATGAAGGTTCGAATGGCCGTCGGTGCGGTATAGAAGATGCTGACCTTGTATTTTTCGATGATTTCCCACCATCTTCCCCAGTTTGGGGTGTCAGGGGTACCTTCATATATGACCTGGCTAACGCCGTTGGTTAGCGGACCATAGACAACATATGAATGTCCGGTAATCCAACCCACGTCCGCGGTGCACCAGTAAATGTCTGTTTCTGGATGGACATCGAAGACTGCTTTATGGGTGAAGCTAGCCTGGGTTAGATATCCTCCCGAGGTATGCAAAATACCCTTTGGCTTTCCCGTGGTTCCTGAGGTGTAAAGGATAAAAAGCGGGTTCTCAGCTTCAAACCCTTCTGCTTCATGCTGATCCGAAGCTTTTCCAACAACATCGCTCCACCAGTGATCTCTGCCTTCTTGCCACTGGACTTCATTACCGCCGCGGTTTAGAACAACCACGTGCTCGACCGACTCACAGGCCTTATCAGCCAAAGCCTCGTCAACGGCTGGTTTCAAAGGGGAAACTTTACCTTTTCTATATCCGCCATCGGCAGTAACAATCAACTTGGCTTCGGCGTCGTTGATTCGGCTTCTAATTGATTCAGCAGAGAATCCTCCGAATATAACGGAGTGGATGGCACCCAATCGAACGGTTGCCAGCATGGCAATTACCGCCTCCGGAACCATCGGCATATAGATGGCAACCCGATCTCCCTTGGTGACACCAAGTGCACTAAAGGCATTTGCTGCCTTTTTTACCTCAGTTAGAATTTGCGCATATGTATAGGTAGCACTGCCACCGCTTTCGCCTTCAAAGTAAATGGCCACCTTGTCGCCGCGGCCAGCAAGCACATGAACATCCAGGGCGTTGTAGCAAACATTCAACTCGCCGTCTTCAAACCATTTGGCAAAAGGGGGGTTAGAAAAATCTAGGGTCTTGGTGAATGGTTTATGCCAGTAAAGCTCCCTGGCCCGATCCGCCCAAAATCGAAGGCGGTCGGTGGCTGCCTGGGTATAGGTGTCTTGATTGGCAACTGCGGTAGCAGCAAAGCTAGAGCTGGGTGGAAAAGAGCGCGACTCGTGCTGTAAGTTTTCGATATCCGAGCCTTTAGGCATGAAAATCCTCTTTCTCGCTTCTATCGCAATAATGACACAAAAGCGATTGCTTGGCGTATTTCGTGCCTAGAATATAGGCGTCGGTAATTCATTACCGACTTGTGATAGTTAGATTCCCCCAATCGCTATCACCAGGCGGCAGGTTTTCCCCAAAACCTGCCGCCCCCTATTTATCCACAATTTTCCTGCTCGAGCACCAATTCACTGCGTCATGGCGGATTCTTGGTTAGATGCAAACCCAGATCCCCGAATGGCTTCTTGAGCTAATTGATAACCAGAGGGTTACGGACATTCTGCTTAGCTCAGCTACTTGCCAGATTGACTTTGGCGAAGGGCTTAGCAGCCAACAAGAACACCTGCTTACAGAGCCGGAACTGCAGCTACTTGCGCGAGAGCTCATTGAACTTGGCGGCAGAAGACTAGACCACGCTAATCCGTTTGCAGATGTATCACTGCCAGGGGGCTTAAGAGTTCACGCGGTCTTGAAATCTGGCTGCAGTGAGCAAACTCAAATTTCAATCCGATTACACAACTCCAAAGTCAAAAACTTAGATCAAGTCCTTCAAGAACCATTTGTTACGAGGTCACAGCGCAATCAAATTCTGCAAATTGTCGAATCGGGAGATAGCTTCCTAATTGCCGGGGCTACTGGCTCTGGCAAGACAACGTTGCTTAAGGCCATGCTGTCAAAAACTAACCAACGAGTGATTGCCGTGGAAGACGTTACCGAACTGAAAACCGAAAACATCATTTGCCTGCAAACGCGAACCAAGAATATTGAAGGCCAGGGGGAGATTAGCTTAGATCAGCTAGTTCGAGAGTCACTTCGCATGAGGCCAGATCGCCTGGTGGTCGGAGAGGTTCGTGGGCCCGAACTGATCTCCATGCTTCAAGCTCTAAACACGGGTCATCGTGGTGCAACCACAATTCACGCAAACTCTTTGGCTCAGGTTCCCCAGCGCTTGGCAACAATAAATGCCAACTTTGGCGTTTCTGAAAACGCATTTATGCAAATGGTAGTTTCAGCCTTTGATTGGGTAATTGCACTTGATTGCGTGAATGGAATTCGCAGCGTTGCAGGGATAGGAAAGTTTAGAATCCAGGACGGCCAGCTGGAAGTTTATGAGCAGCAACCCGAAAAGAAGCTGGCGCTAGCATGAGCGCAGAGCTTGCTGTTATGGAACTAACTGCTCTACTAAGAGCTGGGACGACAGCTAGGAACGCGAGAGAGCAATTTCAAGTAGCAAATCTTTCGAGATTTCAACAGCAACAGTTTGATTTTATTTGGACGGTAGCAACCGATTCTGGGGGTGCACTTGCAAAGGGACTTGATCGACTGGCGTCGGTTTTTGCTCAGCAAAATAGGCAGCTTGCGGAATTGAAAATAGCTTTCGCATCCCCCAAGGCAACGGCAAACTTGATATTGGTTTTGCCTCTTCTTGCAGTTTTGTTCTCCGAGCTCCTCGGGCTTTCGGCATTGGCTGCCTCATTTAGCACATCGCTAGGAGCAGTGTCTGTTGGCATTGGGCTCATTCTTTTGATTGTTGCCAGAGTCAGTTCGCTTCGGATGCTGGAGGCAGCAAAACCTCGCGAACTCGATCCAGGTGCATTTCTGGACGCGATTTCCATTGCCCTTTCGGCGGGCCTGAATCCAAAAAGTGCCGCTGCTATGGCAAACAGTAGATTCTCGCAGACACTTTTGGAAGAGGTCCCTCCTGAGCAATGGCTCATCTTCTGGGAAGCGGTGAAAGCATCTGAGCAATCTGGAATAGCACTTACTGGGCTGTTAGCGGCAAGGGCTGACTCGCTTCGATATCGGATGTGGAATAACCATAGAGCAGTGATTTCCAGGCTGCAGATAAAACTAATGATTCCCTTGGGCCTGGCTGCTTTACCAGCCTTCGTGCTGTTGGCGGTGGTGCCAGTTGGAATTGGTCTTTTTAGCTCATAACCAAAGGAAAGGAATACATGAACTGGAAAAGTGATCAAGGGGCCGCGACCGCGGAGTATGCAATAGCCACTATGGCTGCAGTCGGTTTTGCAGGGCTACTGGTGGTGATTATGCGAAGTGATGAAGTAAAGGCCATATTGTTTGACCTGGTTCGCTCCGCCCTAAGCTTTGGCGCGAACTAGTTCTTCCCGGGGTAGCGTCACGGCAGAACTGGTGTTGACGCTGCCCGCCATTACTTTGGTTATTGCTTTGGCAATTGGGGCAATGAGCCTGCAGCTTCAAAAGCTTCAGTTGATCGTGGCTGCCTCAAGTGTTGCCAAAGCAATTGCACGTGGAGAGAGTATGTCAACAGTTGATGACCTCATTGCTCAAGCCGGTGAGCGAGTCAAGTTTGAGTTATCGGAGATTGAGAACACGGTTTGTGTCAGCCTTAGTCTTGATGCAGTGTTACCTGGAATTGAAATTGACGTTTTTGATCTGTTAGAGACCCAGTGCGCCAGAGCCCAGGGTCAATAGCTCACGACCGTGGTGCAGGAACCATTCTTGCTCTTTCGGTACTGATACTTGTTTTTGGTTTGTTTTCTATCGCCTCTATTTTTGGCACACAAATGCTTGCGTCTACTCGAATGCAGGCAACAACCGAATCAATAGCATTAGCTGCTGCGGATGCACTTAGGGGAGTTTCTTCAGGGAATCCATGTGTTGTGGCAAAAGAAATTGCCAGCGATAGCCAGATAGTTCTGGAACGATGTCGAATTGTCGGTTTAGAGGTCTTTATTGAGACCAGCGTGGAAACTTTCGGGTTTGTGCTTACTGCACGAGCCAGAGCAGGACCAGGTTAACTAAAAAGCCAAGACGACCGCAGAGTCTAGAGGGGTCATCCGGGGCGGCAGGCAGAGATTACAGTAGGCTAGTCGCACACCCGACTTGGCTTGATCATTCGCCGTCCAGGAGGCTTTGCAGTTTGAAAAAGCAGATTCGTCTGAACCTAATCTTTCATACTTCGGGGAGGCACGACGCGGGCTGGAAGACATTTGAGGACCCGACAATACTCGTCGATGACATCGACCATCAGATTAAGTACGCCAAGCTAGCCGAAGATGCAAAGTTCGACGCAATCTTTCTTCCCGATACTCCTGCGGTTCTTAGCAAGAGTTTTCTTCGCAAGCCACGCCGGGGCTTGGACCCTGACGTTACCTTGGCAGCGATTGCAATGCACACCAAGCATCTCGGACTTATCTCTACAGCTGCATCACTTCACGGGCACCCGTATTTTGTCGCGCGCTCAATTGCGAGCCTGCATCACGTAAGCAAGGGTCGAGCAGGATGGAACATCGTAACCAGCCAAGAAGATCAGACTCTAGAGGCTTTAGGAAAGCCTGCAGGTGTAAAGCTGGATCGAGACGAGCGGTATGAGAAAGCTGCCGAGTTCGTCGAGATTGTTACTGGGTTGTGGGACTCGCTACCAAAGAGTGCAATCACAGCTGACAAGGACAACGATGTCTATATTGATCCGGCGCTCACCCACCCAATAGATTTCCGCGGAAAGCACTTCCGTTCCGAGGGGGTGCTACAGCTGACGGGTCGCTACCAGGGCGAACGCCCCCTGCTGTTCCAAGCCGGTGTTTCTCCACATAGCCGTAAGTTCGGCTCCAAGTACGCCGACGCTATGTTCACCTCCCAGCCCAACATTGACATGGACAGAGCGTTGTACGCTGAGGTCAAAAAATATGCGGAGGGTTACGGTCGTAACCCAGATCACCTAATTGTGCTACCTGGGCTTTACGCCGTTGTCGCCGAGAGCGAGACCGAGGCACGAAAGCTCAAGTCAGACATTGACGAGCTAATGGACCTCAACTTTTTACTTAACCAACTTGCTGGGCAGGTGGGAATTCCGGTTGAGGAGCTTGACCCACAAAAGCCTCTTCCTGTGGAGCTATTCGAGAAGATTCCTACCGATGACGAGGTAATCCAATACCGCCGTAATGACATCGGTGGTGTTTCGCAGGCCAATGGCTTTACCGTCAAGCAACTGGTCCACCACAATCTCACTCGAGGGCAGCGCACCATTTTTGGAACCCCCGAGCAGATTGCCGACACAATCGAGGACTGGGCGGATACCAACGTCGGTGACGGGTTTAACGTAAACGCTCATGTCCAGCCATTTGGAGTCGAACGCTTTAGGGATGTTATTTCCGAGCTCCAGAATCGCGGTCGATACCGCAAGGAGTATGAGCACGCAACCTTCCGGGAGAACTACGGCTTACCGGCGAGTACGTAGGCTTAAACGTCGGACAAGATCGCAGTCCATAGTGGTGCCAGCGCGGTTTCATTGATCTGCTTCGGATTTAGCAAATGACCTTGGTGCAGGAGCAATTCTTTCGCTTTCGGTACTGATATTTAATTTTTTGGTTTATTCACTTTCGCATCTGCATTTGGCACGAAAATGCTGGCGTTTACTAGGATTCAGGCCAGAACCGAATCATTTGCACTGGCTGCTGCGGATGCACTTAAAGGCGTTTCTTCAGGGAATCCGTGTATTGTGGCTAAAGATATTGCCAGCGATAGCCAGATAGTTCTGGAACGATGTCGTATTGTCGGTTTCGAGGTCTTTATTGAGACCAGCGTGGAAACTTTCGGGTTTGTGCTTACTGCACGAGCTAGATCGGGAACAGGCTAACTACAGAGGAGTTCAATGCCAAAAGGTAACAAGTTAGTAATCGTCGAGTCGCCAGCTAAGGCCAAGACGATTGCCAAGTACCTAGGGGATGACTACACAGTCATGGCCTCAATTGGCCATATCCGAGACCTCATTGACCCAAAGAACTTACCCCCAGAAGAAAAGAAGAAAAAGGGCTCCCTTTCCAAGTTTTCAATTGATATCGAAAATGACTTTGAACCCTATTACGCGATTTCTGCCGGTAAGTCCAAAACGGTCACCGAGCTCAAAAAAGCTCTAGCCGAGGCCGATGAGCTGTATCTGGCAACTGATGAAGACCGCGAGGGTGAAGCCATCGCTTGGCACCTACTTCAAGTGCTCAAGCCCAAGGTCCCAGTTAGCCGAATGGTTTTTCATGAAATCACTAAGCAAGCCATTCAAGACGCTTTGCTCAACACTAGGGAAGTAGACCAGAACCTAGTCCAGGCCCAAGAAACCAGAAGAGTCGTTGACCGACTTTATGGCTATGAAGTTTCGCCTGTGCTCTGGCGCAAAATCAACCGAGGCCTAAGTGCCGGCCGAGTCCAGTCTCCAGCCATGAGGCTGGTAGTTGAACGAGAGCGCGAACGAATGGCTTTTGTTTCTGCCAGCTATCACGACGTGAAGGCCCTGTTCACTACCGACAAAAACAAGGAACAGGATTTCGAAGCGAAGCTAACTTTGATTGACGGACAAAAAATTGCCACCGGAGACGCTTTCAACGACAACGGAGAAATTAAAGACGGAGTGTTACTGCTTGATCAGCAAGCCGCCGAAAATCTAGCGGAGGCGATGAGGTCAAAAGATATAAAGGTAATTGTTGAATCGGTTGAATCAAAGCCATCAACTAGAAAGCCTGCGGCGCCGTTTACAACATCTACCTTGCAGCAGGAAGCATCTAGAAAACTTCGAATGTCCGCTAAGCAAACTATGGATACTGCACAAAGTTTGTATCAAGAAGGTCACATCACATATATGCGAACCGACTCCCCAGTGCTTTCAACTCAGGCTATTCAAGCAGCGAGAGCTCTTGCGATTGAGATGTTTGGAAAAGATTCTGTTCCGGACTCTCCACGAATTTACACGGGAAAAAATAAGAACGCTCAGGAAGCACACGAAGCAATTAGACCTGCCGGAGAAACTTTCCTACACCCGAGTGATTTACCGATGACCATGTCCACTAGATCTAAAGATCTCTATGAATTGATTTGGAAAAGAACCATGGCATCACAGATGTCTGATGCCAAGGTTTCAACCACAACAGCGAAGATTTCCGTTTCACCGCTAGCTGGTGGAAAATCAGCAGAGTTCAGTGCTTCCGGAACAGTTGTTATCTTCAAGGGTTACATGGCTGCCTACGAAGAAGGCAGAGACGCATCGCGTGAGAATGAACAAGAAGAGGAGCAAGAATCCAAGCTTCCAGCTCTTGAGGTGGGACAGGTTCTTTCGGTTGTTGAGGTAACCGCTAAAGATCATCAAACGCTACCCCCCGCCCGCTACACCGAAGCCAGCTTGGTAAAGGCCCTTGAAGAAGACGGCATCGGAAGACCCTCCACCTATGCAGCTATTTTGTCCACCATCATCAACAAGGGATATGTAGTCAAGCGCGGTCAAGCCCTGGTTCCAGAGTGGATTGCTTTCACGGTTACCAGGTTCTTAGAAGAGAACTTCGTCAAATTGGTTGACTATGCCTTTACGGCGCAGATGGAAGAAAACTTGGACCAAATTGCTGCTGGTGAGCTTAACCGCAGTGAATGGCTAAAGAAGTTTTACTTTGGAACGGATACCGAAGACGGCTTGCACGACACTGTCCAAAACGTGGGCGACAGCGACCCCAAAGCAGTTAACTCGATCTACCTGGCCGATAACATAACTCTTCGAACCGGAAAGTATGGACCATATATCGAAACCATGGTTGAGCCTGGTAGCGAAGGTGCCGATGAAAATGGAAGAAGAATTGTTAACATTCCTGAAGGCTTAGCCCCAGATGAACTAACCGTTGCAAAGGCTCAGGAACTTATTGATGCCCCGATTATTACAGATCGCGTTATGGGACAAGATCCACTCACCGGTTACGACATCTTGTTCAAAGATGGAAGATACGGGCCCTACGTGCTTCTCGAAGACCCAAATGCCGAGAAGCCAAAGACCGCTTCGCTTTTCAAGTCCATGTCACCAGAGACTTTCTCTTTTGAAGAGGCAGTTTCATTGCTTTCCCTACCTAGAACTATTGGAATCGATCCTGAGACCGAGAATCCGATTACCGCTCAAAATGGAAAGTTCGGACCATACCTAAAAAAGGGCACTGACTCTCGCTCTCTTACCAGCGAAGATCAGATCTTTAGCCTGAGCCTCGAAGAGGCGCTAGAGATCTACACACAGCCAAAATACGGTGGCCGTCGAACCGCCGCCACACCCCTTAGGGAGTTTGGCGAAGACCCAGCTAGCGGGCTGAATGTGGTTGCCAAAACAGGACAGTTCGGCGACTACGTCACCGATGGAGCCATTAATGCAACTGTTCCAAAGGATGAAAAACTCGATGAGCTCACTGCTGATCAGGCATTTGAATTGCTAGCTATCAGGCGTGAGAAACTAGGTCTAGAGCCTGGCCAGGCGGCACCGAAAGCTGGTCGAGCCAGCAAGAAAGTCGCGGCTCCTAAAAAGACCGTGAAAGCCGGATCTAGAAAGAAGAAGTAGCGTGCCTCAGAGCAATGGACTGTTTATCTCCTTCGAGGGAATTGACGGGGTTGGTAAGTCCACTCAAGCTGACTTGATGGAAAACTATCTGGTTTCAAAAGGCCATGAGGTAGTTAGAACCCTAGAGCCTGGCGGCACCGAGCTAGGCGTTGAAATTAGACATCTTTTATTGCACCGCAAGGGTGAAGTATCCGCCAGATCGGAGGCACTTCTATATGCGGCTGATAGGGCACACCATGTTGCCAGCCTAATAAGGCCAGCTCTTGCCCAAGGTCAGATTGTAATCTCCGATCGATACCTAGACTCATCCGTTGCCTATCAAGGAGCGGGGCGGGAGTTAGATCTCACCCAGGTTCGAGACTTGTCCATCTGGGCCGTTGACAACTTGCTTCCAGAGCTGACTGTGTTACTAGATCTTGATGCTGAAGCTGCAGCTGTTCGGCGCGACAAAACAGGAGCAGAACCGGATCGACTAGAGCGCGAGAAGATTAGCTTTTTTGAAGCAGCTAGATCTACCTATAAGGAACTTGCAGCAGCCGAGCCAACTAGATTTCACGTGGTTGACGCCAACCAAACTCCAGATGCAATTTGGGCCCAGATTAAGCCACGATTGGACGCGCTGCTAGAAAGCAAAGGCCTTTGACGAAGCTAGCTGATTACGAACCTATCTGGTCAGAACTTCTTGGCCAGCCAGAAGCTGTTGAACAACTCCGTCAAGCAGTTTCCGCCAAAGATTTAGGTTTACAACACGCTTGGCTAATAACCGGTCCTCCTGGTTCAGGCAGATCAAATGCAGCAACTGCATTCGCAGCTGCGCTGCTGTGTGAATCAGGCGGTTGCGGGGAATGTAAAAGCTGTCGCATGGTAACTTCCGGATCCCACCCGGATGTCAAAGTTTTGGCAACTGAAAAGGTAATCATCTCAATTGATGAGATCAGGGACTTAGTCGCCGCTTCGTACTATGGCGGGTCAATAAGTAAGTATCAAATCATGATCATCGAAGATGCCGACCGAATGGCAGAGCGCTCTTCCAATGTTCTTCTCAAGACCTTAGAAGAGCCACCGGCTGGAACCATTTGGATTCTTTGTGCACCTTCAGAAGCCGACATGCTCCCAACAATCCGCTCCAGAGTCAGAAGAGTTGCTCTCAAGCAACCCTCCAGTCAAACTGTTGCTGATCTTCTGGTTTCCAGAGACGGCATCAACCAAAGCCTTGCCTTGCAGGTAGCAGCTGAGGCGCAAGGCCACATTGGTATGGCCCTTCGGTTGGCAACCAGTTCGGATGCTAGAGCGCGAAGAAAAGAAACCTTGATGTCTGCGACGGTGATTGACTCTGTTTCTAAAGCAATGTTTACAGCTGAGCGGTGGCTAGAGCTTGCAAGAAAAGATGCGGAAGCGCTAACTACTGAAAAGGACAACGAGGAAAAGTCTGCCTTACTTGCCACTCTCGGGATCCCCGAAGGAGGTACTGTTCCACCTGCCCTTCGAGCCGACATCAAAGCACTCGAAGAGGGACAAAAGCGACGCGCCACCAGAAGCTTGCGAGATGGCATTGATCGCATCTTGGTTGACTTAATGTCACTTTTTAGAGACGTGCTAATCATTCAGCTAAGTGCCTCTTCTGAACTTGTGAACACGGAATTGAAAAATCAGATTGAGCAACTTGCGATCAGTTCTTCTGCTTCAGAGACAATTTCAAGACTTGAAGCAATTTCTAGCGCCCGAATTAGAATCGGCGCAAATGTCAGAGATCTGATGGTCTTGGAATCTGTTGCTGTTGCCCTAAAGAACACCAAGTGAGATCGATGAGATTTGCCTCATTTTCAGTGGTGGCCGTTATGGCGTTATCCGGTTGCGTTGCATCTACACCTGAACCTGAGGCATTGGTTCCTGATTCCAGCGGAGCCCCAGCAGGATTTATCCAGTATTACGAGCAAGTAGCAAACTTTGAAAAATGCGGCGATCGATTGTATTGTGCAGACATTTCAGTGCCCATGGATTGGACTGACCCCGCAAGCGAACCAATTTCAATCGCTACGGTCTATCGACAGGCAGATTCAAATCCCATGGGCTTTATCCTTGTAAATCCAGGGGGACCTGGAGCTTCAGGATACGACTTTGTTAAGGATTCTCCGGAGTACGTAGGAACAGAAACCCTTCGCGAAAGCTGGAACATCGTAGGTTTTGACCCAAGAGGAGTTGGCTCGAGCTCTGCAGTTGAATGTCTTACCGATAGCGAATATGACGATTTCTTATACGGGGTCACAGGATATGAGCTCGGTAGCGAGCAGGACCTTGCGGCATCCGCAACTGCAACGTCGGAGTTTGCAGCAAAATGCCAAGAGAACACCGGAGCACTACTGCAGTTTGTTGATACCGTCTCCGCAGCTAGGGATATGGACGTTTTGAGGGCAGTTTTTGGCCAAGAAAACTTGAATTTCCTCGGCTACTCCTATGGGTCTTTCCTTGGAACAACTTATGCAACCCTGTTTCCTTCAAGGGTTGGAAGGTTTGTGCTCGATGGCGGCATAGACCCAACCGTTAGCGATAGCCAGCAGACAATTCTTCAGATCCAGGCCTTTGAAAAAGCTCTAGAAGCCTTCTTAGAAAATTGCGAGCAATTTGAGGATTGCCCATTCTCGAGTGACGTCCCACTGGGACAATATCGAATTCAGCAATTCTTATTAGAACTGGAGAACGAGCCCCTAGAAACTTCCTCGGGTCGAGAACTGACAATATGGGCTGCAATCACAGGATTGATTATGCCGCTTTATTCGGAAAGCTATTGGCAATATTTATCTACATCGTTTAGTGACGCTTTCAATGGCTCCGGAGATGGTTTTTTGATCTTGGCGGATATGTATAACGATCGAAATGATGATGGCACCTACGCGACCAATATCATCGCGGCCAATTACGCAATTGGTTGTCTGGATAGTGGTGGCGTTGCAGAGATGTCAGAAGTTGAAGAAAAGAACACGCAATTAATCGAGGTGGCTCCAACTCTTGGAAGGTATTGGCAATTTGGCGGATTGCGATGTGCCACCTGGCCATATCCAGAAGCTGCCCCACCAAGTGACTACAGCGCCAAAGGGGCACCACCAATTATGGTTATTGGAACTACCGGTGACCCAGCCACTCCTTACTCTGAGGCGAAGTCACTAGCCGAGGAGGTCCTTGCTGCTGGCTTCCTAGTTACCTATAACGGAGAGGGGCACACCGTTTACGGCGGAGAGGTCGAATGTATAAACGAAGTTGTCGACAATTTCTTCTTTACAGGCAAGCTACCGGCAACAGACCCTAACTGCAGTTAGTAAGTCTTCGTCCAGAAAAGAAAAAGCCCCGACCGCAGTCGGGGCCTAATCTACTCTTTTAATCTAAAACAGAAGAGCAATACATAACAATACATAAATTACAACAAAAATGCTTGGTGTGATGAAACGAATCACATTTATCCAATTTGAAAATCTCATGAGTTGATTGGAAACCTTTGACTTCGCCTTTAGTGTTTTCAATTCACTCAATACTGCTCGTGCTTCGGCTGCAGCCGAGTATTGAGCGAGAAAGCCGAATATCCCAGAAGCTAGCAGGATTCCAAGTGTTGCTAGCTTCACAGAGTCTTCGTTATCGGCAAGTCCATCATTTAGTAGCCCAATTGTGACAATGAGTAAAAATGTGGGAGCTATTTGGGAAAAGATTATTTGATTTCTCAATCGATTCCATAGCTGTATTAGATCTAGCTCGTTCACGGTGTAGCTCCTTGGATAGTATGAATAACTAAAGAATAGGCCACCTTAGCTCAGTTGGCAGAGCAGCTCCCTCGTAAAGAGCAGGTCAGCGGTTCGATTCCGCTAGGTGGCTCCAGGACCGGAAAATTCTAAAAATTTGAATCATAGACTTGAGTTACGCTCTCCAATCAATCAACTAGGTGCCCCTTGACGTCCAAGAAAAATAACGCGCTACAGGAGCTTCTTTCGAAGAAGTTTCGAAAGCTTTTGTCAGGTGACCCCAAAGGTATTCCACCTTGGCTGGATGTTGTGGCCGCCGGCGAAGAAGAGGGCTACTTTCTTCCCTCTGACGCTCCATGGGTAGTCCATGCAGATTTTGGAACACTAGTGGGTGGCATACGAGCACTTCTTATGCAGGCGTTACACCCAGGCTCTTTGACAGGCGTCAAGAATCATTCAAGATACGAATCCGACCCGCTCGGACGGTTAGCTGGAACAATTCGATGGCTCACGGTGACAACTTTTGGCTCAAAGACGGCGGTTCAAAATGAGGCGAACCGGGTTAACAAGCTTCACTCTCGCGTTTCCGGCGAATACACGAAAGGAACGGGCGAAAAAGTACCCTATCAAGCGGCAGATAAGGATCTCCTACTTTGGGTGCACATTGCATTTATGGAATCTTTTCTTGTGGCTCACCAGATGTATTCCTGGAAAGCAATTCCACAGGGAATTTTTGAAACCGGAGCGGACAACTACGTCTCTCAGTGGAGTGTCTCGGTTGCTCCCCTTGGGTTGAACAAGTGCCCGATGAGTGAGTCGGAATTGGAATCCGAAATAGATGATTTCTATCGCTCAGGGTTACTTGTTTCAACTGCTGACACTCAACGGGTAATTGCGTTTATAAAGAACCCTCCCTTGCCGGGCGTAGCGCGGTTTGTCTATGGGTTGCTATTTGACGCGGCGGTGCTATCGCTGCGCCCAGAGTTTAGGACTTTACTTGGACTTTCAGCTAAGCCGGCTTGGCTAATTCGTCCTGCAACCAGATGGACACTTCGCTTGATGAGAGCAGCTATTGGCCCCGAGTCACCTATCGAGGACGGTGCCAAAGCAAGGCTTAGAAGAATTGGCGCGATCTCCTGAGCTTTTTTGGTGCCCTTATTGGGAATTGGACCCAAATCTCATCCTCGACGATTTCAAGGCCAGGAGTATAGTTAGAGCCTGAAATGCCAAATTTATCTAAGTTGAGTGCAACTCAGCTAATTGCAGCGGCTTTTACAGCCATAATCTTGTTTGGCACATTCTTATTGATGTTGCCAATTGCTACCACATCCGGCGCAATGACAAACTTTTTTGACGCACTCTTTACCGCCACGTCCGCGGTTACAGTTACCGGACTAACAACTGTTGATACTGCAACTTACTGGTCAACCGCAGGGCACGTAATCATCTCCCTACTGATTCAGATAGGTGGATTTGGAATCATTGGATTTGCAACCCTGGTCGGCTACTTAATTGAAGGCAGAATTTCACTTAAGAATCGAATCTCTGCAACTTCTGAATCCTCAGCCACAAAACAACCCGATGTGAAGACTCTTCTTAAAAACATCGCCAAACTGATGCTGTTCTTCCAATTGGTTCTTTTCGCATTTCTAGCGGTTCGGATGTTTACCGAATATGGCTACTCTTTGGACAAAGCTCTATCTCATGGAGCCTTTCAGGCGATATCTGCATTTAACCAAGCTGGCTTCGCTTTGTATACAGACAGCCTCATGGGATTCGCAGGAGATGGCTGGATTATCTTTCCAATACTGGTTATTTCAACCGTGGCAGGATTCGGATTTCCTGTCTTAGCGGAAATTCGTGATCGGCTAAAGCTAAGGCTCTACGTTTTGGTGGGAAAGGCAGCTGACTACACCATGCCTAGTCAGTGGTCGCTGAACTCCAGGATAATTCTCTGGGCCAGCCTGATTCTTCTTATCATCGGATCTTTAGGCATTGCAGTTTCCGAGTGGAGCAATCCCGCAACCCTGGGAGCGATGGACCCTGTTCAAAAGATTTTTGCCAGCTTCTTTACCTCTTCGATGACCCGATCAACCGGATTAAACATTATTGAAACCGCTGACATGTATACCAGCACCTGGCTTGGTATGGACATTCTCATGTTTATTGGTGGCGCGAGTGCCTCCACTGCAGGTGGTATCAAGATTGGCACCGCAGTTGTCTTGTTCTACATTGTGTATACGGAAATTCGTGGCGATGCCGCAGTGAACGTTGGAAACAGAAGACTTCCTCGCTCTATGCAACGCCAGGCATTGACCATCGTGACTCTCTACACCATGGTGATTCTAGGTTCGCTTTTTGTTCTTCGCTTTACAACAGATTTCACGTTGGACGAGTTGATTTTTGAGATCATTTCCGCTGCCGGAACAGTTGGTCTCTCGACCGGGATTACTCCAGATCTTCCAGAATTTGGAAAGTTTCTACTTTCAGTATTGATGCTCTTTGGTCGACTTGGCCCAATTGTTGTTGCCACATCGCTGGCCCTTAGAAAGACCAAGCGCCACTATGAGCTTCCTCGAGAAAGGCCACTAATTGGCTAGTTTGGCAAGCTCAGTGATTATTGTTAGAAGTGCTTGGTTATTGAGTCTTAATCACCAGATTCAGTTCCCAGACCCGAATGGAGAAAACAATGCCTAACAGGCTAAAAACACGCGCGTCAAAAAGACATAGCGCTTCGACAATCGCTGTAATCGGTCTAGGTCGCTTTGGCACCTCTCTTGCCCTCGAGCTTGTCAAAGGCGGCAGGGAAGTACTCGGTATAGATAGCGATGAGAAGTTGGTACAGAATATTTCAGACCAACTCACACACGTAATTCAAGCGGACTCGACAGATGAAGCTGCACTTCGAGAGCTTGGAATTCCAGATTTTGACTCCGCAGTTGTTGCAATTGGAAGCGATTTAGAAGCAAGTATTTTGACAGCGTCACTTCTACTGCAGTTAGGTGTTCCTGAAGTGTGGGCAAAGGCCACTAGTGCTTCCCACGGAAGAATTCTGGAACAGCTTGGGGTCCACCATGTGATTTTCCCGGAGAAGGACATGGGTCAAAGAGTTGCTCACATGGTTAGCGGTGAAACTCTTGATTATATTCAACTTGATCAGGACTTCGTGATGGCAAAGACCGAAGCCCCCGAAAGCTTTGAAGGTAAAACGCTGTCTGAAATGAAATTTAGATCACTTCACGGTGTAACGGTGGTTGCCACCAGAAAAGAAGGACAGAGCTATCTTCCTTCTTTCCCGGAAACAGTTTTAAACTCTGGCGACGTCATGATTGTTGCTGGAACCACCAAGAAGGTAGAAGAGTTCTGCCGCATGGGCTGGTAGCCGGACCCCACGATTTAGTGGCACACTTAACTTATGTCATCTACCAGACTCGAACACGACCTACTTGGCGACTACCAGGTTCCTAAAGACGCATATTGGGGTGTTCACACCGCTCGAGCAGTCGACAATTTTCCAATTTCAGGAGTTCCGATCGGTCACTACCGGTCCTTGATTCGGGCTCTGGCAATAGTCAAGCACGCTACAGCTGAGGCCAATTTCGAACTAGGGGAGCTCGAGCCCAACGTCAAAGACGCAATAGTTAAAGCCTCAATCAGGGTCGCTGATGGCGAGTTTGATTCTCAGTTTGTGGTTGACGCAATCCAAGGTGGCGCAGGAACTTCAACCAACATGAATGCTAACGAAGTCATTGCCAACGTTGCGATAGAAATTTTAGGCGGTCAAAAAGGCGACTATTCGATAGTCCACCCGCTAAATGACGTCAACCAATCCCAATCGACTAACGACGTTTATCCAACTGCTCTGAAACTTGCCTTGATTTTCGAAATCAATGAACTACTGAAAGCAATGGCGCACTTGGAAAGCGCCTTTCAATCTAAGGCTGTTGAGTTCAAAGACGTAATCAAAATGGGCCGAACTCAAATGCAAGATGCCGTACCGATGACACTGGGCCAGGAGTTTGCAGCATTTTCGCGAATGACCATGGAAGACATCCAGAGGCTTCGCGAAGTTTTGCCACTACTTCGCGAGATAAACCTGGGTGGAACAGCAATTGGAACCGGCATTAACGCACCGCTAGGTTACCCAAAGAAAGCCTGTGAGGCTCTTTGCAAACTAACTGGATTTGATTTTGTTCTGGCTGAAGACATGGTTGAAGCAACTCAAGACGCAGGAGTGTTTGTAACAGTTTCAGGAGTTCTAAAAAGAATTGCGGTAAAACTGTCCAAAACCTCAAATGATCTAAGACTTCTTAGCAGTGGACCACGTGCTGGTTTGGATGAAATAAACCTTCCTCCAAGACAGGCTGGATCGTCAATTATGCCTGGCAAGGTGAATCCAGTTATTCCCGAAGTAATTAACCAAATCGCTTTCGCGGTAGTGGGAAATGATCTAACTGTGACCATGGCAGTTGAAGCTGGACAGCTTCAACTAAATGCCTTTGAGCCGATCATGTGTCGAGCCTTAATGATGAGCATTACTCAACTTCGTCAGGGTTGCTATGTTTTGGCTGATGCCTGCGTGAGCGGAATTACCGCGAACGTAGAAAAACTCAGGCTTAGTGTTGAGAACTCAATCGGACTCGTAACTGCCATCAGCCCTGTGTTGGGCTACGAAAATGCAACTATCGTGGCTCAAAAAGCCTTGGCCGACGAGACCAGTGTCAGGCATGTTGTTTTGGAGCTAAAGCTCATGACTGAAAAGGAATTTGATGAATTGCTTGGAAACATTGACTCACTAGTTAGACCTAGGACTTCTTAGCCCTTCTTCTCATCATTAGGCCAATCGGCGCGAACACAGCACCGAGGGCAACCATTGCGAGTCCGACGTAAAACCCTGAAGGAATCTCAGGCTCCGGTTCGACCGCCGGTGCAATTACAACTACCGGGTCAGGGGTTTCTACTGGTACGGGTAATTCAAGAACAATCGATGACTCACCGGTTATTCCGTGACCATCTGACGAAACCACCTTCCAACGTATGTCATAGGTTCCTGATTCAGTCAGCTCGATTTGGGCAGTGAGGGTTGGGCCAGCGACCACTACTTCATGGCTTACCCAATCTTCGGTTCCTGACAGTTTTGTTTCGAGCCCCGCATTTTGTTCGCCATCTACTGATAGCAAATCATTATTGAAGGTAAGTGTGGCTTCGAAGTTGGATGAAGTCATAACTTCACCGGCCGCCGGAGTCATATCAATTAGTAGGTCATGAGCACTGGCTGGAGAAGACAAAAGAGCCAAGAACAGCGTGGTTACAGCCAGGTATTTTCTTCGCATGAGCCAAGCCTAAGCTAACAAATGCAGAACCAAGTCCCCAATAATCAAGGGTAATATTGAAGCTAAGGTCCATGCAAAATCAAACCCTCCTCAGCTTTTGAAATCATGAAAGAATTGAACCAAACAAGATTGCAATCCAGAATCGATAATCTAGGAGCTTAGCCAGTTGGCCAACTTATTCAGTAAATTCCAAGACTTATTCAAGAAGTTCCCGTATTTAAAAGAGGGCCTAATTGGCGGCGGTTCTGCATTCTTAGTTCTTCTCTTGGTCCTTGGGGGTTTCGCATTTTCTTCGGAAACTCAAAAAGCTAAACCGAAGGCATCACCTAGCGCATCACGCAGTGCATCTCCTAGCCCATCTCCTAGCCCATCACCCTCTCCAGTCAAGACTTGTTCTGTAGCAGAGCAGGCGGCCAACCCTTCTCTTGGAACCTTGCAATCGATTGTTTTGAACGCAGACACAGGAGAAGTCCTCTTTGATCGTTCCGGAGACACCCCGGCTTCCACCGCATCAGGAATGAAAACCCTTACGGCCGCTGCTGCGCTCATGAGCCTAGGACCAAACTACAGAGCCACTACTAGGGTTTTGGCTGAGCCATCCGCGAAGACCTCAATCTCGCTAGTTGGTGGCGGGGATGTCACTCTCTCCAAAACGGATGCTGGCGCCCAATCTGTTTTTAGAGACGCCCCGAAACTCTCAAGCCTCGCAACTCAAGTAATTGATTGGGCGGCAAGCAACGAGGTTAGCCAGCTAAGCGAGATAATTTTAGACTCAACCTTGTTCGCAGGCCCTGCCTGGGAAAGCTCGTGGCGTCGTAAAGATCAAGTGGACGGTTGGATCTCAGAAGTTACTGCGTTGCAAGTTGACGGAGACCGAATTGATCCGGCTGCGTGGACTTCGCCAAAAACTGGTAGACCGGTCGCTAGCGCTGGTGAGGAGTTTAGGGCCCTACTTGGACCATTGGCGGAGACCGCAGTACTTGTTGAAGCGGCCACTCCGGCAGGATTTGTACAGATTGCAAGTGTGGAGTCTCAGCCAATGAGCCGCTGGATTGCTCACACGCTCCAGACTTCAGAGAACCTTGAGAGTGAAATGATCGGAAGGCTAGTTTCGGTAAATTTGGGCTTCGATGGATCATTTACATCTATAGATCCAGCATATAAGCAAGCCTTATCAAGTCTCGGGTTGGATCTTGGCGCCATGCTAATTAGAGACGGCTCAGGCTTGTCGAATCTGAACATGGTTGCACCAAGGACATTAGCTGAGCTAATGAGATTGGTTAATGTCAGTTATGGGGAATTTGGATTGATCAAATCAAGTCTCCCGATAGCAGGTAAGACTGGAACCCTCTCTGGAAGGTTTAAAGGAGACATAGCAGATGCTGCAGGGAGCATTATTGCAAAAACTGGGTACATCACCGAAGCATATACGCTAAGTGGAATAATCTCTGCGGTCGACGGCACCACACTAACATTTGCAATTTATGCTCTAGACAATGTTGGCCCCGACGTGAGGGTTGCTATCGACACTTTGGCAACCGGTTTCTACCGTTGTGGCAACAATCTGTCTAACGAATAGGGAAGTAAATGACAAGAGCACTTTTGATAGTCGATGTCCAAAGTGATTTCTGCGAGGGCGGCTCTCTAGCTGTTGAGGGTGGAGCTCTGGTAGCAACCAAGATAACCAACTATTTGGATTCGTCGGATTACGACTTGATTGTTGCCTCAAGGGATTGGCACGATGCTGACAGTGACAATTCAGGACATTTTTCACAACCTGATTCAGCACCGGACTACATCAATTCTTGGCCACCTCACTGCGTTGCCAATAGCCCCGGGGCAAGTTACCACGCGAATCTCGAAACTGACAAAATCCAGGTTCACATTTACAAAGGTCAAGGTGCTCATGGCTATTCTGCGTTCGAGGGCGTCTCTGAGCAAGGCGAGATGTTGGCGAATCTGTTGACAGCAAAAGGTGTCACTGAGCTAGATGTAGTGGGGATCGCCACCGATCACTGCGTTCTAGCCTCAGCGCTTGATGCCAATCGACTCGGCCTAAATGTTCGTGTAATCAGCTCCCTTACTGCCGGAGTTTCACCCAGCACCACAGAGGCTGCAATTGACAAACTTATTGACAGCGGCGTCGAAGTTGTTGCAAGTATCTAACCGTTTTGACTAACCGCGAACGGAAACTGAGCGAAAACCAGTGAGAGACTTCGTCTTTGGCAAAGATTGCCTGGCCAAATGTTCTTAATTAACCAAGAGCATTTCTAAGCTGTGCCGCGATGTCCTCTGCAGGAATGTCAGCTATAAATGCCCCCATCGCAGATTCCGAACCAGCCAGGTATTTCAGCTTGTCTGATGCCCGCCTTGGAGAAGTAATTTGTAGCTGAAGTCGGACGTGCTCGCCTCCGGAAACATTTGGAGCCTGATGCCAGGCAGCGATGTATGGAGACGGTGTTTCATAGACAGTTTCGAAGGCACGCAGCATTCGGGAATAGATCTCCGCTAGTTCCTGCCTTTCGTCGTTGGTTAGCTCAAAATGATTTCTTACATCGCGATGTGGAAGGAGGTGAGCCTCCATTGGCCACCTTGCCGCAAATGGAACATACGCCGTGAAGGAATCAGACTTGATCAAGACTCGATCAGAGGCTTGCTCGAAAGCCAAGATGTCTTGAAAAAAGCTACTTCCGTGATCGGAAATTGCCTGCAACAATTTAGTAGTTCTTGGGGTGACGTATGGGTAGCAGTAAATCTGACTGTGTGGGTGATGAAGAGTGACTCCAATTTCCTGACCGCGATTTTCAAATGGGAACACCTGTTTCACACCCTCAAGGTCTTGCAGCTCTCGAGTTCGATCAGCTAGGGCCTGCAACACTGTCAGAACTCGACTGGTGGGCATTTGACCAAGCGAACCCTTATGTTCCGGGCTAAACACCACAACCTCGCATCTGCCAACGGCGGGATGGGTTTGCCCCAATGGAATTGGAGCACTCGAGTTCAATTCCGGAGCAAATGAACCTTCAGGGATGTCGCCAAAGGATGGATTCTTGTTTTCAAAAACTGCAACGTCAAAGTTGTCCGGTATTTCACTCAGGTACGTATCCGTAGCAGGACATAGTGGACATTCGTGGCTTGGGGGCATGAAGGCTCTGGTGTGACGATGGGCAGCAACTGCTATCCACTCTCCGGTTAGTGGGTCGTGTCTCAGTTGTGCAAGTGGTGGTCTAGCGGCGGGTTCTCTAAGATCTTTTTTTCGAGTTTTGGGAAGCTTGGAATCAGCGTCGTCAAAGTAATGAATCTGTCTGCCATCAAACAGCTCATCGGTTATTTTGCTAATCCCACTCACCAGACAAAGTTTACTGAAATCCCTGCCACATCTCTCGGGCAGCTAGAAGGAGCTACTGGGTAGATCTTTCTCGTCCTGCACTATTGCTGCCACAATCCTGCTTGCAACGTGCTCTGGAGTCATTCCCTGGGGAAATGATGGAGCCTGTCCAGCTATAGCTCGAGTTGCTAGGCCCGTTTCGGTATGACCTGGTCTTGCGTCGATAACGCGAATTCCATCTCTCCTGAGCTCTCTTGAGATCGCCTGGTCAAATGCGTAGAGCGCTGACTTACTTGCCGAGTAGGCTCCAAGGCCAGCCATGGGTGTTTCGGCAACCACCCCAGAGATGTTAACGATAAATGGATCATTGCCGCTGGTGGCCGATTCTTTCAACCGACCCAACAGTCCTTGGACCAAGGCCATAGGGCCTGTGACATTTACGGCAAATAGTTTCAGTAAAGTATTGGAGTCCAAGTCAGTAAAGTTTCCAAAGGCAACAACTCCGGTGGCATTTATGATTCCGTCAATCTTGACATCGGAATCAATCAAGTAATCCGTAAGCACCCGAATGGATTCCTGGGAGGTTAGATCAACCAGCAGCCTAGGATTTGCTCCGCTGGGTACTCTCTCAGCAGACTCAATTGTTGAGGACGTGGCCATGACAGTAGCTCCCAAGCCAGATAGCTGAGTAGCGATAGTTGAGCCTAGGACACCGGAAGCTCCCAGCACCAGAATGTTCTTTCCTTTTAGTTCAGTCATTTTTCCTCCATAGGTTCTCCAACCCTAACCGCATTTTCTCGATTCCCCAATCAGCCAATAGGCTTGCAATCGTGTCCGTTGAATTCAAAGACCCCCTTACTTCACTGCCAATTCGCTCAACCGAACTGGCTAGGAAAGTGCTCGCCGCTAGCGCCAGAAGCTTCCCTGAGTTACAGCAGAACATTCAGGGGGCACCAAGCTGGCGAGATTGGTACCTGAGGCTTTATTCGGAGTTAGCCTGCAAGGAAGGCCTTAGCGTTGCTGACACAACAGAGATAGCCACCTTGGGTCTCGCCGAGTTACATGAGTATCTGATCACTGAAACTGGCAAATCACTCCAGCAGGCTGTTTCAGAGGGCTTCGATTTGGACCTTGTCACCACCATTGAAATTCACGGAACCGAACAAGCTCAGAAGGTATCCATCGATGGAGTCAGTGGCTCACTAGAGCAAACGGCAGCTAGCTGGGTATCTAGAGGCCTTGCCGAACCCGCCCTTGTTGCAGCCTTTCGGTATCTGGATCAGAACCAGTCCCTATCCCTAAAAAGAGATTTACTCTTTGCAGTTGCTGGAGCAGCTGAGTTTGCCCCAACCGAAAACTGGCTTCGCTGGGGTGGAGAGGTTGCAGTTGTTGCCAGACCTAATCCAGCTACTTGGAAAGCACTTATTTTACTAGCTCGCTCAAGCGGGGGAACCTTGTTGGTGCCAATCAGGAAAGCAGCACTTCATAAACCTGTTGCTGAACTAACTGATCAAGAAATCGCCGCGATCGCCGGTCTCGATATTCTGGAGAACTATCAAGAGATATCAAGCTGGATGCGCATTCTTAGCTCTAGGCCAAAAAACAGATTCGTTTTGGGTTTGTATGCATACACTCCAAGTGTCAATCACATTCGCGTTCAAGGAGTTCAAGAGTGCTTGGCCCAAGAAGCCATGAATCGACTACCAGCTAACGACTTGGCTCTTAGTTGGCTGGCAACACCGACCGACTCAGCACCCGGACCTGCCGAAATCGGTGACCGCGCGATTAGGACCTTTGCGTCAAGAGAACCGCTTCGAATAGTTAGAGACACTATTCTGGGGCTATTAAATGCAGCCAGGCCAGCACGGCCAAAGTTTTTTGACGGGAGAGCTGGAGAAAAACTGGCCCTCATTGACGCTTCCGTCCAACAACAGGGCCCGAGCTATTCGTTTTCTAAGCGGACTCAGCGCTGGAGGGCATATCTAGCGCATTATTCGGGAGTAAAAGTCTCTTACGCAATCTCGCCACCAGCTAGAACTAACTCTGTTCTCAGGCACAAGATCTTGCGCGCTAGCTATAGGGGAGCGCCACTTTTTGGCGTTCAGCCATTTGATGTCATAACCGCAAAGTCGGCAGCGGCTGCAGTACTAGTTCGAGACCTCAACGATCCAGCCAGTTACCAATCCAAGGACACCACGACCGAGCTACACACCTTTTCTGCAATTCATGGAGGACTCTGGGGTTTGGCTTACAAACCCCGCAGCATTTGGATCGCCGCTACTTTACTTGGGCTCCCAGCGCTTTTTCGACGCGGCTACTAGGTCCAAGAAGTCTTTGCAGTTTCGGGCAAAACAAAAGGCGCCGGTTTCCCGACGCCTTTTGTTTAGTTTGAACTAAGGGTTACTTGCCCTTGTACTCTGATGCAGCAAATGCCTTGTCGTCCTCGGCGCTCTTCATACGAGCGATCGAGAAGATCATTAGGCCGAATAGACACTTAGCCAAGATGTCGGCAACTGTGTATCCGGTTTCACGAAGGACGAAGCCCTGCTCTTCGAATCCAGTAGCGTTCATGTTTGCGATGAAAGCTAGTGGGTAGACACCCCAGGTAGCAAGAAGAAGAAGGCGTAGTTCCTTGATTCTTCTCTGAACCTGCTTGCTCTGCTTGGTAAGAGACTTACCTAGCTCAACGAACAAGATGTACAGGATGTACAGGAATGGGATTGTTGACAGTAGACCCCAAACAGGTGCGCTTACTCCACCAATGTCTAGACCTGCGTCGCCTGGGTAACCTAGAGCGATCATTGCAGCAGCTGCTGGAACTAGACGAACTAGTAGAGCAGTCTGAGCTGCACGTGCAATAGCCAAAACCGCAACGGTCTCAACTAGTAGCAGTGGAACAGTTAGGAACCAGTCAACGTAACGGTAGCCAACGTTGTAAACAGCACCGTCAATTGCTTCTGGGCCGAATACGTGGTTGAAGCTGTCGAACATTCTGAAGTAGTGATAGGCAGCGATACCAGTCACTGTTGCAGAAACCAAGACCGCCATGCGGTAGCGAGGCAGTACGCGCTCACGAGCCACAATCAGGAAAATGGTGGTGAAAAGCATGCTCGCAATTCCAAGCGAGAACATGTTGTAAACCAATAGGTAATTGGATTCACTCATTTATGTTTTGTTTCCTTTCAGCTGATGGAGGTAAGACCTACAAAGATTCATCGCTGATGAGTTCCATCGTCGATGCTTCTTCGCATGACTTACACGTCATTCAACTTATCACCGCACTCAGCAAATACTCGGGTTGAAAACTGCCCATATTCGACATAAAACCAACAGTTTTTTAGCCAAAATCTCCAATATTTGGCCAGTTTTGGGCTTTTGGGACTGAACTGACATGAGTTACGGGAAGCCAGGCAGGCCCTGCGTTGCTGGCTAAGCTGACCTTATGAACGACTCCCCAACGGTGCACCCAGACCGCAACCTTGCCATGGAGCTGGTTCGGGCCACTGAGGCAGCTGCGATCAAGGCTTTCCCCTTTATAGGTAAAGGCAAAAAGAACGAATCCGACGGCGCAGCCGTAGATGCCATGAGGGCCTTTCTTGGAACCGTGAACTTCGAGGGCCTTGTGGTTATTGGTGAGGGGGAGAAAGACAATGCCCCGATGCTGTTCAATGGCGAACTGGTGGGGAATGGCCAGGGCCCAAAGGTAGATATAGCAGTCGACCCAATAGACGGAACCTCCTTGACTGCCGCCGGTCGAAACAACGCCATATCAGTTATTGCCGTGGCCGACCGAGGCTCGATGCTTGATGCCTCAGCCGTCTACAAAATGAACAAGCTTGTGACTGGCCCTGCCGGAGTGGGCGTTTGCGACATACGTCTTCCAATAGGCGAAAACATCAAAGCCTACGCCAAGGCCGCAGGCAAAGCGGTCGACGAGATGGTGGTTGCAGTTTTGGATCGCGAATACAACGGTGAGATCATTCAGCAAATCAGGGACACCGGTGCGGCGACCAGGTTACTTCTAGATGGTGACGTTGCTGGCGGCATACAGGCAGCTCGCGGCGATTCGAGAATCGATATCTGTGCTGGCGTTGGTGGATCTCCTGAGGGAATCGTCACGGCGTGCGGCATTCGGGCACTAGGGGGATTCATGCAGGGGATCTTGGCACCTCGTGAAGATTTTGAAAGAGAACGCGGTTTAGAAGCAGGCCTGAAATTTGACTACGTGTATGAAATGAATGAGATGGTCTCTTCGGATAACACCTTCTTTGTTGCTACCGGTGTCACAGATGGCGCTTTGCTATCTGGAGTGAAGAAAAAAGGCGACATGATCTTTACAGAGTCCATAGTTATAAGAGGTAGATCAGGGACTGTAAGAAAAGTCTTTGCTGAGTATCAAGCCTCACGTTGGATTTAGTAGCTTTACCTGGGAGCTAAAGGCCCAGGACGACGCCGGCAATCAAAAAGTAAATAACCAGACCGGTAGCATCTACCAAGGTTGTAACCATGGGGGCAGAGATAACAGCAGGATCAATCTTTAGAGCCTGAGCACCCAAAGGCAGCACTGCTCCAACAGTTGCCGCCCACATGCACACAACCACAATCGCAAGGGCTACGGTCACTCCAACTTGCCAGCTTGCGGCAAACCATCCTGCGGCAAAACCGACTAACCCAAGCCCTAGACCAAGTAACAGACCCACTCTTGACTCTCTCCAAGCAACTCGAAGAACGTCCTTTGGTCTAACCTCGCCAAGTGCAATTGCCCTAACAGCACTAGTTGCAGCCTGAGACCCCACGTTTCCTCCGGCACCAATCAGCATCGGCATAAATAGCGCCAAGGCTGTGAATTTCTCGAGGGATCCTTCAAATACTTGCAGCACTGAAACAGTGAGGGTGGCCGCAATAATCAAGAACATCAACCAGACAATTCTGAGCCTGGCCAGATTGAAAACCTTTCCTGAAAGGTAGTGCCCTGAGCTTGGTAGAGCTGCCGACTGGCGAGCGAAGTCTTCGCTGTTTGCCTCTTCGATAATGTCGATTGCGTCATCGACTGTAAAGATTCCAACAACCCGCTGTTCGGTATCTAAAACCATCAGAGCTAGGTCGTTGGTGTCTTGCAGCAGCCTTGCTGCTGCTTCAGCATCGTCGGTTACTAATGCTGTAGAGGCATCAGGATCTGCGATTTTGCTAATTATGGAATCTGTGTCTGCCATGACAACATCGGTTAGATCCACGGAGCCAATGAATTTTCTTTGCCTATCAACGACCGCAAGAACAGAAACAGTCTCCGCAGAATTTCCCTTACGGCGAATTATCTCAAGAACCTCACCAACGGAGCTAGTCTCCGCAACCGCAATGACCTCAGGTGACATGTAACGCCCAACGGTTTCTTCCGGGTAGCCCAAAAGCTCGGCTGTCATCTTGCGCTCTTTAGGGCTTAGGCCCGCAAGAACTTTCTTGACGAAACTGGCTGGAGCTTCACCCAAGAGCCTGGCTCTATCGTCTGGGTCCATGCTTTCCAGCAGGTCTCTAAATGCTAGACCTCTTATTCCCGAGAGAATCTGCTGTTGATTAGAAACGTCAAGTTCTTCAAAGACTTCAAGTGCTTCATCTTTGGGTAGCAGTCGCCAGACCAGGGTGCTCTCGACGGAATCGAGTCGGTTGAGCTCCTCAGCGATTTCGTGAGGTGCCATGAGTTCCAAGATGGAAGTTAGGACCTTGACATTACCCTTTTCGGCGGCTTCAGCCAGCGATAACTCTAGTTCTGACATTCTCCACCACCTTTGAAATTGAAGGGCATGCTCGATTGAATTCTAGGCCCCCAAATCGAAAGTGAGTAAGCTCGCCTCATGAAGCCAATTGAGAAACCAGCATTTGTAGCAGCCATCATTGGTCCGATCCAGTCCGTACTTGGCTGGAGCATCGCTGGGGCACTATGGGTTGGCTACGATCCGGTCCGACAGACCATCAGCGATTTAGCCGCCAACGAATCCCCGGTTCAGCTTGTGATGTCCAGTTTCTTTGTCCTCGGGGGAGTACTGACCCTAATTGCGGCCATCTACGCAAGAACTTTTGCGATGCCTGGAAGGATCGCTCTGTTCTTGGCCGCTATTTGCACCTTCGGGCTAACTATCTTTCCGACACCTCTTATTGGGTACTCGATTTGGCACCGAATCTTTGCAATCTCCTCTTTTGTTCTCTCCGCCGGGTGGCACTTATTTGCGATGCGAACCCGAAAAGATGCCCCTTGGATTCTTAGGCCGCCGGCTGCCATCATCGGCACAGCTCTCCAAACCGCCTTGGCGCTGTGGTTTCTAAGTAGCTGGACGGACCCAAACACCACAAACGTTGGGGTGTGGGAACGGGTGGTGGCCGTTAGCCAAGCACTTTACATCTCGGTAGTCATTATTGTTATATACATCGGAGAGAAGAAAAACAAGATCCGATACGTTTAAACCAGTCAAGTAGCTATCGAGAAGAGGAAATAATGGCTCAGAAAGAACAGAAACCGCAGAAGAACAACAAAAAGGCACCTGCTAAGAACCTAAAGGAGAAGCGTCTCGAAAAGCAGGCGAAGGCAGCCAGCAAAAAGAACTCCTAGGGGTGATTAGCACCACTCGAAGTTCTATTGAGTGCTTGCAAAAAATTTCTCTGTCAAGCAAAGGCAATTTGGTAGGCCCCGTCGGGATCGAACCGACGACCCACGGATTAAAAGTCCGTTGCTCTAACCAACTGAGCTAGAGGCCCATTCACTTCCCCAGTCACCCAGGGAGCCTTTCAACCTTACCAGCTATGGGATTTATGGGTTGGGGTGCGGTGACAGAGGGATTATTGACTCAAGTGAAATGAGGCTGGTCGAGTGGGCTTTTGCTCTTTTTGTCTGGCCATTCAACAATCAGCATTGCTACCACAATCAAAACACCACCAATGATTGTTCGAGCAGCCAACACCTCTTGACCAACCGCAACTGCGATTACCGCTGCAAAGACAATCTCGCCAGTCAAGATAATGGCAACTCGGGAAGGATCCATTATGGACTGAGCCCAAGTCTGAATCAAAAATGCCAATGCAGTTGCAAAAACCGCAGTGAAGACCACGGTTCCCCAAACAAAGGCATTCGGTGGTGGCTGGTAGCCATCCGGCACGGCACCCAACCAGCAAACAACCGCACCGGCGCCAAGTTGGACAACCGTTAGTGGGTAAATGTCTTTGGCGTTACTCCAGAAACTAAGTCCGATGATGTGCCCAGCAAAAAGTAGAGCACAGGCAATTAGCCAGATTTGCCCTGGGTCAATGGAAATCCCATTGAAAGAGATAAACAACAATGCCGTGAGCGCAAGCGTTGTTCCAACAATTACCTTCTTATCCACTTTCTTCTTGAATACAAACCAAAAAAGAAGTGGCGTGAAGACAACATAAAGCCCGGTCAAAAAACCTGTTATTGCAGCCGTTGTTAGATCAAGGCCAATGGTTTGTGTGATGTAAGCGAGGCCAAGCATGACCCCAAGCACAGACCCTCGGAAAAGAGTTTGCTTGTTTATTGCTGACAGCACCTGAGGGCGGATGGCAATCATCACAAGAGTTGCCAAGGTGAATCTGGTAGCCAGGAAGTCGAAAACTGGCTGGTCGTCAATGGCGTCTTTCATGAGCACAAACCCTGCACCCCAAACAATGGCAACAAAGATCAGTGAAAGCACAGCCCAGGAAGATTTGGTCATTATTCACAAGAGAATACACGCACTCAGCCTGAGACCCAGACCTCAACCAAAACCTGAAGGTTTTCAGCTTTTCAGAGATGATTCACCTTCCGTTTACCTCAGCTCTTACTTCCATTTAGGTCCTTAATGGAATCTTTCTAGAGAGGCAGGCAGTCTGCCTTTATCAATTCCAATTAGGAGAAATACATTGAAAAAGAAACTAATTTCAGTTGCCGCTCTAATGTCGGCATCTGTTCTAGTTCTAGCAGGCTGTGCAGCAGAACCTGAAGAACCAGCAGCAGAAGCACTATCCGGCTCAATCCTTATCGATGGGTCATCAACCGTTGGTCCAGCATCAGAAATTGCCGCTGAGCTATTCATGGAGATCAACTCCGGAGTTCGCGTAGCTGTAAACATCTCTGGTACTGGTGGAGGATTCGAGAAGTTCTGTAACGGTGAAACCGATGCATCTAACGCTTCTCGTGAAATCAAGGAAGAAGAAGCAGCAATCTGTGACGCAGCCGGAATCAAGTACGACTTCGTAACAGTTGCAAACGACGCATTGTCTGTTGTTGTAAACAAAGACAACCCGCTAGAGTGCATCACAACCGAGCAGCTAGCTACCATCTGGAACGCAGACGCAGCAGGATCAATCATGACCTGGGGCGACGTTGATGGCATGCCAGACTCGATTGCTGACGTAGAGCTTGCACTTTACGGTCCAGGAACTGACTCTGGTACGTTCGACTTCTTCACAGATGAAATCAACGGCGAAGAGGGTAACATCCGTAACGACTACATCAACATTGGTGAAGACGACCTACTAGCAGTAGAGGGTGTGTCTGGTTCCGCAGGTGGAATGGGCTTCATTCCTTTCTCCTACTACCAGGAAAACCTTGACGAGCTAAAGGCTCTTGAGGTTGACGGTGGATCAGGCTGTGTTGCTCCAACTGTTGAGAACGTTCAGGCAGGTACTTACACACCTCTTGGTCGCGGTCTTTACACCTACTTCGCTAGCACCGCTTTGGTTCGTCCAGAGGTGTTCGCTTTCGCTAAGTTCCTAGTCGAAGAGACCGAGCTAATCAACTCAAGTGCTGGATACGTGGGCCTAACAGCTGCGCAGCAGAGCGAGGCTCTTGCGAAGCTCGAAGCACTAGTTCAGTAAGTACTAAAGTAAAAATAAGAACAATTCGACAGTCGAGATAGGGAGAAGTACAGACCCATGAGCTCTGCTGTCAAGGTCGCCCGAGGTGATTCCGCAAGGAACCCACTTCGGGCGACCAACCCTCATATTGGGGAAAAAATCATCATCGGCCTTTTATTTGGAGCCGCCGCCGTGTCCGTTGCGGTCACAATCGGAATTGTTATCGCCCTGTTCTCGCCTCTTCCTGGATTCTTCGAGTACGTAGATCTCTGGAGTTTTCTCACCGGCACCCTTTGGGCACCTTCCTTTACAGACGCTTCCTTTGGAGTACTCCCGCTTGTAGCAGGAACGCTACAAGTTGTTTTCTACGCTTCCCTCGTTGGAATTCCACTCGGACTTGGTGGAGCAATTTATCTTTCGGAATATGCTTCTAACCCAGTTAGAAAAATCATCAAGCCAGTGCTCGAGGTTCTTGAGGGACTTCCAACTGTGGCCGTTGGATTGTTCGCAGTTTTCTGGTTCAAGCCCCTTATTCAGGAGCTAACTCCTGACTTGGGTTGGACTAGCCCATTCTCAATCGGTGTAGCTGGAATCACCGTAGGAATCATAATTATTCCACTCATTGCATCAGTCAGCGATGACGCGATGCGTGCGGTTCCTTCAGCACTTCGGGAGGGTGCTTATGCACTCGGAGCAACCAAGATGCGAGTTGCAATCACCGTTGTAGTTCCAGCAGCTATCTCAGGAATAGTAGCCTCCTTCGTGCTTGGTGCCTCTAGAGCAATTGGCGAAACAATGGTTGTTTTGTTGGTTGCTGGAGGAGGATCTCCGCAGCTCAAGATTGGATTCACCGAGCCCGCTGGAGCAATGACGGCCTTTATAGCATCCCGCGCTACCGGTGAAATTGCTCAAGGAACCATCGACTACTACTCGATTTTTGCCGTAGGTACACTCTTGTTCCTAATGACCCTCACTATGAACATGATTGCAATCAGGTTCGTAAACAAGTTCCGCGAGGTGTACGACTAGTGAAAAACAAGATACCTCGCAGGGCGGTAGGCGCAGCATCTACAGCAGCGGCTGTGACCCGAACGATTTATAAAGGATCAAACAACAAGGCTGAAATACAAGGCATCGCTTTCAGGTTGGTTTTACTGGCTGCTCTAACAATCTCTCTTGTAATGATTGCCGCAATCGTGGCGTGGGCATTGGTAGAGGGTGGTAGCAGAGTCAACATTGGGCTCTTTACCAACAACCCCTCGTCCTTTAGGCCGGAAACTGCCGGTTACCGTCCCGCAATTCTTGGAACCATCCAGCTGATTTTAGGTGTTATCGTAATCATCGTTCCGTTAGGTATCTCCGCCGCGACGTTCCTTGAACTTTTTGCGGATCGGACTAAGTGGTACAACCGAATTATCGAACTGAACATCCAAAATCTTGCGGGTGTCCCATCTATTGTGTTCGGAATCCTGGGTCTTGCTTTTATAGTGCGAGGAATCTTTGACCTAGGTTTCGTGGTTGCGGCGGGTTCCGCAACGGTTGCGATTCTTGTTTTGCCTACCGTTATCCTTGCTTCGCGTGAAGCGATTCGAGCTGTGCCATCATCACTTCTGGACGGAGCACTGGCACTGGGTGCAACTAGGTGGCAGTCAGTCTGGAAGATGGTTTTGCCTTCCGCAGCACCGGGAATGCTCACGGGAGTCATCTTGGCTGTAGCTAGAGCAATCGGTGAGGCTGCACCACTACTTCTTGTTGGCGCAGCAACATTCGTTACTTTTGATCCCGACTTCTGGAATGATAGCTACTCTGCCCTGCCGGTAATGATTTATAACTATGCCGGAAGACCTCAAGAGGAGTTTCACACTCTAGCGGCTGCGGGCATATTGGTAATGCTTGTTGTGCTTTTCTTCATCAATTCAATCGCAGTTTGGCTGCGAGCCCGCTACGAGAGAACCTGGTAGGAATAACTAATGACAACAACCGCGCTAAACGAAGTATTTTCTCTCAAGGACATGAGCGTCTCGTACGGCAAGAACCTTGCTGTTGCAGGAGTTAACCTACCCATCTACCAGAACGAGATCACTGCCCTGATTGGACCTTCCGGTTGCGGAAAGTCCACAGTGCTTCGAAGCCTGAACCGCATGAATGACCTGATTCCAGGAGCCAAGGTTTCTGGAGAGGTGCTTTATCACGGTCAGGACATGTATGGTCCAGATGTTGATCCTGTGCAGGTTCGTAAGCTTGTCGGGATGGTGTTCCAGAAGCCAAACCCTTTCCCAAAGTCAATTTACGACAACATCGCATTCGGTCCTCAGACTCTTGGCATGAAGGGCAACATGGACGAAATCGTCGAGAGCGCTCTTAAGTCGGCTTCACTTTGGGAAGACGTGAAAGATCGATTGAAAGACAACGCGTTTGGCATGTCCGGTGGACAGCAGCAGCGCCTTTGTATTGCAAGAGCTATCGCCGTGAAGCCTGATGTTATTTTGATGGACGAGCCGTGCTCCGCACTTGACCCAATCTCCACCTTCAAGATTGAAGACTTAATGTTTGAGCTAAAGAAGGACTACACAATTGTTATTGTGACTCACAACATGCAACAAGCGGCTCGAGTAGCGGATAGAACAGCATTCTTCACAGTAGATACCTCTCGTGGAGAAGGTTCTAGGGTTGGTACTTTGGTTGAGCACGACGTGACCGATGTTATGTTCTCGAGTCCTTCGGACCAACGGACTTTGGATTACGTAACCGGTAAATTCGGCTAGAGCCTCTCGGAAAGACTTTGGTGCTCAACAGCAACAAGTCTTGGTTTTTTTCCAGAGGTAGTTAGATGTAGCACCACAAACTCTGCAGGCTTCAGGGTTTTCGCTTCCAAGATTAACTTAGCTAGAGCTGGCTCGGCGTAACTTGCAAGAACTTCTGTAATTGTTGGAAGAGTTGGTCTGTGGGTGCAGAGTACAGATGATCTAGCGTCAGCAAATAGCTGCTTTGCTACCTTGGTTGTTCTTGCAGGACCCTTGGCGTTCCCCATCTCAGAAAGCTCACCTCTTTCGATGAGCTTGTATTTGTGGGCTTTGGCATATGGGCTGATGGTGTCTCTGCACCTTCTCCAGGGGCTTGTAAACACCCTTTTAGGCCCATAAGCACTAAGTAAACGAATCAGTTCTTTGGCTTGCTTTTTGCCATCTGGAAGCAGGGGTCTTTTGCCATCCTCACCGACGTAATCAGCTCTTGGTGTGGCGGCAGCGTGACGAAGGATAATCAAAGGCTTAGTTTTTAGCATTCCCTTTTTTCGAAAATCCAGAACTTCCTGAAGCAGTTCGCGGTCATGCTGGTAGCTAAGCTTTGAAAAAGCCTCATCTGCTTTGATCCAAACTACCTCGGAGATTTCATCATTTGGCTTGAACTTGGAACCTGACAGAGCTTTATCGCTAACCCTAGCTGCCCAGTAGTGCACTACTTTGTTCCTGGTTTTATCGAGTGGGTAGGTCATGGTCTCTAGAGGAACGCCGAGCTTTATCTTTAGCCCAGTTTCCTCCTTGATTTCCCTTACGGCAGTTTCTGCGAGAGTTTCACCTGGATCAACTTTTCCCTTCGGGAAAGTCCAGTCTTGATATCTGACTCGATGCACAATCGCCACCAGAAGCTCACGCTTCTCCTCGCGCCAACATACCGCACCTGCTGCGTACACATCCATCGAACTATTTGCCTTGGCGTTCGGTGATTGTTTGCATTACAGCGTCTTGGAAATCTCTTAGCGGAGCACCAGACTGATCAACTTTAGATCTAATCCAGGAACCATCAGCCACCAGGTTCCAAACCGACATGTCATCACTCATCGAAAGTAAGAACATGGTTTCAACTCTTTCAATGTGCTCTGGTTCAATCAGTCTGACAAGAACCTCAACCCTACGATCTAGGTTTCTGTGCATCATGTCGGCGGATCCAATGTAAACCTTAGCGTCACCACCACCTTGGAAACTGAACACCCGGCTGTGCTCTAGGTATCTACCCAAGATAGATCTAACTTTGATTGTTTCCGATAGACCCTTGACCCCAGGCTTTAGCGCGCACATTCCCCGAACCAGAATTTCAACGGGAACTCCTGCTATCGATGCCCTATAGAGGGAGTCGATGATTCCTTCATCCACTAGAGCATTTACCTTGATCTTGATACCTGATTTCTTTCCAGCAAGGTGATGCCCAATTTCCTGATCAATAAGCTCACTTAGGCCTTCACGAACACCAACCGGGGAAACAAGTAAAGACTTAAAGGTAGCTTCGGGTGCATAACCCGAGAGGTGATTGAACAACTTGGTGAGATCCTCACCGACTTCTTCTCTAGAGGTCAGTAGCCCAAAATCTTCATAAACCCTGGCAGTTTTCGGGTTGTAGTTTCCGGTTCCAATGTGACAGTAGCGAACTAGCTGGCCAGCTTCTTGTCTGATAACCAAGGCCAGCTTGCAGTGGGTTTTTAGACCAACCATTCCGTAAACAACGTGAACCCCGGCCTGCTCTAATTTCCTGGCCCAGGTGATGTTGTTTTGTTCGTCAAAGCGTGCCTTAATCTCAACAAGAGCAAGAACTTGTTTTCCCGCTTGGGCGGCTTGGATTAGTGCATCAACAACAGGCGAGTCTCCAGATGTTCGATAAAGCGTTTGTTTTATTGCTAGCACCTGAGGGTCTTGAGAGGCCTGTTCCAAAAATTCTTGAACGCTAGTTGAGAAAGATTCGTAGGGGTGGTGCACCAAGAGCTCACGCTGTTTCAAGACTTTGAAAATGTCGAGTTCTTCGTCGTCTCGTGGTCGAAGGTACTTATTGGTTACAACTTGATGCTTGGAGTTTCGAAGCTCAGGCCTAGCCAATGATGCGATGTCCTGCAACCCAGTCAAATCAAGCGGTGAGGGGAGCGTGTAAACATCCTGAGTAGATATATCTAGCTCTCGAATCAGTAACTCCAGAACCTGAGGGTTCATGTCATCTGCAATTTCAAGACGGACCGGTGGACCAAATCTTCTTCGAAGAAGCTCTTTTTCAAGCGCCAAAAGAAGATTCTCTCCTTCTTCTTCGTCAACATCCAGGTCTTCATTTCTGGTAACGCGGAAATTATGGTACTGAACTACTTCCATACCGGGAAACAATAATTGCAGAAATTCGCCTATGACATCTTCTAGCGGAACGTAACGAACTTCCGCTGTGTCTTGTTTCGCAGGGATTAAGACAAACCTTGGAAGAAGTGGCGGTACCTTTATCCTTGCAAAGTGCTCAGTTGCACTTCCCGTCTTTTTCAGAACAACTGCTAGGTTCAGCGACAATCCCGAGATGTATGGAAAAGGATGTGCTGGATCAACGGCGAGTGGAGTAAGAACTGGAAAAACGTGATCCTGAAAATACTGCTCTAGCGAAATTTTCTCGTCTGGTCTTAGTTCGCGCCATCGAACTAGGTGGATACCGTTTTTTTCAAGCTCTGGCTCAATGTTATCCAGAAAGAGTTTTGCGTGCCTAAGTTGGAGCTCATGGGCGGAGGTGGAAATGTTGGTCAGAACTTCTTTTGGGGATAGCCCAGAGGGGCTTCTAACCGCAAGTCCTGTTGCCAATCGACGCTGTAATCCAGCAACGCGAACCATAAAGAATTCATCCATGTTGGAAGCGAAAATACTGAGGTAGTTCACGCGCTCGAGAAGTGGAATCGATTCATCCTCGGCCATTTCAAGGACGCGACGATTGAAAGCTAGCCAGCTAAGCTCGCGGTCTAGGTATCTATCCGGCGCTAAACCATGCGGTGACGTGGGCAGGGTTATTGCCATGGTTTCTTCGGACATAACTCAATATTGACACGAGCAGCTGTCCTGTAGGTTAAATTCTTTTGAACTAAGCTTCCACGAGGTCCAAATCGCTTGGGTTAAAGCGATATCCCACATTTCTGACGGTTGAAATCAACCCCTCTAGCTCACCCAATTTGGCCCGGAGTCTTCGTATGTGGACATCGACGGTCCTACTTCCCCCAAAGTAGTCATAACCCCAAACCTCGCTCAGTAACTGATCTCTTGAGAAGACTCTTCCAGGGTGCTGGGCTAGAAACTTTAGTAGTTCAAACTCTTTATAAGTTAGATCTAACGGCCTGCCGTGAACCTTGGCTGAGTAACTTGACTCATCAATTACCACGCCCGACGCTTGAATGGTGTCGACTTCTCTGACTGCTCGATACTTTCCGATTGCGAGCCTGATTCGTGCTTCCACTTCAGCAGGTCCCGCAGAATCCAAGATTATGTCGCTAGATCCCCACTCTTGATTCATGGCAGCTAGTCCATCAACGGAAACAACAATTATTAGCGGAGATGAGATCCCAGTGGACACCAGGATTCTGGCCAAAGCTTTGGAGGAGGACAGGTCCTTGCGAGCATCCAATAAAACAAGGTCGTGTTCTGGTGCATTCACCAGACTTGCAGGCTCCGCCCGAATGGATCTAACTCGGTGACCCAATAGACCAAGGGCAGGCAGCACTTCGTTATCTGACTCTGAAGTCAAAACCAGTAACTGTGCCATTTCACACCCTAAATCTTTGAGCCAAGTTTAGCTCCCGAAGACAGCGCCTAAGGCATGATTGAGATATGTCAAAACAGTGGGGTCAAATTCTTAGCATCTGGCTGATCGTTGGCATTCTTGCGGTCTGGGCGATTGCGTCCCAGGTTGCCATAACGGCACCGGAGTGGTTTGGCACAATTTTGGCTGGTTCAGTAGCCCTCGTTTCTTTATTTCACCTGTTCCGCGCACAGCCCGAGGGCATAGTCAGGAAACTGGTCTACGTTGGCGGGGGTAGCTACTTGATTTTGGCGCTCGCTACGGTGTACGTGTTTCTAGCAAGTTAGAATAGATATATGCTCGCACTAGAAATCTTTTTCACAGGCCTACTTGCCCTAGCCTCACTGGCAATTGGCTCAGTGTCACTTTTGGTTCTTTACAAATTATTTAAAGGACAAAAATAGTTGTTGGTCGTGCCAGAGGGATTACCCCTGGAACTAACTCCCTTTGCCTTTCTTGTTGGAAAGTGGTCCGGGTCAGGAGTGATCTCCTATCTCCACGAAGGTAAGAAATCAGAAAGAGATTTTCAACAGTCCGTTGAGTTTTCATTCGAAAATGAATCAGCCCTGGGTTACGTAGCAAAGACAACACTCAGCGATGGATCGGCTTTACCGAGCGAAGTAGGATTCTGGCGTCTTGCCAGATCTCCCGAGAGCGCAGATGCTGGACCAGCGTTAATGCCTGGCTCTGGATCTAAATCAATCACCTCCCATGAGCAGCTTGAGACCTTAAGAAATAAAGACGGTGGCTTCGACATTGAGGCTTCTATTTTGCACCCGAGCGGTATAAGCGAGTTGTATGTTGGTCAAATCAAAGGCGCTCGGGTCGATCTTGCAACCGATGCCGTTTTGAGGTCGCAATCGGCCAAGGATTACCGAGCTGCAACTCGAATGTTTGGTTTGGTAGATGGAGCTTTGATGTGGGTGTGGGACATTGCAGCTCTAGGCAACCCGCTGGAATCCCATGCTTCTGCACGACTCGAGAGAGTTTTGTAGATGCAAATCAAGGAGCACTTTGGCAACCCTCTAATAGAGCAACGAAACCTTTTTGAAGGTAGCTCGTATTGCCTCATGAATCAGCCAGGAATAATCAGCGTCTCTGGAGAGGACCGCCTGAGCTGGCTTCATTCACTGCTGAGTCAGAATCTGAAAAACTTGGCTCCTGGAGATTCCGCTGAAGCCCTACTGCTTGATCCACAAGGGCACATTGAACAGATGATCAAGATAATCGATGACGGGCAAACTAGTTGGCTAATCGTCAATCTTGAAAACTCTCAAATGCTGCTTGACTGGCTGACCAAGATGGTGTTTCGCATGAAGGTCGTGATTACAAATCAAACAGACGAGTTCAGTCTGGTCGGATCAACCAAGAAAAATCCTGAAATTGCGTTTTTATCAAACTCCCAACCGCTGATTTGGAAAGATCCATGGCCAGGTGTGGCCCCGGGAGGATATCGTTACTCAACTAGAAAAGTGAACTACGACTGGTTTGAGCACATGGTGGACGCAAAGAAAGTTGATGAGCTGCTTGGAAATCAGGCGCTGTCTGGAACCATGGCAGCCGATGCCCTGAGAATTGCGGCAGGTCGGCCAAGTGCAATAGGTGAAGTTGATGAAAAGTCTTTACCTCATGAATTAGATTTACTAGCAACTGCGGTTCATTTGTCCAAAGGATGCTACCGAGGCCAAGAGTCTGTAGCTAAGGTCCACAATCTAGGACACCCTCCAAGACGACTTACCTTTTTACACCTGGATGGGTCCGAACATTCGTTACCGGATGTGGGAGCTCAGGTAAGAGTTTCGGGTGAAGAAAAGATAGTTGGAAAAATCACTTCTACTGCGCAACATTTTGAAATGGGTCCAATTGCGCTGGCTGTCATCTCACGCTCTGTTGCCGAGGATGTCGCACTTGAAGTTCTAGGCAGTTCTGGCGTAATCGCTGCCACCCAAGAAGTAATTGTTCCAAGTGATGCTGGAAAAGTTGCAGACATTCCAAAGCTCCCAAGGCTCAAACTCGCAGGGCCTAAACTTGGAGCATAATGACTAGCGAACACACCCTAATTTTGCTTAGGCACGGCAACAGCATCTGGAACCAGCTAAATCTGTTTACTGGCTGGGTCGATGTTGATCTCAGCGACCAGGGCCGGCTAGAGGCAAAAAGAGCAGGCGAATTACTCGCTGAATCTGGCCTAAAGCCAGATCTGCTTTACACCTCCTTACTAAAGAGAGCCGTTAATACAGCCAACATAGCTCTTGATACCGCTGATCGCGGTTGGATAGATGTCAAGCGCTCTTGGAGACTAAACGAGCGCCACTATGGCGCGTTGCAAGGCAAGGACAAGGCCCAAACCCTAGCAACTTATGGGCCGGAACAGTTTCAGCTGTGGCGCCGTAGTTTTGATGTCCCACCACCAGAGCTTGACGACGCCGATCAATACTCACAGGCTGGCGACGAGCGATACCAGAGTCTTGGGCAAGATCTACCTCGAACCGAGTGCCTAAAGGATGTCTTGGTTCGATTCATGCCAATTTGGGAAGAGATAAAGTCAGATCTTTCAAAAGGCAAGACAGTTTTGGTTACCGCACACGGCAATTCGCTTCGCGCATTTGTGAAATTACTCGATGGAGTTTCGGACGAAGACATTGCAGAGCTAAACATTCCAACCGGAATGCCTCTGGTATACAAATTGAATTCAAACTTTGAACCAACCGTCAAAGGCGGAGAGTATCTAGACCCAGATGCTGCAGCGGCTGGCCAAGCGGCCGTGGCTAATCAGGGAAAAAGTAAGAACTAAGCTTCGGTCTCGTGCCATTCACCCGTGGTCAAGTAGGTGACTTTGCTGGAAATGTCCACTACATGATCCGCGAAGCGCTCAAAGTACCGGCTTGCCAAAGTCACATCGACTGTGAACATGGCATTTTCTTTCCAACTGTCAGACAGCACCACGTCAAACACGCTTCTGTGAAGTTCGTCTACTCTTTCATCCTCAGCCTGGATAGCTCGAGCCAAGTCGACATCTGCGTTTTGCAGAACTTCACTTAGTTTCTTAGCAAGCTGAATGTCTAACGCACCCATTTCTTCGAATGTCTTACGAAGCGAGTCTGGAACTGCTGAACCAGGGAATCTGTAGCGAGCAATAGAAGCAATGTGACTGGCTAGAGCACCCATACGCTCAAGACTTGCGCTAATTCGAAGTGCAGATACCAGAACTCTAAGGTCTCTTGCGACCGGCGATTGCCTAGCCAAGATCCTTATTACCAGCTCATCAAGAGCCAGGGCCTTGTCTTCGTTAGCGTCTGAAATTTGTAAGGCCTCGTCGGCTTGGGCAATGTCATTGGTCAAGAAAGCCTGAGTGGCCTTTTGGATGATTAGGGCTACGGACTGGGAAATCTCAACCAGGCGCTCCTGAACCTCTTGGAGTTCGCTTTGAAATACCTCGCGCATTGATGTTTCCCTTCTTGGATTTACTTAGTGAATATCCCACCCGATGGTTAACGGGAGCCAAATAAACACCAAACCCAGTTCAAAATTACCGCTATTTTGGAGGTTTTTGGCACTTTGAGCTCTTTAGCGGGTCATATGGTTAACAATGTGAACACATTGGGCGTTGAAGTAATCATCCTTGGTGGAGTCGTGGCTCTAGCAGCCGCCGCATATTTTGGATGGTTTTTGGGCAAAAGAAAGCCACAGCTTATCGAGTCTGAACCAGATTCATTTCCAGACCTGATCGCAGAAGTTCTAGAACTAATGGGCTCCGTGGGGATCGTTCTTGACGGATCAAACAGAGTCGTTGGCACAAACAGCTGGGCTGAATCTTTTGGTTTGGTTGCGCGCGGTTTACTTGTTCACGCGGAGACTGTCGATTTGGTCAAACGCGCCCGCTCGGGATCAGACATTGAATCATTCGAAGGGGTATTGAGAGTTGGCCTCGCGCAAGAGAAAGTCTCAGTTGCGGCGAAGGCAAAACTAGTCGAGGGTGATTACGTTGTCCTCGTTCTGGAGGATAGAACCAGCGATATTCGCCTGGATAAAACTAGGCGAGACTTTATTGAGAACATATCTCACGAACTCAAGACACCAATTGGTGCCATCGCACTGCTTTCAGAGGCGATTCAAGAAGCAGGTGATGATCAAGCGGCCGTTGCAAAGTTCGCAGCCAGCCTGAATAAAGAATCCAGCAGGCTTACATTTTTAGTCCAAGATATAATCAAGCTTTCAAGGCTTCAGTCGGAGGAGGTTTTGGCATCCGCCGAAATCGTGAACCTAAATGATGTGACGGCTGAGGCAATTGATCGAAACGAACAACTAGCGGCTAGTAGAAAAATCAGATTGGTTTCAGAGCAAGCCCCTAAGCTCGAAGTTTTTGGTAACAAGGAGATGTTAATAACAGCAGTAAAAAACCTTGTTGAAAATGCAATTAGCTATTCAGACCAAGGAACCAGTGTTGGTATTGGCTGTGGTGCCAAAGAATCTATCGCTGAGATCACTGTGACTGACTCAGGTGCTGGTATTTCACCTGAGAACCAGCAACGAATTTTTGAACGCTTTTACCGAGCCGATCCTTCCAGATCGAGAGACACCGGAGGAACAGGCCTAGGTCTTAGCATCGTAAAGCACGTCGCCAAGATCCACCGTGGGGAAATCAAATTGTTTTCCCAGGTGGGGGTTGGCTCGACCTTCACTCTTCGGATACCTCTTGCAACAGCGGCGGACCCCGCAACAGGCACTATCGACTTAGTTTCGGAAGGAAAATAATGGCCAAAGTGCTAGTTGTTGAAGACGAACAGTCATTACGTGAGGCGCTGGTGTTCTTTCTTGAAAAAGAAGGCCACGACGTTATTGTCGCAGTTGATGGTGAGGAGGCTATTAGTGTCTTTGACAAATCTGGAGCTGACATCATATTGCTTGACTTGATGTTGCCAAAAGTTGACGGCAATCAAGTTTGCAAACACATCAGAATGAGCTCTAACGTGCCGATAATCATGCTTACAGCAAAAGATTCTGAAATTGACAAAATTGTAGGTCTCGAAATCGGTGCCGATGATTACATCACCAAGCCCTATTCAACAAGAGAACTGCTTGCAAGAATTAAAGCCGTCTTGAGACGACAAGTTGAGCCGCCAGTAAATGCCGGATCAGTTTTGGTTGCAGGGGAGCTAAGGCTCGACTCGGATCGGCATGTAGTGACTCTAAATGGAAACCAACTGACGCTGCCCCTCAAGGAATTTGAACTACTGGAGCTTTTGATGGAGAACGTGAACCGGGTTTTGACCAGAGGTCAAATAATTGATCGGGTTTGGGGGTCAAATTACTTTGGTGACACTAAGACCTTGGATGTTCATATCAAGAGACTTCGTTCAAAAGTTGAAGAGGATCCTGCCAGACCTAAATACATTCAGACCGTTCGCGGCCTGGGCTACAAGCTAGAGGTGTAGAAAGCCTTTACTGCTCGATAACATCCGGGCGGTAGTTTTCCAACTGCTCAATTAGGTCGCGATATTCGCTCAAAGTCCCGTCCAGTACTGGCACCTGCATGGATCCGTTGATTGTGTCGCTCTCTAGAAGATAAAACTTGGCAGTTTGACCAGGAACCTCAACAACGGGCACGTCAATAGGCAAGTTGCCGTTGAATCCGAAGTCAATTTTTGATCCAGCCGGGACATCGAAGAAGAAGTCAGATCGTTCTTCAGTTTCGGGGTTTATGTATTGGAGCTTCACTGTGACATCTTCTGTTGAGGCACTAACTAGAGATCCAACTAGAAAGCCTCTTCCAGTGTCACTAACCAAGTACATGAAATTTCTTGCCTTGACGGATTCGAGATCCACTTGTTGCCCATCGCTAGGAGCGTAGGGCTGCAATGAAGCCACATTTCCCGTAAAAGAACAGCCAGTTAAGCTCAACGACAGGGCAACAATTGCAATACCGGCAGCTATCTTGCGAACTAGCACTAATCCTCCTTGGTGGGCATACCCTCCAAGTTTACCTCAGGAATAAAGGCCATACCTGTGGTAAAATAGTGCTTTCTGAAGGGAATCCAACAAATGAAATTCGAAGTTGGCGAAACCGTCGTTTATCCACATCACGGCGCAGCCAAGATCGTTGAGGTCAAAAACCGCAGCGTTCGTGGCGAAAAGCAAAAGTACCTTCAACTAAAAGTTGCCCAGGGTGATTTGACCATCTGGGTGCCAGCAGCCAACGTTGAGATGGTTGGGGTCAGAGACGTTATCGATCGTAAAGGTGTCCAGCAAGTATTTGATGTGCTGCGCGCAGAATTTATTGAAGAGCCAACAAACTGGTCCAGAAGGTATAAAGCAAACCTTGAAAAGCTGGCATCTGGTGACGTTGTTAAGGTTTCTGAGGTAGTTCGAGACCTTTGGAGAAGAGATCAGGATAGGGGCCTTTCGGCAGGAGAAAAGCGCATGCTTGCCAAGGCTCGCCAGATTCTGGTTTCTGAACTAGCCCTTGCCAAAAAGACCGACGAAGAAAAAGCGTCAGTCTTGCTGGATCAAGTACTCGCCTCTTAGGGAAAGAGTAGACCGATGACCCAACGCTCTGTGGCGGTGGTGCTACTAGCTGCAGGCAAAGGTGAGCGCCTAGGCGCCAAGTCCCCAAAAGCATTCGTCGAGCTCGAGGGTAAGTCACTTCTGGAACACAGCGTTTTTCGAGCGCTCGCGATGGAGAATCTAAGGCAGCTCATAATTGCAGTTCCTGAGACCCATCTTGAGCAGACCCTTGAATTTGAAAAGCAGCTTTCCAGTCAAGGAGTTGATATTCGAGTAGTAGTTGGTGGTGCAACCAGGCAGCAATCAGTTTCGGAGTCACTTGCAGCGCTTTCCGGCGGAATTGATATTGTCCTTGTGCATGATTCTGCAAGGTCACTTACCTCAACAGATCTATTCAATCGAGTCGCTGCGGCAGTAGATGAAAACCAAATCGGCGTGATCCCTACTTTGCAAGTTGCCGATACCATCAAAAAATATAAAGGCGATGTGATTCAAGAAACTATTGAGCGCTCTAACTTAGTGTTAGCTCAGACCCCGCAGGGTTTTCCAGCAAGCGTGCTTGTAGCAGCTCACGTTGCTGCCACCGAGCAGTTCACTGACGATGCAGCTTTAGTTCAATCCTTTGGCGGAACCGTGATGATGATCCCAGGCGAAGAACAAGCGATGAAGATAACCACCGCCAAGGACTTTGAGCGAGCACAGTCGCAATTGTTATCTCACGCCAAAACGGGAATTGGTTCAGATGCTCATCGCTATAGCGATGATGCCAGCAAGACTTTGTACCTAGGTTGCCTTCCATGGCCAGGGGAACGAGCACTCGAAGGACACAGTGATGGTGACGTGATTGCTCACGCTATGGTGGACGCTTTGCTATCTGCCGCCAGCCTTGGAGACATCGGTTCAAATTTTGGAACCGACCGTCCGGAATACTCGGGAGCTTCTGGAGAAGTCTTTTTGCAAGGGGCCCTGGAATTACTCAAGCAGCGCGGTTTCGAGCCCGTAAATATCTCAGTTCAACTAATTGGTAATCGCCCAAAACTTGCCCCCCGAAGACTAGAGCTAGAGGCACATCTTGGGGGCATTATTGGTGCACCGGTCAGCGTCTCTGCAACCACAACCGATGCAATGGGATTTCTAGGAAGCGATGAGGGACTCGCCGCTGTGGCCTCTAGTTTGGTTCGAAAGGTAGGCTTGGGCTCGTGACCCTCAAGCTTTATGACTCCCGAAGCCAGTCGCTGAGGGACTTTGTTCCTTTAGAAAAAGGAAAAGTCGGGATTTATCTGTGTGGACCAACGGTCCAATCGTTGCCACATCTTGGCCACCTTCGCTCCGCGCTGGTTTACGATCAGCTAGTTCGCTGGCTCCAAGCCTTGGGCAACCAAGTGACCCTGATTAGAAATGTCACTGACATCGACGACAAAGTTTTGCAAAACGCTGCGGCTGACAAGAGGTCTTGGTGGGGTTTAGCTTATGAATGTGAACAGGCTTTTGCCAGTGCCTACAAACAACTAAACATTGCAAACCCAAGCTACGAGCCCCGAGCCACCGCAAACATTATTGACATGATTGGTTTGATTCAGCAGCTAATCAGCAAAGGCCACGCCTACCAAGTGGATAACTCAGCGGACGTCTTTTTTAGCGCAACCAGCTGGCCCTCCTATGGAGAGCTCACCAACCAAACCAAAGACGATCTAATCAACGACACCGAAGCGGATTCCCGAGGCAAGAAAGACCCCAGAGACTTTGCGCTCTGGAAGGCTCACAAGGACAATGAACCCATCGATGCCTCTTGGGAATCCCCATTTGGTAGGGGAAGACCTGGTTGGCACATCGAATGTTCAGCAATGAGCGTCAAGTACTTAGGAACAAATTTTGACATTCACGGTGGGGGACTAGATCTTCGCTTTCCACACCATGAAAATGAGTTAGCGCAATCTACTGCGGCCGGACACAAATTCGCCAACTATTGGCTACACAATGGACTAGTAAATGTGGCTGGCGCAAAAATGAGCAAGTCAGCTGGTAACTCAATTTTGGTCAACGACGTTCTAAACGAGTCCAATGCCCTAGCAGTTCGTTACTATCTTGGCTCTGCTCAATACCGTTCGGTCCTTGATTACAACGAGGGAGTCATTGAAGAAGCGGAAGCCGCAATTGAAAGAATTGCCGCATTCTTGAATAGAGCTGGACGAAGGCTTAGTAAAGAGACCTTGGCTAAAAGCTCCAGCCAGGTATCAACTTCGCTACCAAAAAAGTTCATCGAAGCCATGAACGATGACTTGAACATGCCAGCAGCCCTTGCTGTTCTTCATGAGAGCGTGCGAGCAGGTAACGCCGCTTTGGATTCAGACAAGTTTGAGGAAGCTACCGAAGCCTATTTTGCTGTTCTGGGTATAGTAAACGTGCTGAACATAAATCCACTGGATAGCGTCTGGCAAGGCCAGGGATCAGCAGACGAAGCTCTCAAGTCGCTGGACACTCTGGTTCAGTCACTGATTAAACAAAGAAATGTAGCAAGAGAGAATAAAGATTTTGAAACTTCTGATCGCATCCGCGATCAGCTCAAGATAGCTGGAATCACTCTCGAAGACGAAGCCGGCTCAACTAATTGGAGCCTCGGTGCCTAGTAAATCTGCAAGACCAGGATCTGCCAAAGGCAAAAAAGGACCAAGCGTTGGAACAGGGGGTCACGGAAGAAAAAGGCTGGAAGGCAAGGGCCCTACCCCCAAAGCTGAGGACCGCAAAGGCCACAAAGCTTTTCGTGCCAAGAAGTCTGCTGACAAGAAGAAAGCCGCTGGTATCCGAGTAGCCCGTAAGGGTGAATTCGTGGCTTCTGGACCAAAGACTGCGGGGGTGGCTGGTGCAGCCGCGCGCAAGGGTAGACGAATCACTAAAGCAACCGAAAGCTTCGAGGTGCTATCCGGAAGGAATTCGGTTCTAGAAGCGCTTCGAGCAAAAGTACCCGCAACAACTCTTTATCTTGCTACTCGTATCGAAATGGATGACCGAGTAAAAGAGGCAATTCAATTAGCGAATCTTAGAAAAATCCCAATTAGTGAAGTAACCCGCCCGGAAATTGACCGACTAACTGGTTTCGATTCTGTTCACCAGGGTGTTGCGCTACAGGTTCCCCCCTACGCCTATGCACACCCGATGGAACTACTGGACAAAGTGCTATACCGAGGCGCAACTCCATTATTTGTTGCCTTGGATGGAATAACGGATCCAAGAAATCTGGGAGCGATTATCCGTTCGGTTGCAGCCTTTGGCGGACACGGAATTATCTTGCCACAGCGTCGATCAACCGGTGTCACCGCTGCGGCCTGGAAAACCTCAGCTGGTGCTGCCGCTAGAGTGCCAGTCGCGTTGGCTGCAAACTTGAACGCAACTCTAAAAGAGTTTAAGAAAAGAAAACTTTTCGTAGTCGGATTAGACGGTGGGGGAGACATGTCTCTACCGAAGTTTAATTTGGCTGGCGAACCAATGGTTCTAGTTGTTGGTTCTGAAGGTAAGGGACTTTCCAGGCTGGTTCAGGAAAACTGTGATGCTGTTTTATCCATTCCAATAGCAAAAGAAACTGAGTCATTAAATGCTGGAATAGCGGCGTCAGTTGCTCTCTATGAGATTTCAAAGGCAAGGCCAAAGCTTTAGCCCTCGTTCAGACGCTCTCCAGTTTCAACATCAAAGACGTGCATGATTCCGCCTTCTGGGTTGAGCCAAACATTTTCACCCCTGTTTGGATGGTCTCTTCCATCGACTCGTGAGACAAGTTCAGTTTCTCTACCATCGATTTTCGCAACACCGTATAGGTATCCATCTGACCCGAGTTCCTCGATTACAGCTACCTCGACAGAGATTCCCTTGGTCTTCGAAACAGAAAAGTTCTCAGGTCTAACACCCAGGGTGACCATTTTTGCCTTGGTCTTGGACAACACTGAACTTGGGATCGGAACCACTTCGTTTCCGAACTGAACTCCACCGTCCACGATAGGAACCTGAAATAAGTTCATGGAAGGAGAGCCAATAAACCCGGCAACAAAAACGTTTTTTGGGGTTTCGTAGAGTTCTCGCGGGGTTGCAACTTGCTGGAGAATTCCGTCCTTCAAAACGGCAACTCGGTCACCCATGGTCATGGCTTCAACCTGGTCGTGCGTCACATAGACGGTGGTGACTCCAAGACGCCTTTGCAAAGATGCAATCTGAGTACGGGTTTGAACTCGCAATTTGGCGTCTAAGTTAGAAAGTGGCTCATCCATTAGGAAAACCTGAGGTTTGCGAACAATTGCTCTACCCATGGCAACTCGTTGACGCTGACCACCGGAGAGTTCCTTTGGCTTTCTGTTTAGGTAAGGCTCGAGATCCAAGAGCTTTGCTGCATCAAGAACTCGCGCTGCGCGCTCTTCCTTGGCAACGCCAGCAATTTTTAGGGCAAATCCCATGTTCTCGGCCACGGTCATGTGTGGGTAAAGAGCATAGTTTTGGAACACCATCGCAATGTCGCGATCTTTTGGTGGAACACCGGTGACATCACGGTCACCAATGAAAACCTTGCCTCCGTTTACTTCTTCCAGACCGGCAAGCATTCTGAGGGTTGTTGATTTGCCACAACCAGATGGCCCAACCAATACAAGAAATTCGCCGTCTGCGATTTCTAAATTAAGCGAATTAACTGCGGGGGTTTTGCCACCCGGGTAGGTCCTAGTGGCATTTTCAAACCTTACTGATGCCGTGATGAAACTCCTTCACCGGCAGGTACGTGCCGGACGATCCTTTGTGAAAACTACCAACCGAAGGCCCCGATAGGTACTTTCAAGTATCCCACTCGGAACCTAACCAGGCCAAAATAGCGCTTCCCAAAACCTCCTGTAAACTGTCAAAATGACCTCAAATACCCCAAGACCAACAAGATCTGAACAACGTGAAGCTGCCAGGGCAAAGGCTAAAGCCATGCGTGAGCAGCAAAAGAAGGGTGACAGGAGAAACCGCATCCTTATCCAACTAGGAATCGCTACCTCGGTCTTGGTGGCAACTGGAGCAGTAGTTTTTGCTGTCTACTCGGCAAGCACTCAATCCCAGGCCATCCCTGTAAATGCAACATTCAATGATGGAGTCAAGGTAGGAAATGAGCTCAAACTTTACACCCCCACCAGCACGCCACCAGAGACTGAGCAGCCTCCGGTAGAAATCGTTATCTATGTTGACTACCAGTGCCCAATTTGTGCGATTTTTGAGATTCCAAACAATGACCAACTGAGAAATTTTGTGGAATCCGGAGCGGCTACGCTAGAAGTTCATGCATTATCGTTTCTAGATCGTGCTTCGCCCAATCAGTTCTCCTCTCGAGCAGCTAATGCGGCCTACTGTGTTGCGGATTATTCGCCAGACAGTTTTTTTGACTACAGCGCAAGAATTTTTAAATCTCAGCCACCCGAGATGACACCCGGGCCTGAGAATTCAGATCTAATTGCCTTTGCTGAAGAAGTCGGAGCCTCCAATATTGAACAAATCACTACCTGCATCGACACAAAGGAATTCAAGCAATTCGTAGAAGATTCCACTACAAGAGCTCTCAAGGATCCAATCCCTGGCACTGATAACAAAGTTACTGGGACACCTGCAATTTTCGTAAACGGTCAGCAGTACACCTACTCAACAAACGATGAATTAGCCAGCCCGGCTCGGTTTGCACAGTTTGTTCAGCTGGTTGCAGCTGAATCTGTAACCCAGTAGCTCGCGGAAAATACCCTAGCTATTCTGGCCTTGGGGTAGTGAAACCGTAGTGATCCAGCTCGTACTGAGCATTAGTTTTTAGGTAGGCTAGAGCGGTACTTAGCCTCGCTAGGTGCAGGCCGACCTGGCGCAATTGGTAGCGCACCGCACTTGTAATGCGGGGGTTAGGGGTTCAAGTCCCCTGGTCGGCCCCAATTAGACGGATAAAGTCTTAAAGATCTCATAAATCAAAAATGCTGGCCACACTAGTGCCTTCAAGAAGCCGATTACCCCATCCCAGAAGTCTGAAGACTGTCCGATGAAGTACACAGCGGCACCTATAAATGCTAGGAAATAAAAACCTCCGGTGCTGGCTGTAACACCTTTACTCATTCCTGGACCTCACTCGCTCTTGATTCATCGATCATCCTCGCTTTTAGAATAGCCCTCAGTGCAGCTAGAAGGACAGCAGCACCAGGGTAACCAAAGGAGCAACAATCAATGCAGGAAGCATGTTGCCAACGGCCACTAATCGAATCTGAAGCAAGCGAAGCCCAACTCCCAGCAGTAAAACTCCTCCGGTAGCTGTAAGGGCAGAGATCACAGGAGCCGAAACTACTGCCCCTAGTGCAAAGGCTAAAACAGTCAAGAGTCCTTGCCACAGCCCTACTGGAATTGCCGATAGCGCAACACCCCAACCCAGGCTCGCTGCGAAGGCAAGGGACGCAAAAGCGTCCAGGATCGATTTAGTCGCTAGCTGTTCAATGCCTTGACCTAGGCCATCGCTCAAAGCCCCAAGTATGGCTAGGGGTCCGATTGTGAAAACCAGGGAGGCATTCACAAATCCTGTAATGAATTTTTCTTTAGAGTCTTTTGATTTCTTGCCGGCAAAGCGCTTTTGCAAGAAAGCTCCAAGCTGATCAAGACGTTGCTCTATCTTGAGGGCAGATCCAACAATTCCACCAATCAAGATCGCGCCAATCACAATAAGAAGCGGTATCCCTGGCCCCACTGCCGAAACGAATTCTTGATCCAATAGAGCTATTACGTTTAGGCCACCGAGCACTAGGACCACGAGCCCGAGACCATCGGTAACAACGCGAGACGTCTTTTCACTGAGGCGATTACCGATAAGAACGCCAACTAATGTGCCAATGATTATTGCCACAACGTTTATAAGAGTTCCAAGACCAACAATCATTAGTTTGATTCTTCGAAGGTTATGCTCACGGAGTTGATGCAATACCGGTCTCCCGTGGGAGTTTGCGGAGCGTCTTCAAAAACGTGCCCTAGGTGAGAACCGCAAGCTCGGCAGCGAACTTCAGTTCTTATGGTTCCAAAGCTTCTGTCTTCCAAAAGCTCTACGGCGTCTTCAGCCTTGGGCTCGTAGAAACTAGGCCAGCCACAGTGCGAGTCAAACTTTGAATTACTTCTAAACAGTTCGGCTTGGCAACCGCGGCATCTAAAGATGCCCGTGCGATTTTCATTCAGTAACTCCCCAGTAAAGGCTCTTTCGGTGCCAGCTTCCCTCAGGACGCTGTATTCAAAATCCGTGAGTTCCTCACGCCACTTGGAATCAGGCTTCTGAATTGGGTAGTCCATATTCGATTTCCTTTCGGGGGCTCTAGATGCCTAATATAGAGGCTTGGCGGGAATCTCCATAAAGGACAAAATGCAAGCAACAGCTGAACAAGAGCTGGATACCTTACAAGGTATCGGCGGCAAGCACCTTGCCCCAAAAAGCGCGATTGACAATCTATTGTCACTACTCGCGCTAGCTGTCGCTTCGGGTTTGCTAGCTGGCGGGGGACTTTTGGGTCTTCGCATGGCTGATCTAGGGCTAGTGGGATCCAGCGAGGTCGCTTTGCCTCAGATAATTGCCCCCACGGTTCCTCAAATTGACATCTCGGTTGTTGATGGAACCAACACAGGTCTGGCCTATTCGATCAGCCGACAGCTATCAAAAGCCGGCTGGAATGTGGTGATCGGCTCCAGCCTGAGTGATGCTGGATCCAGTCTTCAGGCGGCAAGCGTCACCCAAATAATCATTGCCAATGAGCGCTACCGCTCGGATGCCTCTGGGCTCCAAGCCATCTTCCCAGATGCTCCGATACTAGTTTTCGGCCAGTTTTCTCACCCAGTCACGGTCTTAATTGGCACCGATTACCTGGACTAGCCCAGATATTTCCTCAAAAAACTTCTTGACTTTATAGGCCCATTCACGGCTAGAGTAGGTAATGGTCGTAGAAAAAGCCATAGCTCCAAAAGCTTTCGGTTTAGTAATGCATTCCTGGATCCCCCGGTTTGGAAGCGACTCGGTTAGGCCTATTGGGCCGACTCCGCATTCAAACTAGGCAACAGGAGATACACATGGCACAAGGAACCGTAAAGTGGTTCAACGCTGAGAAGGGCTTCGGCTTTATTACTCAGGACGGTGGAGCGGACGTATTCGTTCACTTCTCAGCTATCCAAGGAGATGGCTACAAGGAGCTCAAGGAGAACCAGCGCGTTGAGTTCGAAGTAAAGAACGGCGACAAAGGCCCTCAGGCTGACGCCGTAAACCTAATCTAGGACCACCTAGACTTCACGGAAAAGCCGCTACCTTTCGAGGTGGCGGCTTTTCCTATTTCCTGGAATTTGGAACTTGCACTCTCGGGCTTAGAGTGCCAAAATTGAGTTAGCACTCACACAAATAGAGTGCTAAACACTAACTTCGGGAGAAACCCAACATGGCAAAAATTATTACTTTCAATGAAGAGGCCCGTCGTGGCCTAGAGCGCGGACTAAACATCCTTGCAGACACCGTAAAGGTGACGCTTGGTCCACGTGGGCGCAATGTTGTTCTAGAGAAGAAGTGGGGAGCCCCCACAATCACTAACGATGGCGTTTCCATTGCAAAGGAAATTGAACTAGAAGACCCATTCGAAAGAATTGGTGCTGAACTGGTTAAAGAAGTTGCTAAGAAGACAGACGATGTAGCAGGAGACGGAACTACCACTGCAACAGTTCTAGCCCAGGCGCTAGTTCGCGAAGGACTTAGAAACGTTGCAGCTGGTGCAGATCCAATCACCCTAAAGCGCGGAATCGAAAAAGCTGTTGAAGCCGTTATCAAGGAACTTATTGCCAACGCTAAGCCAGTAGAGACCAAAGAGCAGATTGCAGCCACCGCTTCTATTTCTGCTGGAGACCCAGTAATTGGTGAGCTAATTGCAGAAGCGATTGACAAAGTCGGTCGCGAGGGCGTTGTCACAGTTGAAGAGTCAAACACTTTTGGAATCGAACTACAGCTGACTGAAGGTATGAGATTCGATAAGGGTTACGTCTCTGCATACATGGTCACTGACCCAGAGCGTCAAGAGGCTGTTCTAGAAGACGCATACGTGCTAATCGTGAACTCCAAGATCTCGAACATCAAAGATGTTCTACCTGTTGTTGACAAGGTAATTCAGGCTGGAAAGCCACTACTTGTTATCGCAGAAGACATCGAAGGCGAAGCGCTAGCAACCCTAATCGTGAACAAAATCCGAGGAATCTTCAAGTCTGTTGCCGTCAAGGCTCCTGGCTTTGGAGACCGCCGCAAGGCAATGTTGCAAGACATCGCTATCTTGACCGGTGGTCAGGTTATCTCAGAAGAGGTAGGCCTAAAGCTAGAAAACACCGACCTAACCATGTTGGGACGCGCTCGCAAGATCGTTGTTACCAAGGACGAGACCACAATTGTTGAAGGTTCTGGAGACAAGGACCAGATTGCTGGCCGAGTCGAGCAGATCCGTCGCGAGATTGAAGCCACTGACTCTGACTACGATCGCGAGAAGCTACAGGAGCGTCTAGCCAAGCTTTCTGGTGGAGTTGCAGTTATCAAAGCTGGAGCCGCAACCGAGGTTGAGCTAAAAGAGCGCAAGCACCGCATTGAAGACGCAGTTCGAAACGCCAAGGCTGCTGTTGAGGAAGGCATTGTCGCTGGAGGAGGAGTTGCTCTGCTACAAGCCGGCAAGACTGCCTTTGACAAGCTAAAGCTAAAAGGCGACGAGGCAACTGGTGCGAACATAGTACGTGTTGCAATCTCCGCTCCTTTGAAGCAGATTGCAATCAACGCAGGTCTTGAGCCAGGAGTAGTTGCAGACAAGGTGGAGAACCTACCTTCGGGACACGGACTTAACGCCGCGACCGGAGAGTATGTCGACATGCTTGCCGCTGGCATCAATGACCCAGTGAAGGTAACTCGTTCAGCGCTACAAAACGCTGCTTCGATCGCCGGACTGTTCCTAACTACCGAAGCTGTAGTTGCGGAGAAGCCAGAACCGGCTGCTCCTGCAATGCCTCAAGGCGGCGGCGAAGGTATGGGCTTCTAACCTAAAAACAACCTTTGGTTGGCGTACTCGATGTCTCGATACTGCGAAGCAGCTAGAGCAAGTGCCACGCCAATCTCAGCAAGCTGAGCATCAACTGCGCCTGCAGTGGTTATCCAGCGATTTGCCAGGGCTTGAAATGATTCAGCCGCGGCTCCTCGCCAGGAACCCTGCAGGCTTTGCAGTTGTCCGTGCAGTGAATGAACTTCGCTTTGTAGCCTAGAAATAGTCGAGTTAATCTGGCCGGTTGCGGCCAATACCTGTTCGCTATCTACTTGAAACTGTGTCATCTCGATTCCTTCGTCGGGCATCAGATTACGCTCTAGGGCAAGGTTTTTAGCCTTGGGATCAGAATTTGTGAAGAACTTTCCTAGACCCAGTTGTGGCGAGTTGGTAGCTTGATCCGGAATGTAGCTCCACCCATCGCGGTGTCACGAACTTCGATTCGTCCCTTGTGAAGCAGAATAATCTCCTTCACAATTGCAAGTCCTAGACCAGTGCCTCCAGTATCACGGTTTCTGGAGCTATCTGCTCTATAGAACCTCTCAAAAATTTTCTCCCGCAGTTGCTTGGGAACTCCGTCACCATGGTCAATGACTTCGATCACTATCTCATCATCTGTTTTGTGACCTATGCCGATTTCGATAGTGGATTTGTTTTGGCTAAACCGTTTTGCGTTTTCAATTAGGTTCACAAGAACCTGACGAATCTGCGCCTCATTAACCTCCGCTAAGACTTCTTGATCCTGGGCTAGCTTTGCCCCACTTAGGCTTAGAACTGAGAGCGAGATCTTCTTTTCACCCGGCAGGTCTTGCTCAATTACAGAACGGATTAGTTGGAGTAGGTCAACCTCTTTGGTTTCCAGCTGCTGGTTTTCATCAAGCCTCGCGAGCGTTAGCAGCGATTCAACCAGACCAGACATTCTTATGGCTTCCGATTCAATTTTTTCCATTGCCTGTTGAATTTCAGATTTCTTTTTCAAAGCTCCCTTGCGATATAGCTCCGCGTAGCCCCTAACTGAAACTAGAGGAGTTCTAAGTTCGTGAGAAGCGTCGGCAACAAATCTGCGCATCTGACCCAGAGTCTTGTTTCTGGATGAAACCGAAGCCTCTAGGGAGTCGAGCATCGAGTTTAGGCTCCTATTTAGCCGCGCAATTTCCGTTTTGCCTGGTCGCTCAATTAGCCGCTGGGATAGATCACCTGAAGAAACTAACTTGGCTGTCCGCTCCACTTCTCGCAGTGGCCTTAGCGCCTGGGCGATAGTGAGCCAAATACTCAGACCACTAAGGGCTAGCAGCAAAAACCCAAAGCCACCCCCAATAGCCCGATACTGCCTGAGAAGTTCTAGGTTTGTGCTGTTTGGAAGGGCCACAGCAACCGAACCCTCAAACCCCCGAAAAGGCTGGGCAACAACCCGCCAGGTATCGTGCTCATCAATGGTCACATCACCTAAGCCACCGTCTTTATCGAGGTCAAATGGAGCACCAGCACTTGCCAGAACGACGGCAAGATTCAACACCTCAAGATTTGGTGTTTGTCCCTGGGATGAATCGGTAGCCATTATTTGAAAAACAGTTTGGCCTTTGGCGTCAAGGACAGATATCAAATAGTCGCTTGGAAGTCTAGGTAAGTTCAGTCGCTTGGCAAGAAGCTTGGCTTCTATCTGATTAGGGTCCTGTTGGGAAAGAATTGTTGCCGTTGCAGAGAGCAAGTTATCGGTGTTTTGTTGCAGGTAAGCACGAAGGACTGTAACGGTACCAAAACTAGAAACCAGCAGTAGTAATCCGATGATAGCTACCGAAAGACCCGTTAATTTACTCCGAAGGGAAACTAACTCCCAAGCGCTGGCTAACTTCGAAGGCACTAGTCGTGCTTCTTATATATGTAGCCAACACCGCGCTTAGTTTGAATAAGTGGACGAGAGCTAAGTGGATCAAGTTTTTTTCGAAGGTAAGAAACGTAAGACTCAACAATTCCCATATCGCCATTAAAGTCATATTCCCAAACGTGATCTAGAATCTGAGCTTTTGTCAGAACGCGGTCAGCGTTCATCACCAGAAATCTCAATAACTTGTATTCGGTGGGAGATAGTTCAACGATTGTTCCATCAACTGTGACTTCGTGGGCGTCTTGGTTTATCACTACAGCCCCAGCATCAATCACCGAAGGTTCCGCGTCGGCCGTTTTTGTCCTTCGCAAAATTGCTTGGATTCTGGCTACTACTTCATCGAGACTAAATGGTTTTGTCAGGTAGTCATCGCCACCAACTGTTAGCCCGGTGATCTTGTCTTCGACTTCATCTCTGGCCGTTAGGAACAGAATCGGAGATTGAATTCCTGCGGCTCTAAGTTTCTTGGTGATGCTAAATCCATTCATGTCAGGCAACATCACATCCAGCAAGATTATGTCTGGCTCAGATTCGGTCACGGCAGCAACAGCCGCCGTTCCGTTGGCTGCAGTTTGAATTTCAAAACCTGCAAACCGCAAGCTGGTGGCTAGCAGATCCCTGATGTTTGGTTCGTCATCGACGATTAGTACGCGAGTTTTGGCCATGAGCTAAGTGTGTCAAAGAAAGCTGTGAGAACCCTGAGCGTTTCTTGAGGATTCTAGATGCTTGATACATCAAGGATTTTGTAGCTATATCCTTGCTCGGCAAGGAATCTCTGCCGGTTTTGGGCGAAGTCCTGGTCCACAGTATCCCTGGCGATCAAGGTGTAAAAGGAGGCGGTTCTTCCATCGGCTTTGGGTCTCAGTAGTCGACCCAAGCGCTGGGCCTCTTCTTGCCTGGATCCATAGGAGCCCGAGATTTGTATCGCAACCGAGGCTTCTGGCAGGTCGACTGAAAAGTTGGCAACCTTGGAAACTACCAAGGTTGGCTCGGTGCCTTCGCGGAAGGCTTGGAACAATCGTTCTCTTTCATTTACTGAGGTTTCCCCAGTGATTTTTGGAACGCCCAGCAAGTTTGCTACTTCGTCAATTTGGTCAAGATACTGACCGATTATCAATGTGGGTTCGTTTTTGTGTTTGGCAATCAGTTTTTGAATCACTGGAATCTTGGTCTTGGAAGTGGCTGCCATCCGATAGCGCTCGTCTTGTTCAGCAATTGCATAGTTGAGTCGCTCATCTTCTGGAAGGTCAACTCGAATCTCAAAGCACTCTGCTGGCGCAATGTATCCTTCTGCTTCAATTTCTTTCCACGGAGCGTCAAAGCGCTTTGGACCAATTAAAGAAAAGACATCACCTTCTTTTCCATCTTCACGAACCAAAGTTGCTGTCAGACCGAGCCTTCTACGTGCCTGTAAGTCTGCAGTCATTTTGAATATTGGTGCCGGTAGCAAATGAACTTCATCGTAGATAATGAGCCCCCAGTCTTTAGCGTTTAGTAACTCTAGGTGAGCGTACTCACCTTTACGTTTTGCTGTAAGAATCTGGTAGCTGGCAATTGTTACTGGCTTTATTTCTTTCACAGAACCGGAGTATTCGCCTATCTCATCGGCGGTCAAGGTTGTTCGCTTTAGCAACTCAGCTTTCCACTGTCTCGCAGCGACCGTGTTGGTCACCAAAATAAGAGTGTTCGTTTTCGCTCTTGCCATAGCCGCCGCACCCACGATGGTCTTGCCCGCGCCACAGGGCAACGCAACAACCCCAGAGCCGCCATCCCAGAATTTCTCCACGGCCTTGACCTGATAATCACGAATGGCCCAGCCAGATTCCTGAAGCGCAATTTCATGAGGTGTGCCGGGGGTATAACCCGCGAGATCCTCTGCTGGCCAGCCGAGCTTTAGGAGCTCTTGCTTGAGAGCACCCCTGGCAAAGGGCAAAACCTCGAAAGTATCCTCTGAAAGCCTGGAACCTAGCAAAGACGCGACCTTTGAGCCTCTTGAGGCCTCAAGCAATATCGCTGGCGAGGAGCAGGTTAGAAGGAGCCCCCCAGCTAGATCACGCTTGATCACCAACTTGCCATACCGATCCATGGTCTCTTGGATGTCGACCCTCACCGAGGAGGGAATGGCAAACTTGGCATACTTATCCAGCACATTTAGGACGTAACCGCTGTCGTGGCCAGCGGCCCGCGCGTTCCACAAGCCAAGTTTGGTGATTCGGTAGGTGTGAATGTGTTCTGGGGCCCGCTCTAGTTCTGCAAAAATTGCCAAATCATGCCTAGCGTCGGCAGCTTTAGGGTGATTCACTTCTAACAGCGCAGTCTTATCGCTTTGAACAATCAGGGGTCCCGAAGTCATGCTCAGCCGATCGTTATAGAAGTAATTGCCGAAACCGGAAGAGTGCGCTCGATATCCGCCTTACGGTCTTTCGCCCGCAGGCGTCCGTTAGCAACTCCAATTGGCTCTAGAGAAAAACTCATCGGTTTTCCATTGATTGTGATTTCGACTTTGAGAATGCTTTTTGTTGATAGTGCCAGTTGAATCTTTCGCTCCATATCAGATTCAGGCGCCTGGTCAGACATTTCCAAATCCTGTTTTCTTAACCGATTGATTTGATCAAGAAATATGCTTTTTGGAGAACCGTTTTTGTGAATTGAAGATGGGGCAATAACTTTCCCGTTTTCATCAACTCGAATCGCAAGATAACCGCTTTCACGCAGTGCATGATAAAGATACTCTGGGAGTAACGGTGAGGTGATTTGATTGTCTACTTTTTTCAACCCCAAGGGCTTCAGCTTTGAATCCATGAGAATCTGTTTTCCAAGTAGTTCATCGGTCGAAACCAAGACCGACCCTAATTCACTTTGCGAGATTCGTAATCTGCCAAAGCGCTCAGCTGTTTCCGTGAGCAAGTAATCAACCGGCTGGGCAATTTTTGATCCTGAGAGTTTTTCAAGCAGCGATCTGATTTGCTTCTCACTGAGCCCCTCCTCGAGCCCGCAACTTAGGCTTGTCGGGGAGATTCGATAGCTGGTTGCAAGACCGATGTTTTCAGTGTCAGTGAATTTCCTAAGGGCAATCTCTACTGAGCTAGCTAGGGGCCCTGGGGCAATAATCGAAAGGTCGGCCTGCACGATTATTCGCTCTTGTTGAGCTGGGAGCCTTTGTTCTAGTGTTTTTGCGGCGGCAGGAATCTTGCCGGCCAGAAGCTGCTGTAACCAGCTGGCAGCATAGCCGCCAGCAGATAGACCAATTGCTTCGGCTAACTCCGCTAGCCTGCCAATTCTTGATTGGGCTGATGAATGAGCCAGCGGAAAGCTTGCATCGATTAGCTCAGCAAGCGCTTTCTTGGGGGTTCTTTGGGCGTTTAGCGAAAGCTCTTTGGCTCCAGAAGGCCCAATCATGGCTAACCAAGCCTGGGCGAGCATCTGCCAGCGCGTTTTTGGATCTGAACTAATCCAGCTGTCGGCAAGCTCGGTCGGGTGGAATCGTTTTTCCGATATTGTTACCACCCCGCAAACCTTTGCGAGCTCCAAAATGGCCTTTACGTACTCTTTAGATTTTCCCAGATGAGCAGAGAGTCTCTTGACGTCAGGAAGCCCCATAGCACCTTTCGATACTTCCTTTATGAGGTGCTGATCAAAGCTAAAAATAAGCTCGGTCACCGATTGCATCGCCTCGAAAGCGTGGATTCCACAATCGCGATCAATTGACTCAGGCTCTGGGACAGCTGTTGGTTCGGTAACAATCTTTAGAGACGCGGTTCGTGGATTCTCACTCAGGCGATCTGTTAGCCAATCAAAGACAATTGGCTCTTGGTCGCTCCAAACATACAAATCATTAGCTAGAAAGCTAACTTGTTCTTTAGAAACTTTCTCCTTGTTGATTAAGGACCGAAGCGAACTAATCTGTGACGCAGAAATACTGGAGGCGAGTAAAGCTTGAGACTTGGGATTCAATACCGCCTGGGCAAGATCATAAAAGTCTTTGAATTCGGAAAGCGCCAGTGACCTTTCGTGCACCAGAATGCTCAGTGCGGCATCATCGGCCGATCTGAGGGCTAAAGCTAGCCGGTATAGGTCGCTCACTGTTTTGTTTCGCGCCCCTTTCTAAAAATAGATAGCACCAGCAGCGCAATGACCAGTAAAAAGCCAATAGGAAGTCCGATTAGAGGAATCTGAGCGAATATCGCTAGGTAGCTAGTAACACCAAAAAAGCTTCCAGCCAACGTAATCACGATGCAAAGTAGTGACAGACCAATAGCCCCAACTCCCAAAAAAGCAAGTGTGGTTTCAAGCCTCGAGGGTCCCAATTGCTTGGATTTAGTCATCCTTCTAGGATACCTGTGGCTAAGAGGGTAAAAGCAGCAGTAGTTTTTTACCCTGCCCGCTTGGTAAAATGAATAACCCTGAGAAAGAGGTAGTCATGCCAACCGGCAAAGTGAAGTTCTTCGATGAAGAAAAAGGTTTCGGATTCATCGCATCCGATGAGGGCCAAGAGGTCTTCTTGCACGTCAGCGCCCTGCTCGATGGAGTAAGTCAAGTGACCCCTGGAACCAGGGTGGAATTTGGCATAGTTGACGGGAAAAAAGGTGCCCAAGCGCTTTCGGTTCGGGTCCTAGAGGCCCCTCCTTCGCTGGCAAAAATGTCTAGAAAGCCTGCTGACGAGATGTCGGTTATTGTCGAGGACCTCATTAGGCTGCTGGATAACATCAGTGGCGGACTCAAGCGCGGCAAGCAGCCTGAAACGGCTCAAAGCCAAAAAATAGCCACATTACTTCGAAAGCTCGCCGAAGAGCTAGATGCTTAAAAGGCTCAAAAAAGCACAACATCAAGGCTTAGCCGAGAAAGCTGCCAAGGAGTCTGCACCAGTCAATGGTGTTGGGAAATTCTTGGGAACATCAGAGGACGCATCGAAAGCAATCAGCTATCGTTTCGCAGCCAATCTCAGCGGCTACGTTGGATGGGAATGGCACGTAGTTGTGTTTCAGGCCAAGAAATCTGATGCGGCTACGGTATCGGAAGTTGTGTTACTACCAGGCAAAGATTCCATCGTTGCTCCCGATTGGGTTCCTTGGTCTGAACGCCGAGCGGAGATTGAAAAATCGAAGCTGGATCAATCAGCGCTTTCTGACCTTGAAGTAACCGAAGATACCAAGAGCGATTCCAAAGACGCAGGTAAGCGCCCACCACTGGGGAAGCGGCTGCGCAAGCGTTTGATTAAGAAAAAGGATAAGAGCTAGGGCAATTGCCCACGAAGCTGTTCCTAGTATTACGGCAATAACTGAGTTCGGTTCTATCGGAGCGGGTTCTGGCTTTCGCTCAGATTCTTTCACCCAGAGCCTCATCGAGCCAGCCTTTCCAGAACAAAATCGATTGATGCAATCAGTGCTTCGATATCAGCTTGGTCTGTTGCCGTGAAGGTTGCAACCCTAATTTGATTTTTTCCTAGCTTGCGGTAAGGGTCAACATCGACGATGCCATTTTCCCGAAGGACTTTCACCAGCTGGGCCGCGTCGACGCTTTGATCAAAATCAATGGTTACAACCACCTGAGATCTATGTTCTGGATTGGTCACAAAAGCGCTCGCAATTTTGGAGCTATCAGCCCAGTCATAAAGTACTTTAGAGCTCGAGCGGGTCTTGGCGTCGGCCCACCGAAGACCCCCTGAGTTATTGATCCAGCGAATTTGCTCGCTCAGCAAGAACAAAGTGGCTATCGAAGGAGTGTTCAGAGTCTGGTTGAGCCTCGAGTTATCCAGAGCCAGCTTTAGCGAGAGAAAGTCTGGGATGTACCGATCGCTAGCAGCAATTTTCTCCACTCGTTCAATGGCTGCAGCAGAGAGCAGTGCCAGCCAGGTTCCGCCATCAGAGCCAAAGTTTTTTTGAGGAGCAAAGTAGTAAACATCAGTGTTTTGGGCCTCAAAATCAACGCCTCCGGCGGCCGATGTGGCGTCTGTGAGAAATAGTGCCCCCGGATCAGCTTCGGCCAGGCGTTGCACTGGAGTAATCACCCCGGTGGAGGTCTCGTTTTGAGGGTATACATATGTATTGGTTAAAGAAGTAGCACGCAGGGCGGATCTGGAGCCAGGATCTGCTTTCTGAATAGCTACTTCCCCTAGAAAAGGAGCCGCAAGAGCTTTAGCAAACTTGGCTCCAAACTCACCATGAACTAGGGCTTGAGAATTTCCCTCGGCCAGGCTGTAGGCGGCAACGTCCCAAAAAGCAGTTGAGCCGCCGTTTCCAAGCACGATCTCATAACCATCAGGGGCTCGAAATAGCTCCAAAAGCCCAGCTTGCACCTCGGAAACCAGGTCGCGAATTGGTTCTTGGCGGTGGGATGTGCCCATGAGCTTGGCGCCAGCCACCCCAAAACCTCCCAATTGCTCAGGTCTGAGCCTGGATGGACCACAGCCAAAACGCCCGTCTTTAGGCAGATATTGGCTTGGAATCAGGATTTCTGGCATGAAGCACAGTTTAGTAGCCTGCGAGTTTGCCTAGAACGGACCTTACTGGCGAGGCGAAATTGAACATCGGTTAGACTGACCCTGCTGTCAAAATCAACCCGGTTTGACTGTCGGATCTGAATCGCTTTCAACCTGAAATCAGATCTTTAGAACTATTGGTTTCGTTTCAGGATCAGTTTCCTTGGAAACTGTTAGAGCATCGTGGAGGTATTAGCTTTGGCCAGTTCTGGTTCAGGTAAACACAGAGCCGACGTTGAAATAAGCGTCCTCGAGTCCTTTGAGATTCGATCAAGACGCTCTATCCGCGAGGCCGAAAAAGCTAAGCAAGCCAAATTTACTCGTCGCGCTCGCCAGGTAATGGACAAATCCGAAGCCAAGGCCAATAAAAAGCAGCGCGAACTTAAGCAGCCACTTCGAGCAACTACCCCTGGGGGCAGACTTCGCTCTAATCAGGGCTTTAGAACAGCATTGACCATGCTGACCGCATCTGGACTCTTTGCAACAGTGGCTTTACCGGCCTATGCCTATGATCCAGAGATTGCCGCCATGGCAAGGCTAACCACCACCAACGCCGAAGATCTTGAGCAAGATGCGAACACTCAAGGTCTGACCGTTGCGGCAGTCAACACCATAAAGTTTGTTCGTGGAGAATTCGCCTCTCAGGCTGCCGTGGAAGTTATTCGCCAGCAGGCCATCAGTAACTACCTTGCATATAACGGACCTAGCGCGGCGGACTATGTCCAAAACCCTCCTTATAGCTCAATAAGTTCGGAGCTAGTGATCCAGGTGGCGGCTTCCTATGTGGGGACCCCATACATTTTTGGAGGTTCCAACCCTAGAGGATTTGACTGTTCGGGATATATCAAGTTCGTATTTGCTCAGTTTGGACTCGATTTAGTCCACGGAGTCGGAAGTCAGGCAAGAGCTGGAATTAAGATCGCTCCCGAGGATGCGATTCCAGGAGATCTAGTTATTTTCAACAACCACGGTCACAATGGAATTTACGCCGGAAACGGTATGTTTTATCACGCTCCAAGACCTGGAGATTTTGTAAAGCTTGCACCAATCTTCGCTGGAGGACACTACTTCGTTCGATTGGGTACCAACTAAAACACAGCCAGCTAGGTTATCAATTGGGATTTGTTTGAGCTAATCTATAGCTAACTACTTATTGCTATTTAGCCGAAGGGTTAGGTGTTTTGATGAAAAGTGTGCATCCCAAGCATTGCTTCCAGTCTCGGCAACCCGAGCCCATTGGCCAGATACCGGGTCATTAACTTTGCGTCGTCATTTATGACGGCGCATTTTTATTGCCCAGGCAACCAAGCCAGTTAAACGAAAACCCACAATCCGTGTGGGTGAATTCGAAAGGAACTTGAATGCGTACCTTGGTACTCAACGCCGGATATGAACCACTTGCCGTGGTCAGTTTCAAGCGAGCGATAATTTTGGTGCTTAGTCAAAAAGCCACCGTCCTAGCCCAAGCGGGAACCGGCGTTGTGAGAAGCGCGAGCTTAGAACATAAGCTACCTTCGGTCATTTTGCTATCTCGATACGTGAGAATTCCCGGTTCGAGAGTGATCCCCGTGTCCAGGCGAGGTGTGCTTAGAAGGGATGGTCACAGGTGTGCCTACTGTCAAAAATCAGCTTCTACGGTTGACCACGTTCAACCGCGATCTAGAGGCGGCGATGATTCTTGGGAAAACTTGGTTGCCTGCTGCCTTCGTTGCAATAACAATAAAGGTGACCGGACCCTTGCTGAGATGGGTTGGACTTTGGGCATGACACCTCGGATGCCATCTGGCAAGATTTGGATGGTTCGAGGCACTGAGCGGTTTGAGCCAGAGTGGAACCAGTACCTAAGCTTTGCTACCGCTGCCTAAAGTGACCCCGAGAAGAATCGAACTTCCGCACAAGGTTTAGGAAACCTCTGCTCTATCCACTGAGCTACGGGGCCAGAACTATCAAAGATACCTCAACACAAGCTAGGCCCAGCCTAGAATAACGAGCACTCAAAGTTAGTCTTGAGATATGAACGAATCCCAAGAAACCAAAGACACTCGGCCCGCGCCGAGTCTGAACCAATGGTTAGCGGAGATTCGAGAAATTGGCCACACCGACCCACTTTCTCACTACAAGGACAACAGCTTCGGTCAGATTAATCTCGAGAAAGCCCACCCGGGTGGTTTAGCTCAGTTTGTCACTGGAAGACCGACGCTACTTTCAAATCTGGTTCGAGACTCTCTTTCTTACTCAAGGGCTCTTTCAGCTGCTAAGCGGATCAAGGCAAGGCAGCTGTGCCTTGCCGAAGACTTTGGGCTTGAGACTATGTATATGGCAAGTGGTTTAGTGGACCTAACCGCTGACGGTCACGATCTGAGAATGCCAATCTTGCTCTGGCCAGTAAATCTGATTACCAAACACGATGACTTCGAATTGAGTTTGTCTAGAAAAGCCATTGTTAATCCGGCCCTGGCGCCAGCCTTAGCCAAGGCTTACGGGGTAAGACTAAATACCGAAGACTTGCTTTCCCTTGTTCAAGTTGGCTCGGACCCAATACCTGTTCGAGTACTCGACAAAATCTCATCGCTAGTTGAGGATTATGCAAATGTTGAGCTAAGCAGGCTTTTGGCCATCTCCAATTTCTCTTATGCCGCCAGCGACTTAGCTGCCGACTTTGAAAACAAGGAACACCCGAACCTCAACATTTTCTTGAGTAAGTCCTCGGCCAACTCAGACTCTTATGAGCAAGGCGTTGCCGATCCAATTTTGGTAACGGATTCCGACAGCACCCAAACCAGAATTGTTTCTAGGGCCCTCGCGAGCGCCAGTTTTGCTGTTGAAACTTTGCCTGGTTGTGGCTACACCCAAAGCGTTGTACTTCTTATCTCTGCACTCGCGCACCAAGGCAAGAGGGTCCTAGTTGTCGCCCCAAGGACCCAAACCCTCAACGAGTTAGCTTTTAGAATGTCCCAGATTGGCTTAGCCGGAGTGGGTATTCGATCCAACTCAACTTGGCTGGACATGATTGGCGCCATCTCCCGAAACGAAAAAGCGCAGCCCGTAAATTACACCGAACTAGCTTCCAGACGCGATGTTGCCAGGGAAAAGATAGCAAGCTACTTTGGCTCGCTCGAGAAGGTCGATGGCGAACTAGGTGTCAGTATCGAACAGGCCATGGAGGAATTAGCGGGGCTGGCAGCAACCCCGAAACCTCCAGTGAACGAAGCTCGGATAGATCCTGACCACATTGGCCGCCATCGAGACCTCACCTTTGCAACCACCTTGCTAAGCCAAGCCCAAGAACTTGGCATGTTCGATGTTGGCCCGTCAGACTCGGCCTGGTTCCTGGCCAAATTTGATAACCCGAGCGAAATCCCCGCCAAGGTTACCCTAGCTAAGGCTCTTCATGAAAATGCCTTTGATGCCCTCTCGGACCAGCTAGCGCAGTTTACCAAGACAGTTGAATTCGTACCAGCCAAAACAGTTCGCGATTGGGTTGAGTATCTCGAGCTGTTTGTTGGACTTCGTCAAAGTTTAGATACCTTCAAGCCAGAGGTTTTTGACCGGCCGATAACAGAGTTAATTCATGCCACCGCACCAAGAAAAGACAAGTCGGTGATGAGTGGTGCAAATAGAAGTAAGTTGAAAAAGCTTGCTAAAGAGTATTTGCGACCAGGAATGCATACATCAGACATGCACGAAGCCCTGAAGGCCATTCAAGCTCAGCGCGATGCTTGGGGTAGGAACTGCCTTGTGGCAAAGCCACCTCAGGTACCACTTGGAATCAAAGAAGCTCAAGTGGCAGTAGCAACTTTTGTGAAAGAACTAGAAAGCCTGCAACCTCACCTAAACCAAATCACTCTGGAAGCAAAGCTAATTGACCTGCCTCTTGATCAACTAAAGGCCACACTGCAATCTCTTGCGAACCAGACCAGCATTTTGGATAGCTACGAAGAGCACCTCATGACTAAGCAGCGCCTCGATGAGGCTGGCCTTGGTCAGCTGGCGGTAGAGCTAGCTAATTTACACACCACCAAGCAGGAGATCAGAGCAGAACTTGAGTTGGCATGGTGGGGCTCAGCTCTAGAGACCTTGCTAGAACGATCAGGTGGCTCGCTAGTTGGGGACCACCAGCAAGTAATTGAAAACGAAGAGGCCTTTGCCTCTACTGAAACTGCGCTTATTTCTGCTGGTGCAGAAACTGTTTCATACGACCTGGCCGGAAGGTGGAAAGCAGCCCTAGAAAACTTCCCCTCAGAGGCTCAGACTTTGAAAGAGCTACTGAAACTAAAACGAGCAGTGCTTTCGGAGGTTTCCCAACTAGCCCCTAACGTTTACCAAGCAATTGCACCGGTAGTAATGTGCTCTCCTTACGAAATACCTAGAGTCTTATCAAAAACCGATCGGTTTGACATCACCCTGGTTTTGGATGGTGCAGGCACATCGGTAGCAGAGAACCTGGCGGCCTTAGTTCGGTCAAACCAAGTTATTGTCTTTGGTGATGACGCCATTGCTGCAGCCTCGGGATTCAAGGTCGAGTGCCTGCCAGAAGATGACCTATCCAAGCAGCTGCCAGAGTCTATCTTTACCGCCGCAAGGTCTTTGATGCCCGTGGAGGTTCTAAAAAAGAGCTATCGAAGCTCAGGTCAGGCACTTGGCGAATACATAAATCGTGAGTTTTACCAGGGTCGAATCATTTTTGAACCCACCGCCTCAAGCTACTTTGGCGCATCAAATATCACCCTGGAGAAAATAGCCGCAACTACTTCTAATCAGCCTGAAAGCTTGGACCAAGAGCTAGCCAAAACCATGGAGCTGATTTTCCAGCACGCCCAGCTAAAGCCGGAAGAGTCTCTGCTGGTAGCAACTGCTAGCGCCAAGCATGCTGATCGCTTGCAAAGCGAGCTACGCCTAGCTCTTCAGGCAAGGCCTGATCTAAACCCCTTCTTTGAAGGCCACGGTCGCGAGAAATTTGAAGTGACGACCATTGCCGATTTGGCCCACCGAATTTCTGACCGCATCATTTTCTCGGTCGGCTTTGGAAAAGATGCCAACGGCCTAGCACCCAAGTCAATGGGGCAAATTTCTCACCCCGAAGCTAGAAGATTTTTGGCAAACCTTTTGGTCTCCGCGAGAAAACAAGTTACCGTGGTCAGCGCATTAGAAGCAGCGGACTTGGCTGAGGATAAGGGCCCAGGCGTAAAGGTGTTCCGGGAGCTTCTGGAGGCCATTGCAAAAGTCCGTACTCCTAAATTTGAAGCGGAAATTGACCCGATGATTTCTGACCTAGCCATGCGGCTCACCAAACTTGGGGTCAGCACAAGAACCAACTTCTCTTCTAGGTTCAAGCTCATTGCCTCAGTCCAGTCCCGTGTTGCTGTTATTGAGCCAGACTGGGGTCTTCTTGGATACAACCTCTCGGAGCGCCATCGTCTGCGCCCCATGCTCCTTAGATCTATGGGCTGGGATTACATTCGAGTCCCGAGCTTTGAGCTGTTTGCAGACCCCGAGGCAACTGCAAACGCTATTGCCTCCAAGCTCGGAATTCAGTTGGACAAAAAGCCGCAGCCACTATTTGAAATTGCGCCAAAGGCGTTTGAAGATACCGCTATGGCATGGGGGGACTTGGTGGAGTCAAACGACCAGCGGCTTATTGAAGACAAGCCACCGCACTGGGGTTAGTCCGCTTTAGAAGGGGTAGCTGGTTTTTCTGGCCTCGAGTCGGTTCGATAAAAACCGGAACCTTTGAAACTCACACCCAACTGTCCATAAACTTTCCTGATCTCACCACCACAATTCGGGCACACAGTTTCAGTTTCTGCTGAGAAATCTTGCCAAAGGTCAAAACTGTGCTCGCATTTTTTGCACAGGTAGCTATAGGTAGGCATTTAGTTTTCTCCAGATGGATGGGAACTATCTAATGTTACCCGTTAGGGGCAGGGCAATAGTTTTTGTTGGCGTAACCACCCAATTCACTGGTTCATCATGGCCTTGAGTGGGAAGCTTTGAAACAAACTCTGATTCATAGATCATCCCAACTGTGATACCCAGATAGTTCTGCAAGTATCTATCGAAGTACCCAGCGCCTCTGCCGAGGCGGTCACCGGTTTCGTCTATAGCTAGTGCCGGAATGACAAGAAGCTCTAGGTCTGACTTTGGGACTTCTTGGCCTAGGGGCTGCTCAAACCCCAACTTTGTTTGTTCGGTGGATTGACCCAACTCGGCAAAGACCATTGAGCCATCTGTTTCAATTCTGGGACAGGCGACAATGATCCCTGCTTCTTGAACTCTGGTTATGAATTCACGAGTTGGCGGCTCGGAGCCAAAAGACAGGTAGCAGCCGATGCGGCGCACACCAAGATCGGACACTAGCTTGGTCAATCCCCGAGTAAAACCGGATTGAGTCTCCGAAGATTGATTTACTGATCTTTGGGCAAGGATAGCTTGACGAAGCGATTGCTTGTCATCCGATACATTCGCACTCATGCCACTAATCTAGCCATCGTGGCCCTTTCTATTGCTCTAACTCACGCTGGCGTAAAGCTACGTATCGCAAAGATGAGAGACTCCAAGGCTTTAGAAAAGCTCATCCTCGGAAACCGAGACTGGCTTAGACCCTGGGAGGCTACCAACCCGGGGGCACCGAACTCATTTGATGTCAAGAGTCAGCTTCGTGGTCTGATTCGCCAGCTGGATGATGAATCAGGTATCCCGTTTGTTATTGAAGTAGATGGTGTCATCAAAGGGCAGCTCAATGTAGCGAACATAATGTATGGCTCGGTTTCATCTGCAGTGCTGGGTTATTGGATTGCTCCAGAGGTTGCCGGCAAGGGAGTGACCCCTATTTGCGTTGCTCTCGCTACCGACTATCTAATGAACCAACAAGGTCTTCACCGAGTGGAGATTGATGTACGGCCGGAAAATGTCGCTTCGCTTCGAGTGGTGGAAAAACTTGGTTTTAGGTACGAAGGAATCAAGCAGCGCTACATTCACATCAACGGCGACTGGAGAGATCACTACATCTTCGCTCTAACGCACGAGGAGATTCCAGAAGGATTGCTGAATCAGTTATTGAGAAAACAGGTTCCAACCCAAAAATACCCCTGGAACTAGCAAATCAACACGCCCAGCCAAATCCGCTACAGGCTGCTCATACTTGCCTAGCTTTGAGGTATGGATCAAAGCGCAGCACTCGGGGGACTGATGATGTTAGTCATCGCCGTCTTGTGGGTGGTTGTCTTTATTCCGTCTTGGTACCAAAACAGAGTAGACAAAGAGCACAATGCTAGAGAGTCTTTGCTGTTGAAATCCAAGGTAAGGGAGATAAAGAATTCGGCGACTGCGCCAGTTGGCTCTAAGCCTCGGCTTGCAACTGAGCGATCTCGAAAGCTTTCCAGAACAAAAAACGTGATGTCGGCCATGGCCGCCCTGGCACTGCTGGGGTCGGCCTCAATCGCGTTTTTCGCCCTCCAAAACCCACTTTTTTATGTAGCATCCGGTTTTGGTTTGCTAGTGGGATTGTTCGCGCTGCTGGTTGCGATAAAGGCTTCCAGTGAAACTAGAAGGTTGCAAATCCAGGTTGCAAGGTCTCAAACCGAGCAGACAATCAACCTATCCAAGAGCTGGAGAGAAGCCATTCTTCCCAGTATTGGCGCGGAAGTTGACCCTAGAGCGTGGACGCCAAACCCACTACCCTCACCTGAATATAAGAGTCGAATTGGTGAGCTCGAAATACCAATTGTTGCAAGCGTCACCGAAATTAATGCTTCGGGGAAGAATTTCGACACGCAAGATGAAATAAATAAAATATTGCGTAAAAGACGTGCTTCAGCGTAAATTCGTGCTAATTCACTAGACTTTAACCAATCTAAACAGGAGAGCAAAAAGAGTGAACACATTTGATCGAGTAGCAAAACGAGTATCAAAAAGAGTAAACAAGATATTCCAAAACAACGTAAAGCCAGTTTCAAAGGCAGTGGGCAACCTAGCTCACGACATTGCCACTGAGACTGCAGCTGAAGTGAAAGAGGTAAAGAAAATGGCAGTAGCCAAGAAAAAGACTGCAGCAAAGCGCAAGCCAGCTGCAAAGAAGACCGTAGCGGCTAAGAAGCCAGCTGCGAAGAAGACTGCAGCAAAGCGCAAGCCAGCTGCTAAGAAGACTGCAGCTAAGAAGCCAGCAGCGAAGAAGACTGCAGCAAAGCGCAAGCCAGCTGCTAAGAAGACTGCAGCTAAGAAGCCAGCAGCGAAGAAGACTGCAGCGAAGCGCAAGCCAGCTGCTAAGAAGACTGCAGCAAAGCGCAAGCCAGCTGCTAAGAAGACTGCAGCAAAGCGCAAGCCAGCTGCTAAAAAAGCAGTAGCAGCGAAGAAGCCAGCACGTCGTAAGACTGCAAAGCGTAAGCCAGCTGCAAAGAAGTAATTTCTTTCAATAGTGAAAAACCCCACTCTTCGGAGTGGGGTTTTTCATTTCTCAAAGATGTTTGAACTATGACCGCTGAACAAACTTCAGTCTTTTGACACCACCCAGTGCACTGAAGAGTCGAGATCTGGGTACTTGAACCTAAAGCCAGAAGATAGGAGCTTTGTTGCTGTCATTTTCTGGCTCACTAGCAGTAGCTCCTGGGCTGCCTCGCCAATGAGCATCCTCATAGCAAAAGCGGGCACCCGAAGCCAGGTCGGTCGCCCAAGCTTCTTGCCTAGGGCATGAATCATTTGCTCGCAGGTGGCTGGCTCCGGTGCGGTCAGGTTGTATGGGCCTTCGGCGGAAGAAGTGTTGGTCAGATGAATAATTGCCGCAGCTTCATCAACCAAGTTGATCCACGCCCAAAACTGCTTGCCAGAACCTAGCGCGCCACCAATACCGAGCTTTATAATCGGCAGCAGCTTTCCTAGTGCTCCAAGTCTTCGACTCATGACCAGGGTCGTTCGAACCAAGACCACTCGAGTTTTTGCTTTGGTAGCTTCAATTTCCCAGTTGTTGGCAAGATCGGAAAGGAAGCCTTCTCCCTTGGGGCTGGTCTCACTTAGCCACGCACTTCCCCCTTCGCCATAAAAGCCCGAGGCTGATCCACTGACCAAAACCTTCGGAGGGTTCTTTGCTGAATTGATGGCCGCTACTAGAGTTTTGGTCGAATTGATTCTGGAGTCGACAATTTGCTTCTTATAGTTCTTGGTCCAGGGAATCCGTCCAGTGGTTGCGCCAGCCAGGTTTACAACAGCATCTATGGACTCCATGACTTCTGGGTCTAGCTCTAATCGAGCAGGGCTCCAACTGATTTCATCGCTGGCTTTTGCCTTGCGGCGCACGAGCTTGATTGGTACATGACCGGCATCCTTGAGTTGCCTGTAAACCTCAGTGCCTACTAAGCCACTTGCTCCCGAGATTAGAACTCTCATTGTTTCCCCAGTTCCTAAATTGAAGCTCAATAGTTAAAGACTCTCATAGAATTACAGGAGAAAACTAGATGCCCTAGATGGGCGCAAAAAAGGGGAAATTGTGTCTGAAGCAATAATGGTTGTTGACCCTTGGGTTTGGTATCTTTCGGTAGGCATAATTAGCTTGGTAATCCTGGTAGATCTCATTGTCCAGATCAAAAAGCCCCACGAGCCGACTTTCAAGGCATCGGCGATTCAGTCAACAATTTATGTCGGCCTAGCTCTGGTGTTCACTTTCTTGGTCACCGAGGTGTGGGGGTCTCAATTTGGAGGCGAATATCTAGCCGGTTTCATCACCGAGAAGTCGCTGTCGGTGGACAACCTATTTGTTTTTCTAGTTATTTTCACCAAGTTCGCTGTTCCTAGGAAGCTACAGAGCCAAGCCCTGCTGGTAGGCATAGTTCTAGCCCTGATTCTCAGGGGTATCTTCATCTACCTTGGAGCGGCAGCCATCGAGAACTTCAGTTGGGTGTTTTACATTTTTGGTTTCTTCCTGCTTTACACAGCAGCGTTGCTGGTTTGGGACACCCTCAAAGACGATCATGCAGACAAGGTTCCAGGGGGAAAGGCTGTTGCTTTTATGAAGAAGCATCTTCGGTCTGTGGACGAATATCACGGAACGAAGCTAACAATCATTCAAAAAGGCAAGCGTTACGTGACCCCATTGTTGTTTGTGATGATTGCCGTTGGCTTTACTGATCTACTGTTCGCTTTGGATTCCATTCCAGCCGTCTATGGCCTGACCAACGAACCATACATCGTTTTCATGGCAAACGCCTTTGCTCTTCTAGGGCTAAGGCAGCTGTATTTCTTACTGAGTGGCCTGATGCAACGCCTGAAGTATCTGGGAGTTGGACTTTCAATCATTCTTGCTTGGATTGGCGTGAAGCTAGTAATCCACGCTCTTCACAAAAACGAGCTTCCGTTCATCAACGGCGGTGACTACGTCAATTCGATTCCAGAGATCTCGACCGAACTATCACTTGGGGTAATTATCACAACCTTGGTGATAACAACTGTTGTGAGCTTGATTGCAACTAGCGGTGACAAAAAAACAAAGAAGAAAAAAGCTGCTAAGAAATCTAGCTAGGAGCTGAAGGGCCCAAACACCGGGTTCCAGTTTTGAATGCTTCGCGAGCCGATGAATCCCGCGATGTCGAATGGATCATTATCTAGCAAGGTAGCAAGCTCCCCAGCAGATTCGCTTCGAAAAATTAGCAGCGCTTCGGGGGTGTCCACCATTGGCCCAGACGCGAGCAGAATATTCATTTCCAAAAGTTCTGAGAGCCAGGCCCTATGGATAGGTCTAATTTCATCAACCTGGTTCGCGGGTGCTGTGTATAGATAAGTAACAGCGAAGATGGGCATTTCTCCATCCTACTTTGGGGGCTTTAGATCCAGCTGGGCAGCCACATCCGAATCTGCCACTGCTCAAACGGCAACAGTATCCCAATGTTTATCGGAAGAAAAAACAGCGAAAGTGCCAACGCCAGGACGAAAAACGCCGCAAGGAACCCTCTGGCTCGCGCAGGTTTAAAGCTGGCAACCACTCGGTAGCCAACTTGCAAGGCAAGCACGAGAGCTAAGATCATCCAGGGCTGGAAACTTACCGCGTAGAACTGAAAGACGGTCCGTTCTGGAAACAGCAGCCATGGCAAATACAAAGCCGCCACTCCCAACAAAGCAAGGCCGACCACTCTTTCTCGAGCCTTGAAATACCTATAGATCAGATAAATCAGTGAGACCGTGGCAGATACCCAAATTAGAGGGTTCCCAAGAGCAGTGATCGCCATCGAGCATTCCGTTTCTAGCTCGCACCCCATCTGACCGCTTGGGTAGGTTTCGTAGAAAAATGCCGTCGGCCGGATTCCAAGTAACCAGTTAAGTGGGTGGGATTGATAAGCGTGCTCGGTTGATAATCCGATGTGGAATTTGTAAATTGCCTCATGGTAGCTCCACAGTGACTGAGCCCAGTTTGGAAGGAGCCCAAAGGCTCCTGGCAGTGAGTTACTCTCGGCCCAGTTTCTTGAGTAACCGCCGGAAGTGTTAATCCAACCCAGCCAAGTAGTAAGGTAAACGCCAAGGCTTGGCGGAATTAAGTTCACAAAGGAAAGTAATACCTGTGAAACCAAACCCTTCTTAAGCCAATATTTCTCACCCGCATTTCTTCGAAGAGCTAATTCAGAAAAAACCACATAGAGTCCGATGGCCGCTAGCAGGTATAACCCCGACCACTTGATTGCCGTCGCAGCACCCAGAGTCAAACCAGCAAGCATGAGCCAAGGCCTAAACCAAATCAGCGTGGAAGATCCTGTTGCTATTGCGCCAGCAATTCTTACTCTGGATTTTTCCTGATCAATCAAAAAGAAGTAGAAACCTAGCAGCAGGAAAAAAGTCAGGGGTGCATCCAGTAACGCAGTTCGAGACATTGTGATTGCTAAGCCATCAATTGCTAGGAAGAATCCAGCAGCTAGGGCCAAGGGTTTCGAGCCAAAGAGTTTGTAGGCAACCAGCATCAAAAGCGCCACGGTCGCTATACCAAGTAGCGCGGTTGAAATGCGCCACCCAGCTGGATTATCTGGACCAAGTAGCCACATTCCGGAAGCGATTAACCACTTGCCAAAAGGAGGGTGAACCACGAAGGCTGGATCGGATAGGTAGATAAAGGAGTTTCCTGACTCGAAGCCCAAGTTAGCCCCTTCGGGCCAGTTTCTTTCGTGCCCTTCTTGAGATAGGGACAGGGCGTCTTTGACGTAGTAAGTTTCGTCAAATACCAGCTTCTTAGGCAGGGCCCAGTTCCACAGTCTGGTAACAGAGGCGACCAGCATCACCAAGGCAAAGCCCAAGACCTCCAAGGCTTTCCTGTCTAGTCGCAACCGCTTCATACGCCCATGCTAATCAAGACCGCCCGATGGTATCTGTCACAATAAGGTGATGCTTATTCTGGCTGGAACACCTATTGGCAACATAGGCGATGCCTCGGCCAGGCTGATTGAGACTTTGCAACAAGCTACCGTAATCGCAGCCGAAGACACCAGGTCCTTGCTAAAGCTCGCCAATCACCTTGGGATAAAGCTAAGCGCTGAGCTAATTAGCCTCAATGAGCAAAACGAGTTGCAAAAACTCGACCGACTTATCGAAATTGCCAAGACCGAAAACCTAGTTTTAGTAAGCGACGCCGGAATGCCAACTATTAGCGACCCAGGATTTGCCTTGGTTAGGGCTTGCAGTGAGCATGGTGTTGAAATCCAAGTTGTTCCTGGCCCATCATCTGTAATCGCGGCTCTTGCTGTTTCTGGGCTTGCTACCGACCGCTTTAGCTTCGAGGGCTTTATTCCAAGAAAATCCGGTGAGAGAAAAAAGCTTTTCCAAAAACTGGTTTCGGAATCACGAACCATGATCTTTTTTGAATCCCCGCATCGAGTATCCGAATCCCTAGAAGATGCGGCGCAAGTCTTCGGGCCAGATAGAAGAGCATCGCTTTCACGAGAGCTAACAAAAAAGTTTGAGGAAACCCTAAGAGGCACTTTGGCAGAGCTAGCCGAGAGCTCCAAAGACCTAAAGGGTGAAATGGTGCTTGTTGTTGCTGGTGCAGAGCAAGTGCAGGTAGCAACGGAAGCCTTGGTGCAGAAGGTGCTAGAGCTTCGCGTGGCTGGTAGCTCTCTAAAGGATTCCGCTCGAAAAGTTGCCAGTGAATACGGCGCTTCGAAATCCGAGCTTTATGACCTAGCTCTCAAGAGCAACCCTTGAACCCAGCCACGTTAAGCTTGTAGATATGTCCAGTGTGAGCCCAGGCGGTAAAGCGTTTTTTGTAACGACACCAATCTTTTATGTCAATGACGCTCCGCATATTGGTCATGCTTACACCGAGGTTGCCGCGGATGTGCTGGCTCGCTGGCATCGTCAGAAAGGCAGTAACTCCTTCCTACTTACTGGCACCGACGAGCACGGAGAGAAGATTCTTAGAACCGCCTCTGCTAACAATCAGACCCCCCAAGCCTGGGCGGACAAGCTGGTTCATGATTCCTGGCTTCCAATGCTGGAGACCCTAGATATCGATAACCAGGACTTTATCCGAACTACTGAACCGCGGCACAAAAAGAACGTCCAAGTGTTTTTGCAACATTTGCATGACAGTGGCTTTATTTACCAAGGCTCTTACGAGGGTAACTACTGTGTTGGCTGTGAAGAGTTCAAGACCGACTCGGACCTTGTTGAGGGCTCGGGGGAGTTTGCCAAAAAGATGGTTTGCGCAATCCATTCCAAACCTGTTGAGCGACTAGAAGAGACCAACTATTTTTTCAAGCTGAGTCAATTCCAGCAGCCCCTACTTGATTACTACAACCAAAACCCCAAGTTCATTCAACCAGAGGCTGCTCGCAATGAAGTCATCTCTTTTGTTTCGCGAGAGCTAACCGATTTATCTATCTCTCGGTCAAAGGACAAGTTTGACTGGGGAATTGATATCCCCTGGGACACCGATCACGTTATTTACGTTTGGTTTGATGCGCTACTAAATTACATAACTGCAGTTGGATATGGTGAAGATGAGGCGAAGCTGAATTCTTTATGGCCAGCATCGGTGCAAGTTGTCGGAAAAGATATTCTAAGATTCCATGCAGTAATTTGGCCGGCAATGCTCATGGCAGCTGGATTGAAACCCGCAGAACGAGTATTTGCTCATGGGTGGTTGCTTGTCGGTGGAGAGAAAATGTCGAAATCAAAACTGACTGGCATCGCACCTAATCAAATTACTGATGTTTTTGGTTCTGATGCTTTCCGCTACTACTTCATGAAGGCAATTGCCTTTGGTCAAGATGGATCATTTTCTTGGGAGGATTTGTCTGCCCGCTACCAAGCCGAGCTTGCCAACGGCTTTGGAAATCTTGCCTCGAGGGTAGTTGCCATGGTTCATCGTTACTTCGATGGTGTGATTCCAGAGCCGGCGGCAATAACGCAGGCGGATAGAGTAATTCAAGAAATTGCGGCTGAGAGTGTTCAAAGGGCAGATTCCGCCATGGATGATGTTGCCATTCAAGATGCGCTGATTGCCATCTGGGAGCTCGTTGATGCCCTAAATAGCTATCTAACTGAGCAAGAGCCTTGGATTTTGGCTAAGGATGAAGCCAATGGAGATCGATTGGGAACCATCTTGTATACCTCCCTTGAGGGACTTAGAACCTTGGCTGTAGCGCTAACTCCGTTTATTCCAAAAGCCACCGCAAAGCTTTGGGCCTCAATTGGGCATGAGCTTGGAGATCTCGAATCACAACCTTTACTCGAGGCTGCTAATTGGAACCAGTTGGTAGCTGGCAAGAAGATAAACGAACTAGAGTCTTTGTTTCCTAGGGTTGAGCAAGAAGATCGGGACTAGTTCAAAAACGTGAGCGAGCACATAAGGCAACGTCAGTTGAAAGACGCTGACGGAACTAGGCAAAAGCTGAGCTATCCTGAATTACCCGAACCTCTTTCGGTTGGAACCTACGACAATCACACCCACTTGGAAATTGCCGACGGTGATCAACCAATGAATTACAAAGATCATTTGGCTCTTGCAAATCAAGTTGGCATACTTGGCGCGGTTCAAGTCGGAGTAACACTTGAAAGCTCAAAGTGGAGCGCTGGAGTTGCAGCGAGCGACAATCGGTTGCTTGCAGCGGTTGCTATTCACCCCAATGAGGCAGCTAGCTATGAATCCAAGCAGAAATTGGATTTGGATATCGATGGAATTGCTGTGCTAGCTAGCCAAGAAAGAGTAAGAGCAATTGGTGAAACTGGTTTAGATTTTTATCGGACTGAATCAGAGCAAGGCAAACAATTTCAACACCACTCATTTGAAAGACACATCCAAATTGCCAAAGAGCACAATCTTGCGCTGCAGATTCACGATCGAGATGCGCACCTAGAAGTTGTTGAGACACTTCTTAGAGTTGGGGCACCAGAGAGAGTTGTCTTTCACTGTTACTCGGGAGATTTAGACCTTGCAAAAATCTGCGCGAATCATGGTTGGTACACATCTTTTGCCGGCAACATCACGATAAAGAGAAACCAGCATCTACGGGATTCCCTGAAATTCATGCCAACTGACAAGATTTTGGTTGAGACTGATGCTCCATTTCTAACCCCGGAGCCACTGCGCGGTAGACCAAACGCTCCATACCTGGTTCCAATTACGGTCCGGTTTATGGCTGCAGAACTGGGTCTAGACTCTGATGAGCTCTCTGGTCAGTTAGCCAAGAACACCGTTGCCGTCTATGGATCCTGGGGCAGCTAGTGGTTGAGCTACTAGGTGCTGGTGAGATCAGATCGTTGGCTTCACAGCTTGATCTTCGACCCACCAAAAAACTCGGCCAAAACTTCGTTATTGACCCAAATACAATCCGCAAAATCGTTGCCGCATCCCAGCTGCGGCCAACAGACAAAGTAGTTGAGATTGGGCCGGGACTGGGGTCCCTCACCCTAGGTTTACTGGAGAAGGTGGATCAGCTGGTAGCAATCGAGTTTGATGACAGGCTTGCCACCAAGCTGTCTGAGACCTTGAGGCAAAAAGCTCCCGAGAAAAGTGCTGAGATAATTCATGCTGACGCGATGACTGTTACAAAACTTCGTTTCGAACCGGATGCTCTGGTTGCAAATCTTCCCTACAACATCTCCGTTCCAGTAATTCTTCACTTTCTAGAGACTTTTCCCTCTATTTCAAAAGTGTTGGTACTGGTACAGGCAGAGGTGGCAGCACGGCTAGTTGCCGGTCCCGGGTCTAAAACCTACGGTTCACCAAGTGCAAAGCTTGCTTGGTATGGAAAGGCAACTGCGGCCGGGGTAGTTTCTCGCAGCATTTTTTGGCCGGTTCCAAATGTCGATTCTGCGTTGGTTTACTTTGAGAAAAGGAGCGCACCACTTCCAACCCAGCTTAGATCGGAAGTGTTTAGAGTCATAGATGGAGCATTTGCGCAACGTCGCAAGACTCTAAGACAAGCTCTAGCAAGCTGGGCAGGATCACCTGATCTGGCGGAGCAGATTTTGACCAGGGCAGGAGTTTATCCTCGGGCTAGAGGAGAGGACTTGAGTATTAATGACTTTATTGAGGTGGCAAAACAAAAATGATTTTTGAAACAGATCATCGCGCGAGCGAAGCCACACTTGCAGGAATCTCAATCATTTCAGGAAACCTTGGACAGACATTCAATATTTTGAAAGACCCCAGTTCTTGGGGACAACCAGAAACTCCTAGAGTTGTGAATTCCACCGACCAGTCAAGAATTGTTTTTTCCTTCGAGGGGGAAAAGAAGGCGGTTGCAACATTTTCGGCCTGGAATTCATACTTCACCGAACTAGAGATTGTCATCAGCGGGGTTGCCGATTACCCATCAGGTCAGTCGCAGATCAAGTACTGGAATGACGTTGTTGGCATGTTAAGAAAAAGACTTAACGCGCCAGAAATCGTAGTGGCCTCTAGCCCAGGCAAAGTGAATATCTATTTTGCAGTCGGTGCATTTTTGAAAGATGGTTTTCATGAAGTGGCCAGTTGCTACCAGGCACTTAGCCTTCGGGAAAGGGTCCTTGTTGAACTTACCGGCAACTACTCCATTGACTTTTCGGGACCCTTTGAGAAAGATAGCCACAGATTGGTTCCGAAGGACAATACCAATTTGGTGTACCTTGCCGGGGAGCAACTGAAGTCCCTTGGTTCAGCCATGGGCCCTGACAAGGTGTCATTTCTGATTCACAAGTGCGTTCCGATAGCAGGGGGAATGGCGGGCGGATCTGCCGATGCGGCAGCAGCTCTGGTTGCCTTGAATAGCCTTTTTGGAGCTGGCTTCGATCAAGAGCTAAATGTCGTTGCCGCCAACTTGGGATCAGACGTTCCTTTCTCTTTGATGGGTGGAACAGCAATTGGTGTTGGCAGAGGAGAGGTTTTGTCTAAGGTGCCTGATGGCCCAGCGCTGCACTGGGTCATGACACCAAATTCAGCAGGTCTTTCAACCCCACAGGTTTACCGTCAATTGGATGTCATGAGAGTGAATCAGGGAATCGACGTCTCCGCACTGGAATCCCCGGAAGTTCCGGAAGAGCTTTTGGCAGCCTTGGCAGAAGGCGACTTAGGGCAGATAGCGAAGCTGATGCACAACGATCTAGAGATCGCAGCAGTTGCAATGCTGCCAGAGCTAGCAAAAACCCTTGAGGCAGGTCGCAAAGCCGGATCGCTTCGCTCGATGGTTTCGGGATCTGGTCCGACAGTTGCACACCTTGCTAAAGATCGTGTTCACGCGGAACAAATCGCCAATCGATTACAGGCCGCAGGTTATCCATCGATTGTTACTAGCACTTCAACATCCGGCACCCGGCTGGAGAGCTAGTTGGCTCATCTTCTTGGGGCGGAAACAGTCAGCCTTAGTTTCGCAACAACGCGAGTTTTTGAGAATCTAACTATTGGCGTTCAAGACGGAGACCGAATTGGCATCGTTGGCCGAAATGGTGACGGTAAGTCCACACTGATAAAACTCTTTGCGAGAATTCAAGAACCTGATTCCGGGCAGATTACCAAGCGTGGTGATGTTCGAGTGGGCCTTCTCGATCAGTTCGATCAGTTCTCCCCAACCGAAACAATATCCGAGGTGGTCGTCGGTGATACCCCTGAGCACGAGTGGGCTGGAAATTCAAAAATCAGAGACATCTTCCAAGGTTTACTCAAAGACTTTGATTTTCATCAAAAGGTATCTGAGCTCTCTGGTGGCCAGCGAAGACGGGTGGCCTTAGCGGCCCTGCTTGCCAAGGACTGGGATATCTTGATGCTCGATGAGCCAACAAACCACTTGGATATTGAGGGAGTTGCTTGGCTGGCCCAGCACCTAAAGTCTCGTTGGGGCAAGGCAACAGGTGGGCTGCTCGTGGTAACTCACGATCGTTGGTTCTTGGACGAAGTTTGCAACCTCACTTGGGAGGTGCACGATGGCATCGTCGAGGTCTATGACGGAGGTTACGCTTCTTACATTCTGGAAAGAAATGAGCGAGCCAGATCGCAAGCGGCCACCGAGTCCAGAAGGCAGAACTTGCTTCGCAAAGAGCTAGCCTGGCTACGAAGAGGGGCACCCGCCAGAACTACAAAGCCAAAGTTCCGCATTGATGCCGCTAATGAATTAATCGCCAACGAGCCACCACCTAGGGACAGCGTGAGCCTTGCTAAGCTCGCGACCACCAGGCTTGGTAAAGATGTTCTCGACATTGAAAATTTGAGTTACGAGATTGACTCAGAGCAAATTCTAGACAACGTGACACTTCGACTGGGGCCAGGGGATCGAATCGGATTGGTTGGTCCTAATGGCGCAGGCAAAACAACGCTCCTTCGATTAATACTTGGAAATCTCTCCCCAACTTCTGGAAGGGTGAAGCTTGGAAAAACTGTTGTACCGGCAATACTTAGCCAGGAAGTTTTAGAACTAGACGAGTTTGGTGACCAGAGAATTTTTGAACTCATCGCTCGGGAGAAGAAAACCTTCACGGTGAATAAGAAGGAAGTCGGCATTTCTCAACTGATTGAGCAACTTGGTTTCACGAGCTTGCAGTTGCAAACACCAGTTTCTGATTTATCCGGCGGCCAAAAAATAAGACTGCAACTACTTCGCTTGCTATTTGGTGAACCTAATTTGTTGATTCTGGATGAGCCAACAAATGATCTAGATACTGACATGCTCGCTCAGGTTGAGGACCTACTTGATTCTTGGCCTGGGACGCTGATTGTCGTAAGTCACGATAGGTATCTTTTGGAAAGAGTTACCGACACGCAGTATGCCTTGCTCGGGGACGGCGCGCTTCGTCATCTACCGCGTGGGGTTGATCAGTACCTTGAGCTTCGTGGTGACGCAGGGAAGAAGGCGGCAAACCAACAATCTGCCTCAAAGGCCACAGGGGCGGAGCTCAGAGCTAGCCAAAAAGCGATCCAAAAACTGGAGCGCGGCATTGAAAAGCTAGAGGCTGAGGAAACCGCCCTCCAGATGGAGCTGCAACGCCACGACCCTTCTGATCATGAGGGTTTGGCAGCTGCAGCTCAAAGAGCCAAAGAATTAGCCACCCAAAAGGCACTGCTTGAGGCTCAGTGGATGGAAGCGAGCGAAACAATCTAGGAAAGATTGTTTAGCAAGTCAACCTACCTAGGTCATGTTCTCACTACTACAATTTAAAAATCACTTGCAGCTTCTGTCATGAAGGAGTCTTGAGCAAAGATGCCTCTAAACAAATCATTCGCCGTGCTGTCGGTCTGTTCACTTCTATTACTAACCGGCTGCCAGGGCGCAACCGTTGATGGCCCAGAGCCTGAGACATCCGCTTCAGGAGAGGTAACATCGCCAACCTTTCAGCTCAACGTAGACGAAGTTACAGACCTTGAAGGTGTGTCACCAGAGCTTATCGAAGATCCGTCGGGTGGTTACCTGCTTTTGACAACTGGTCTTGGTCAGAATCGCGTTTACAGATCCACAGATGGAGTTTCGTTTACACCAGACCCGAGTTTTAGAGTTCCCATGGGTAGCGATTACTCTCTAATTCAAAAGCCTGATGGTTCTTGGTTGCTTTACTACATAACTTTTGACGGCCCTCCAGCCGAACCCGGTCAACCTATGGATCCGTCCAAGGCGATTAAGACTGTTATGGTTTCCTCTTCACAAGAGCTAACTTCTTTTTCAGATGGCGTTCCAACTGGGATCAAGCAAGAAAAGCCAGGACCGGCATGGGGTGTTCCGGAAACTTACATAACACCTGATGGAAAATTCCAAATGATGTGGGTCGATATGGTCCAAGGTCAGAATTCGGAGGTTCTAAGAACTGCAAATTCAACAGATGGAATCACCTACACCGCAAATGAAGGGTTTGTTATTTCTGGCGGTTACGTTGACCCATTCATGCTTCGAACTGATGCAAACGATTGGGTACTACTTCTTTCAACCACACCAGCAAAACTCCCACAGAAAATATATGTAGCAAAATCAACTGACGGAGTTGATTGGGAAGTGAACCCAACACCTATTCTTGAAGACGCAGAAGTGAACTACCTTGACCCGGCAGCTGTTTCAATAGGTTCAGGTAAATGGCTAGTTATCCTAAGCACCGCTGAAAAGGCCAATGCCATTTCGGGACCTCACAAATACGTGCTTGCGACTTTGCTCGAAGAATAGCCAGCAATTTTTGGCCTAATACCCTTGAAATACCTGCAATCATGGCGCAAAGAGACAAGCGGATAGCTGATTTCTGGCAGACTTGCTAAGTAATCAGTGCTTCGGGTTACGATCCGCCCTAGTGTAACGGCAGCACGGCGGCCTTTGGAGCCGTTTAGTTCAGGTTCGAATCCTGAGGGCGGAGCACACAAGTGATTGGGAGATCAGATGTCTACTAGGCAACTAGTTTGCGTGGTGCTGGCAGCGGGTAATGGAACCAGAATGGTTTCCAATACTCCGAAGGTCATGCACGAGCTTGCTGGCAAACCTCTTTTGGGTCATGTGGTCTCAACGGTTTCTGCTTTGGAATCCAGTGGCGTCTATGTTGTTTTACGCCACAAGAAAGAACTACTCTCCGAGTATTTGAGCACAAACTATCCAAAAATAATTCATGTCGAGCAAGATGACATCGCCGGAACCGGTCGCGCAGTTGAAGTCAGCCTAGAGAAAATCCCGAGTGACTTTGACGGAGATGTTTTAGTAGTAAGCGGCGACGTACCCCTAATGGATATTGACACCCTGAGCGCTCTTGTTGAATCACATCGATCTAGCAAAGCTTCTGCAACTATTTTGACCGCGTTAGTTGATGACCCATCTGGATACGGAAGAATTGTTCGATCTCCAAAGGGAACTGTTGCAAAAATAGTTGAGCACCTAGATGCTTCAGAAGCAGAGCTTGCCATAAATGAAATCAACGCTGGGGTATACGTTTTTGACGTTGCCCACCTAAGGCAAGGTCTATCTCACCTTGATTCACATAATGCTCAAGGCGAGAAGTATCTAACCGATGTGGCGGCCCTAATTGTTGAAGACAATCACACCGTGATGGCCCAGATCGTTGCTGACAATTGGCTGGTGCACGGCATCAACGACCGCACACAACTTTCAGAGGTAGCTAAAGAGCTAAACGCCAGAATCTGTCGCGGTTGGCAGCTATCTGGAGTTACCATTTTGGACCCTGACACCACATGGATTGACGTTGAGGTTTCCATTGGCCAGGACGCCGTATTGCATCCAGGGACACATCTTCGCGGAGCAACCAAGATTGGACCAATGGCAGTAATTGGCCCAGACGTGGTAATTGAGCACAGCACCGTTCAGGAAAGCGCCAAAGTAGGTCCCTATTCCTACTTGAGAAAGGGCACCAACTTGGGACCTGAGGGCAAAATCGGGTCCTTTGTTGAGACCAAGAACGCCCAGATAGGCCGTGGCTCCAAGGTTCCGCACCTTTCTTATGTTGGGGATGCTGAGATTGGTGAACACTCCAACATTGGTGCCGGAACCATCTTCGCCAATTACGATGGCGTCAATAAGCACACCTCAAAAATTGGCTCACACGTTCGATCAGGATCGCACAACGTTTTTGTGGCGCCCATTACGATTGGAGATGGAGCGTACACCGCTGCCGGAACCGTAGTAAGAAAAGACGTAGCACCTGGAGATCTTGGAATGAATGTTGCACCACAGCGGAACATTGCTGACTGGGTCATTCAAAAAAGGCCAGGAACTAAATCTTCTGAAGCAGCCGCAAACAGCAACGACAGATAGAAATCAGGAGCCCGCAGTTGACCATAAAGACCTCTGGAGAAAAAAGGCTGGCACTGGTTACCGGGCGAGCACACCCAGCCCTCGCTGAGGAAGTTGCAAATCTACTAGGAACCAAACTTGTTCCTACCACCGCTTACGATTTTGCAAACGGCGAAACCTTTGTTCGGTTTGAAGAAAGCGTTCGAGGTGTCGATGCCTTCGTGATCCAATCTCACCCGGCGCCTATCAACCACTGGCTCATGGAACAACTTCTTATGGTCGATGCCCTAAAAAGAGCTAGCGCAAAACGAATTACTGTCGTTGCTCCTTTCTTTCCTTACGCAAGGCAGGACAAAAAGCACAAGGGACGCGAACCAATCTCAGCGCGGTTGGTAACAGATCTATTCAAGGCAGCTGGTGCTGACCGTGTGATGTCAGTTGATTTACACAGCCCGCAGATTCAAGGTTTCTTTGACGGTCCGGTGGACCACCTCTGGGGACTTCCAATGCTTGCTGATTACGTGAAAGAAAAGTGGGGCAAGGATCCGCTAACTGTTGTTTCCCCGGACTCTGGTCGCGTTCGGGTCGCAGATATCTGGGCAGATCGCCTAGGGGCGCCGCTTGCCATCATTCACAAACGCCGGGACCCAAATGTTCCCAACAAGATATCTGTTCATGAGCTAGTTGGAGAAGTAGAAGGCCGAACCTGCGTGCTAGTTGACGATATGGTCGACACCGGAGGAACAATCGTTGCGGCTGCCCAGGCCCTAAAGGCCAACGGGGCAAAGACCGTCATTGTTGCCGCAACTCACGCGGTGTTTTCCCACCCGGCTGTGGAAAGACTTTCCGATGATGCAATCGATCACGTAATCGTGACAAACACTTTGCCAATTCCCCCAGAAAAAGAATTTGCCAAGCTGGAGGTATTGTCGATTGCTCCACTTATTTCCAAAGCGATTAGAGCTGTTTTTGGGGAAGACTCTGTAACATCATTGTTTCCTGGGCAGTCCTAGGGTTTGATTCTCGCCCATCGGGCAGCTAGTGTTGTAAATAACAACGGCGAGGGTTTCTTTATTGAAACCGTAATCGACGCGGTCTCTAAGGGCAAGTTCCCAGATCCTCGCGTAAAACGCTTGAGTAGAAATAGATTCAACAGGTCCAAATTGGACTTGCCTAGAAAAATTGAAGGACATTGAACATGGCAGATAACAAACTAGTAGCAGAGCTACGCACCAACTTTGGAAAGGGTGCAGCAAGAAAACTTCGCGCCGCAGGGAAAACCCCAGCGGTAATCTATGGTCACGGGTCGGACCCAAGGCACATCACTTTGCCGGCCCATGAGATTGCATTGGTGCTTAGGCACAAGAACGCTCTTATTGATCTAGACATAGCGGGATCAGCTCAGCTGGTGCTGGTTAAGTCTGCAACTAAGGACGTTGTCACCCAAGTGATCGAACACATCGACTTGTTGGAAATCAAAAAAGGTGAACGTGTTCACGTTGAGGTACCTGTGCACATCGTGGGTGAATCACTTTCTGGTACCACCATTGATCTCGAGCACAAGACACTGAAGCTTGAGGTGGATGCAACCGCAATCCCTGAGTACGTAGAGGCTGTATTCAACAAAGAAGGCGCAGGGTTCCACCTAATGGCTAAGGACATTCAGATTCCTGCTGGAGCCAAGCTTGACCTTGAGCCAGACGCTCTAGTTGCTTCGGTCATTATCACAGCAGCTGGCAAGAACGAGGAGCCAGTTGCTGCAGAAGCTGAAGCACCGGCAGCTGATGCTAAGGCTGGCGAAGCCAAAGCTGGGGACGCCAAAGCTGAGTAACACTTTTTTAATAGTTGGGCTCGGGAACCCCGGGCCCAACTACGCACTTAATCGTCACAATGTCGGTCAAGCATTAGTGGATGTCTTGGCTGCTAGACACAGTGAATCATTTAAGGCACATAAGTCCAACGCTTTGGTGTCAGAGGTAAAGATAATTGGCGGACCTAAGCTGATTTTGGCTAAACCCCTTTCCTTTATGAATCTATCGGGCGGGCCAACTTCGTCCCTGATGAGTTTTTACAAAATTGCCCCGGAGAACCTGATTGTTGCTCACGACGAGTTAGACATACCCCCAACTACCTTCCGACTAAAGCTCGGGGGAGGCCACGGCGGACACAACGGTCTCAGAGACATCATTTCGGCTATCGACTCGAAAGATTTCATCCGGGTTCGTCTAGGTATTGGTAGACCTCCGGGATTAATGGACGCCGCGGATTTTGTACTCAAGAATTTCTCGGCTAGTGACCTTGCGCAATTCAAGACCACACTAGAAATTGCGGCAGATGCGGTTGAGCAGATTGCTAGTGAGGGCCTAATCACGGCCCAAGACAAATACCATTCACCAGCTGACTAGGACGCGCTTACACTAGGACTTGTGCTAAATCACGGCCTAGTCGCGCGCCTGGGCCAGGGCTACCCGGTTGCAAAACTCCAATCAAGCCTAAAAAACAATCGAATAGAAGTAATTGCTCCGCAATCAGCGAACCCCTTAGTTCTAAGTTTGATTACTGGTCTTCGTGAAAAGATCCCCGCTCTTCAGCTAGTTATAGTAGCTACCGGTCGCGAAGCCGAAGATCTAGAAAGAGATATTCGATTTTTAGAACCATCTAGTGAGGTATTGCTATTTCCGTCTTGGGAAACCCTGCCCCACGAGAGATTGAGCCCTAGTCCAGAAACAGTAGGTCAGAGACTACAGACAATCTCCAGACTCTCTCAGATTGCTAAAGATCAGCCAAAGAATCCTGTCTACCTCATTGTTTCGATTCGAGCAGCCATCCAACCCCTAGTTGCAGGGTTAGATAAGTTTCCACCACTTGAGCTAAGAGCCAAAAAAGAATATCTCCTGCCCGAGCTTTCACTGAAGCTAGTGGAGCAGGCCTACCAAAGAGTTGACATGGTTTCCAAGCGCGGGGAATTCGCGGTCCGCGGTGGAATTCTTGACATCTTTCCAACGACCGCTGAACACGCAGTGCGTCTGGAGTTTTTTGGCGATGAGCTAGAGGAGATTAGAGAATTCTCTGTCTCGGATCAAAGATCCTCGAACGTAAAACTTGAATCGCTAACTTTGTTCCCGGCCAGGGAGCTAATCATTACGCCATCCGTTGCCTCTAGGGCTCGCGAAATGATGCATGAGTTTCCAAATCTTGGTGCCATGTTGGAGAAAATCTCTCTAGGCATTCCAGTTGAGGGCATGGAGTCGCTGGCTCCAGCGCTTGCCGATGGCATGGTTTCCCTCTTTGATTACCTGCCGAAGAGCCTGTCGGTGGTTATTGTCTCTCCAGAAAAGGCTGCAGCTAGAGCCGCCAGCCTTGTTGAAACAAATGAAGAGTTCTTGCACGCCGCTTGGGATGCCGCTATGGATGGCGCTTCCGCACCAATCGATCTTTCTGGCGGTGGCTTTGTTGACTTTGCTAGCTTCAGCGAAAAGTTCACCAAATTACAAGTAACAACAATCTCTCCATTTGGGCTTGATTCAGAAGATGTTGTGAATTTAGGAATTCTCGAAGTTCCAAATTTCAAAGGACTAGAGTCCTCAGCTCTCGAGTGGGTGCTAGATCAGTTGGCGCAAAACCATTTAGTCGTGATTTCGTCTGAAGGTATAGGCACCAACGAAAGACTCAAGGAGGTTCTAGTTCAAGCTGGCGCCAATGCAGTACTGACTGAAGCCATCCCGGATGACCCTCGGCCTAACACCGTGTATCTAATCAAATCCCAACTACGCAAAGGGCTGGTTTCAGAGGCAGCAAAGCTAACGTTGTTGACTCAGCTCGAGTTCTACTCCAAGAGTTCCTATTCAGCACCCCAAGCAAGAAAACTTGCTGTGAAAAGAGGTCAGGCTGTTGATCCACTCACCCTTAAATCCGGTGACTACGTGGTGCACGAAATTCACGGAATTGGAAGATTCAAGGAACTGATTCAAAGAACTAGCGGCATCGGAGCTAGGGTTCACCAAAGAGAATATCTCTTGATCGAATACGCCTCTTCCAAGAGAGGGTATCCAGAAGACACTTTGTTCGTACCAACGGACCAGCTCGACATGCTCACCAGGTACGTCGGAGCAGAAGCGCCCGTTATTTCTAAGTTAGGTGGTTCGGATTGGGCCAGGGCTAAAGGAAATGCGAGAAAGGCAGTTCGCAAGATTGCCATCGACTTGGTCAAGCTTTACTCAGCGAGGATGAATTCGGTTGGGCACGCGTTTGCTTCAGACACCCCTTGGCAGCACGAGCTGGAGGAGGCTTTTGCCTTTCAGGAGACCCCCGATCAACTCACCACCATAGAAGAAGTAAAAGCCGACATGGAAAAGCCAATCCCAATGGATCGGTTGCTAGCAGGAGACGTGGGCTACGGAAAGACTGAAGTTGCCATTAGGGCCGCATTCAAAGCTATCCAAGACGGCAAGCAAGTTGCCATGTTGGTACCAACCACCTTGCTTGCGAGGCAGCACACCGACACCGTGCTGGATCGATTCTCTGGGTTTCCGGTCAACGTGAAATCGTTATCTCGTTTTCAAACCGCGAAAGAAGTAAAAGAAACAATTGCCGGATTGGCTACCGGTGAGGTCGACATGGTTATTGGGACCCACAGGCTGCTCTCGGACACAGTGAAGTTTCGAAATCTCGGACTCATAATCATCGACGAGGAGCAACGCTTTGGAGTTGAGCACAAAGAAAAACTCAAAGCCTTGAAAACCAATGTTGACATTCTGGCCATGAGTGCCACGCCAATTCCAAGAACTCTTGAAATGGCCATTACTGGAATTAGAGAGATGTCGACCCTGGCAACTCCTCCAGAGGATCGTCACCCAATCCTTACCTTCATCGGGGGATATAGCGAGAAGCAAGTTGCAGCTGCAATTAGAAGAGAGCTAATTCGAGAAGGCCAGGTGTTCTTTGTTCACAACAGAGTCGCGACCATTGAAAAAACGGCAAACGATCTGGCAAAGCTAGTTCCTGAGGCTCGTATTGCGGTAGCTCACGGACAAATGCCGGAGGCCGCACTTGAGCAGGTAGTAGTTGACTTTTGGGAAAAGAAGTTTGACATCTTGGTGTCAACAACGATTATCGAAACCGGCATTGACATCCCAAATGCAAATACCCTGATTATCGATCGAGCCGAGCACTTTGGACTTTCCCAGCTGCATCAGATAAGAGGTCGCGTTGGTCGCTCTAGGGAGCGTGCCTATGCTTACTTCTTCTATGACCCAAATAAGCCGCTAAGCGAAACCTCGCATGATCGGCTAGCCACCATCGCCCAAAACAACGAGCTGGGGGCTGGAATTCAGGTGGCCCTGAAAGATCTCGAGATTCGTGGAGCGGGAAACTTACTTGGCGGTGAGCAGTCCGGGCACATCGCTGGAGTGGGATTTGATTTATACCTTCGAATGATTGGTGAAGCGGTAGCGGACTTTAAGGGAATCAAGATTGATTCCCCGGCTGAGCTAAAGCTAGAAATTCCTATCGACGCTCACATCCCTCACACCTATCTAGACAGTGAGCGACTAAGGCTCGAGGCCTATCACAAGCTATCTGCGGCTTCGGGTGAAACTGGAACAAAGCAGGTTCTCGATTCAATTCTGGGCGAACTGGAAGACCGCTATGGGGTCGCCCCGGAACAGGTCAAGAATCTAATTCTTGTTACCGAACTCAGGCAGATTGCTAATCGGTTGGGTCTAAAGGACGTGAACCTGCTTTCAAACATGATGCGCATACAGCCGGTGGACATGACCGAATCTATTCAAGTCAGACTTAGCAGAAGCTACCACGGGCTAAAGTATTTGCAGACGGCACGAATTCTTCAATTACCCATCCCTGTCGCACCAGATGGCACAGCCCTAACTGGCCAGGAATTAATTGATTTCACTCGCAAAGTATTTGAAGATCTAGCTGCAATACAAAAGGAAGTAGAACTAAATGACTAACCTCGACGAGCTAATTGCAACAGCTAAGCAACTGCGAGCACCGGGCGGTTGTCCGTGGGACGCGGAGCAAACCCATCAGTCACTAACCAAGTATCTGATTGAAGAAAGCTATGAGCTTGTCGAAGCAATAGAGTCAGGAAGCCGAGACCAAATTCTGGAGGAACTAGGTGATGTTTTATATCAGGTGGTTTTCCACTCTGATCTAGCCCAATCTGGTTCTCTGGGAGAAGGGTTTGACATTCAAGACGTTGCAGCGCTGTCAACGAAGAAAATGAAGGGTCGACACCCGCACGTATTTGGCACACCCGAAGAGCTTGAGCGTTACAAAGCCAACAGCGGCGATGAGGTCATGCAAAATTGGGACTCTCACAAGCAGCGGGAAAAGCCAGAACGCGAAAGCGTGCTAGATGGCATCCCAAAAGCATTGCCTTCTTTGATGCTCGCTGAAAAAGTCATAGGTAAAGCCCAGTCTCTTGGTGTCTTGGGGAAAGACGAGCCTTCACCCATAGACATAGGTGACGAGGATCAATTGGGTGCATTGCTTCTAGCCCTTGTTTTGGCCGCCAAGTCAAAAGGGCTTGACGCCGAACGCGCATTGCGTGGAAGCGTCAGAGAACTGGAAGTTGAGATTCGACAGTTCGAACTAAGTGATGATTTTGATGCTGGAATTATCGGAAAGTAGTTCTAAAGCACCAGCTCGCTAACCTAAGTTTCTTGCTCTTGTCTGCCAGACTGGAATCATGGTGCAGCAAATCAACCCCCCACGCGGCATGCGTGATTTTTTGCCTGTCGAGAAATCCACCAGGGACTACCTGCTCGGGAAGATACTAGCTAGCTACCGATCGTTTGGTTTTCAGGAAATCGAAACTCCGGCACTTGAGAACATAGATCGGCTAACCAGTAGTGACGGTGGCGAAAACGAGAGCCTGGCTTTTCGAGTCCTAAAGCGTGGTGAGGAGCTAGAACAAGCGCTCGGGAAAAGTGAAGATCAGCTTTCCGACCTTGGATTGAGATATGACCTTACGGTTCCACTAACCAGGTTTTATGCAACCAATCAATCCAAGCTCCCGAAGGTGTTAAAGGCGATACAAACCGGTCCGGTCTGGCGAGCTGAGCGTCCACAGAAAGGTCGCTACCGACAGTTCATTCAATGCGACATTGACATCATTGGAGACAACTCCTCGTTAGCCGAAATAGAAATACTAAATGCTAGCTTGCACGCTCTTGCCAGCCTCGGACTCTCAACCGTAACCATTCGAGTAAATCATCGCGAGCTTCTTTCCAAATCAATTGAAGATCTTGGAGTTTCCCTAAAAGACCAACAGCGTGCAATGATAACAATAGACAAGCTAGACAAGATTGGCATCGAAGGTGTTTGCCTAGAACTACAGGAAAGATTCGATGACTCGGTTGCCTCCAAAGCAAAAACTTGGCTTTCAGGAATGGCAAGTGATCAGTCGCCGCCCAACCAGCTAGCTGATGTTTTTTCCTCTCTCGCGCTAGCGCACCCTGGAAAGCTGCGCTTTGATCCAACATTGGTTAGAGGAATGGGCTACTACACCGGAATCATTTTTGAGATCGAGCACCCAGAATCTGGAAGTTCAATCGGTGGCGGTGGTCGGTACGACGGACTGGTGGGTAAGTGGCTAGGCGAAGACGTGCCTGCTGTTGGAATCTCGTTGGGCTTTGAAAGAGTCGCAGACCTAGTTGAAGTTCCGGCGTTAGAAACCAAGAGTTTAGTTCTGGTGTTTGACCAGTCAGATCGGCAGCACGCGCTAACTACTCAAGCTCAAGCAATTGCTGCGGGTTATCTTGTGAGGCTCGAGCCCAAGCCAAAGAAGCTCAATACCTTGCTAGATAGCTTGAAGCTACAGGGTTTTTCTTCATTTGCGACCCTTGATAAGCCCACCGAAGGCTTCAAGGGCCTACAAATCAAACCCATAGCCTAGAGGCTGTCAAAGTAAACTAGAACTGTGCCAACGGCGGCAATTGATAAAAACTTTGGAATTAGATCCCCATCCAACTAAGGAGAAACCCCTTGTCACTTATCGAAGCCATAGGTGCTCGCGAAATTCTAGACTCGAGAGGCAACCCAACCATTGAAGTTGAGGTTCTGCTAGACGATGATTCCTTTGGTCGGGCAGCCGTTCCGTCTGGTGCATCGACTGGCGCCTTCGAGGCCCACGAGTCCAGGGACGGAGACAAGTCCAGGTTCTCAGGCAAAGGCGTACAAAAGGCAGTACTTAGAGTAATCGGAGAAATCGATGAGGCTCTTGTAGATTTTGACGCGACAGATCAGAGGCTGGTAGACAACGCACTAATTTCTCTTGATGGAACAGAAACCAAATCAAACTTGGGTGCGAACGCAATTTTGGGTGTTTCACTTGCCGTTGCAAAAGCTGCCGCAGATAGCAGTGGATTACCGCTTTATCGATATCTTGGTGGACCAAACGCCCACACACTTCCAGTCCCGCTAATGAACATCTTGAACGGTGGAGCCCACGCAGACAACGCAGTGGACATCCAAGAATTCATGATTGTTCCAATTGGTGCTCCAACATTTTCTGAAGCACTTAGGTGGGGCACCGAGGTTTACCACTCTCTCAAGATATTGCTTCAGTCCAAGAACCTTTCAACTGGATTAGGTGACGAGGGAGGGTTTGCACCGGACCTGCCAACTAACCGTGCGGCACTAGAGCTGATATCTGAGGCAATCGAAAAAGCCGGCTACAAAGTCGGAACCGACATAGCCATGGCACTGGATGTTGCGGCAACCGAGTTTTTCAAAGACGGTAAGTATCACTTCGAAGGCAAAGCTCATTCAGCCGAAGAGATGATTTCTTACTACGAAGGCCTAGTAGCCGCCTTCCCGCTTGTTTCCATCGAGGACCCACTGGACGAAAACGACTGGGATGGCTGGGCAGCCATGACTAAGCGCCTAGGCTCCAAGATTCAGCTAGTGGGAGATGATCTGTTTGTAACTAACCCATCCAGACTCCAAATGGGTATAGATAAGGGAACCGCTAACAGCATTCTGGTCAAAGTAAACCAAATCGGCACTCTTACAGAGACCCTCGACGCTGTTGCCCTAGCCCAGCGAAATGATATGACCGCAATCATTTCCCATCGCTCCGGTGAGACCGAAGACACTTTTATTGCCGATTTGGCCGTTGCAACCAACGCTGGACAAATCAAGACTGGGGCTCCAGCAAGAAGTGAGCGAGTAGCCAAATACAACCAACTGCTTCGAATTGAAGAGGAGTTGGCTGATGCCGCTTACTACCCTGGAGCGAGAGCTTTCAAGAACTTCCGCTAGGAAATCTAAATGAGAATTACCAGCCGTCTCAATAGCTACACGTTAGCGATGCTCGCAGTGATGCTGATTGGTGTTCTCACTCTTGCCCCAAGCCTGCAACTTCTGTTCGAGCAAAGGCGAGACATCGCTGATTACCAAGCACTTGTTGAGCAAGCCGAGGCTGAGCTCGAAGGAATGAAAGAAGAACGTCTTCGATGGGACGATGAAGTTTACGTTCGCTCTCAAGCTAGAGATCGGCTTTACTTTGTAATGCCAGGTGAGGTTAGCTTTCTAGTGATGGACGCAGAGGGAATTGATGTTTCAGACACTTCAGGTTCGGTGGGTGCAATGCTTGCTGAGCAGCGCCGAGGCAGTGGCTTCAGTCAAGAAGTTGTAGCAAGCAAAGCCAGTTGGGTTGAATCAATCTTGGAATCTGCTTTGCGCGCAGGGCTTGAGCAGCCGAGCCAGGAACCCGAGCCAGAAGTTGACTGAAGTATTACAAAAAGACATTGACTCCGTTTCTGCTCAGCTTGGAAGACCCGCAAGGGGGATTGTCGCCATTGCAGCTAGGTGCGTTTGCTCAAATCCGATCGTGGTCAAAACTGAACCCAGACTCGAAAACGGAACCCCTTTTCCAACCGTCTACTATCTAACGCTGCCGGCTGCTACTGCAGCTATTTCTACTTTGGAAGCTAATGGATTGATGTCCGAGCTACAGCAGCGATTATCTGAGGAACCGGAACTAGCAGCCAGCTACCAAAAAGCACACGAGAGCTACCTGGAAGATCGGGCAAGCTTGGGGTTTGTTGCTGAGATAGAAGGAATATCAGCGGGCGGAATGCCCACAAGAGTCAAATGTCTCCACTCGCTCGTAGCGCATTCGCTGGCCAAAGGACCTGGGGTAAACCCCCTAGGGGATTTGGCGCTAGCTGCTTGCAGTTGGTCACCAAGTAGGTGTGAATGCGCAAAATAGTTACCGCTGCGATTGTTGCTTTGCTGAGCTTTTCTATGTCTCAGTCGGCAAGCGCGGATTCAATTCGAGATCGCCAATACTGGCTAGAGCAGTTTGGATTTACGTCAGCATGGGACTCTAGTCAAGGCGAGGGAGTCAAGGTCGCAGTAATTGACACTGGAATTGACGCAACTCACCCCAGCCTTCGTGGATCAGTAGTTGGGGGAACGGACGTGTCCGGTCTTGGGACAAGTGACGGCCTCACATTAGTTGGAACAAGTAACTATCACGGGACGATGGTGGCATCAATTCTTGCTGGTCGTGGAGCTCTCGAAAATGAAAGTAGTGGCGTAATCGGCACCGCTCCAAAGGCGCAGTTGCTATCAGTCTCGATGGCTTTTGGCATTCCGGGTCTGGACACTGATTCTCAAATTGCGGAAGGCATAATTTGGGCGGTTGATAATGGCGCAAAAGTAATCAATCTTTCCCTAACGAGAAACTCAGTTTCCTGGCCGAAGAGTTGGGACGAAGCATTTTTGTATGCTTTTGAAAATGATGTAGTGATTGTTGCGGCCGTTGGAAACCTAGCTGATGGAACTGAACAGGTATCAGCTCCGGCTTCAATTCCCGGGGTGATTGCGGTTGCCGGAGTAGATAGAGAATTGAATCCTTCCGCGCTATCTTCGGTCAAGGGATTCACTATCGGAGTCACCGCACCATCTGAGGACCTAGTTGCTGCGTACCCTGGTGGCCAGTACCGGCTTTGGTCGGGAACTAGTTCAGCCGCACCTATTGTTTCTGGGTTGGTTGCAATGATTCGATCGACGTATCCAGAAATGAACGCAGTTAACGTAGTCAATCGCGTTATTCAATCGGCACGAAAAGTTGGCTTTGAAGGTTACTCAAATAGCTACGGGCACGGAATTATTGACGCAGAGAAAGCCCTACTGGCAGAAATTCCTGAGGTTTCAGAAAATCCCCTTGGCTCGCTAAGTAAATGGATAGAGCTATACCGGGCCAGCGAGCCCGATGAGGCTATCCCAGGTGAGATTGTGACGCCAATTACGGCTCCAGAGCTTGAGCTAATACAGCCTGAGCCTTGGTATGCCAACGGCAATGTCTGGCTCTCGGTTGCTGGCTATGCTGGTTTGGGGCTGCTAGCAATTTTCTTGTACTTTGCCTTCAGGCCTCGAAGTCAAAGCCCAGCTCCATCAAAACGAAAGTAGTAAATTAGTTCAATGCCCAAAATTCTTATTGTTGGTGGAGGTTACGCCGGCTTCTATACAGCCAAAAAGCTAGAAAAGTACCTTGGTAAATCTGAAGCAGAGGTGACTCTAGTTGACCCTCTGCCATACATGACTTATCAGCCTTTTCTTCCCGAGGTAGCAGCTGGGTCCATTGAGCCGAGGCACGTACTGGTCTCTTATCGAAGACACCTCAAGCGCACCAACATTGTTGGCGGAAAAGTAAGTTACATAAACCATCAGGACAAGAAAGTCACGGTCTCTAGCCCAAACCTAGAAACTTATGAGCTTGAATACGATCAAATAGTTGTGACCGCCGGTGCGGTATCTAGAACTTTCCCGATTCCAGGCGTTGCGGACTTGGCAATTGGAATGAAAACAATCGAAGAAGCGATTGAGGTTAGAGACCGACTGTTTACAAACTTTGATAGAGCGGCAGGTTTGCCAGCTGGCCCGGAACGTCAGAAACTTCTTACTTTCGTTGTAGTTGGTGGGGGATTTGCGGGAATTGAAGCCTTCGCCGAAATGCTTTCGCTGGCTACCTACCTTCTTCGCTACTACCCAAACATTAAGTTTGAAGAAGTTCAGTTCCACCTCGTTGAAGCGATGAGTCGAGTAATGCCAGAGGTCTCACTGAAAACAAGTGAGTGGGTTGTCAAAAATTTGAGAGATCGTAATGCTCATGTGCACCTAGACACTCAGCTGCAATCTGCAGAAAATGGGCTCGTCGAACTCTCGAGCGGACTGAAGCTTTCAGCGGACATAATTGTTTGGACCGCTGGAGTAATGGCAAATCCAGCCGTAAAAAACACAGATCTCCCGCTAGACGAGCGAGGAAGAGTCACTGCAGACTCCTCACTTCGAATTGTTGAAGGTGAGAATATCATTGACGGCGCATGGACAGCCGGAGATAACTCTGCAGTACCAGATCTATCTGGTGACGGTGTGGGCGGCTACTGCGTTCCAAATGCCCAGCATGCAGTTAGGCAGGGAAAGCTCCTCGCAAAGAACTTGGTAGCAAGTTTGCGCGGAGAGGGTATCAAGCCTTACTTCCACAAGAACATGGGTGCGGTCGCTGGACTTGGCATCGGGGTTGGAGTTTTCCAATACAGGAAGATTGCAGTGACTGGCCTACTGGCTTGGTTCATGCATCGCGGTTACCACGTATTGGCAATGCCGATGTGGGAAAGAAAGTTCCGAGTTCTAGGTGGTTGGATTGCTAACTTCTTGCTTCGGCGAGATGTTGTCTCAATTGAGTCCACGAAAGATCCACGATTAGCCTTCGAAACCTGGGCCTCTAGACCAAAGAACTAGAGCCACTTTAGTTTTAGGCCCCCGTAGCCCAATGGCAGAGGCAGACGACTTAAAATCGTCACAGTATGGGTTCGAGTCCCATCGGGGGCACACCTCCTAGTTTTCTGTGAGAATCAAGCCCAAGCCCAAAAAGCACGCGTTCTGGCCTAACATTCTTACAACACCTCTTTTTGAATGATTGGAATACTCGTGGAAATCGCTCTTTTGGTACTAGTTGGCTTAGTTCTGCTTGTAGGAATCTGGCTATGGTCTACCTACAACTCCTTGGTAGCACTCAATGTTCGAGTAGACGAGGCCTGGTCTGACATAACCGTTCAACTAAAACGCAGAGCAGATTTGATTCCAAACTTGATCGAGACTGTAAAAGGTTACGCGGCTTACGAAGGCAAGGTTTTCGATGATGTAACAAGAGCTCGTGCCGCAACCGTATCTCCTGAAGCGCTTTCGCACCCGGAGCAGGCAGCCGCTGCAGAGAACATGCTTCAAGGTGCACTTAAGTCCTTATTTGCCGTTGCAGAAGCATATCCCCAACTGCAAGCAAGCCAAAACTTTTTACAACTCCAGGCTGAACTAACTGACACCGAGGACAAGATCATGGCTTCTAGGCGTTTCTACAACGGTGGCGTCAGAGAACTAAACACCAAGGTGCTTCAGTTCCCACAAAACTTCTTCGCAAAGAGTTTAGGATTCCCAGCTCGAGAGTTCTTTGAGGTGGCGGATGCTGCAAGCATCGCTGAACCACCAAAGGCTAGCTTCTAAAACTTAAGAGAAAACAAAAATGTACTCAGCTATAGCTGCCAACAAACGAAACACCATAATAATTATTGGCTTGTTCGTTGTCCTACTGAGTGCACTTTCAATCTGGTGGGGAACTGCCTCAGGAAACGGCTCATCGGCACTATTTATAGTTGGCTTTGTTTTGATCTACACAATTTTTCAGTATTACATGTCCGGAAAAATAGCCATTGGTATGACCGGTGCTGTTGAAATACAAAAGTCTGACAATCCTAGGCTGTGGCGCATTGTGGAAAATCTATCGATTGCTGAGGGCATTCCAATGCCCAAGGTTTATATCATCAACGACCCAGCCCCAAATGCTTTTGCCACCGGTCGGGATCCGGAGCACGCTATAGTTGCTGCCACCACGGGTTTGCTTGTGATCATGGACGATAACGAACTCGAGGGTGTTATGGCTCATGAGCTTGCCCACATCAAGAACTACGACATCCGGGTTTCGACAATAGTTTTTGGCTTAGTAAGCGCCATCGGAATCCTGGCTGACTTTGCCATCAGGGCTGCCTTTTTTGCTGGAGGCAACAAATCCCGAGATGGCGCAGGTGCTGTGTTCTTGTTGATTGGAGTGATTGCCAGCGTCATTGCTTGGTTTATCGGACCGATTGTGAGCGCTGCGGTGTCGCGGCAGAGAGAATTCCTAGCTGATGCAACAGGTGTTGAGATAACCAGGTACCCAGAAGGATTGGCTAGCGCCTTGCAGAAACTCGGTGAATATGGTCGTCCGATGAAAAAAGTGAGCGCCTCGATGGCTCACATGTTTCTAAACGACCCAATCAAGCCAGGCTTTACAGAAAGACTGTTCTCGACCCATCCGCCAATTCCCAAGAGAATTGAGCGTATTCAGGCAATCGGCACTAAGTTCTAGTTCCGAATCTAACTAAACTTGGGACTTAGGTAAATTCTCTGAAAGGCCCGCATGACTGGATCAACCCCCGTGGTAGTGCCTCAGCTTGCCGATTTTGAAAGCGCTCTTGCAAACGTTCGACAGGTAGCGATAGAGACCCCAACGCTTCATTCAAATTTTTTGTCTGAGCTGGTTGGCCAAGAAGTTTTTCTCAAGTGTGAGAACTTACAAAGAACCGGAGCTTATAAAGTCCGAGGTGCCTTTAATCGAATGAGCAAGCTAACCGCTGCAGAGCGGAAGCAAGGTGTCATTGCGGCATCAGCCGGAAACCACTCTCAGGGTGTTGCGTTGGCAGCAAAAAAGCTTGGCATCAAGGCAACTGTTCACATGCCCATTGGTGCCTCACTACCAAAAGTGGAAGCAACAAGAAACTATGGAGCTAAGGTTGTGCAGTCTGGTGCGACATTTGCCGATTGCCTAAGGGCTTCTCAGGAAGAAGCCAAAGAGTCTGGTGCTATTTTTATTCCACCCTTTGATCACATGGATGTTGTGGTGGGGCAGGGAACTGTTGGTTTAGAAATAATGCAACAGCACCCAGACACCTCAACCATTGTTGTTGCAATCGGAGGCGGAGGATTAGCAGCGGGTGTTGCAGTATCTGCCAAGCTAGCCGCTGCTGCTGTGGGTAGAAAAATTCGGGTCATTGGAGTCCAGTCAGAGCACTCTGCCGCCTACCCGGTATCCCTTCGGGCCGGAAAGGCTACCGAGATAAAGACCACTCCAACAATTGCCGATGGAATTGCTGTTTCCAAACCGGGCCGAATTCCTTTTGAGCTAATCAAGAAGTACATAGACAAAGTAGTGACCGTCTCGGAAAACGATATTGCCAAAGCGATACTGGTGCTTTTGGAGAGA
>JBIIAT010000024.1:0-10402 GCA_044239775.1 Rhodoluna sp. | reverse complement strand
ATTGACGGCCGAAGCATGGTGATGGTAATTGGTCCACTTAGAAACAAAGCGGAAGCTAAGGCAGACGCCAAGAAAGCTGCGGACAAGGCTGCAAAAGCTGAAGCCAAAGCGGTATCAACCGAGGAAGTAGTCCTAGAGGCTGCTATAGAAACAGGAGAGAAGTAAATGCCAAAGCAGAAGACCCATTCGGGTGCTAAGAAGCGTTTTCGCTTTACCGGTAGTGGCAAGCTCATGAAGCAGCAGATCAACATGCGCCACAACCTTGAGCACATGTCATCTAGACGCAAGCGTCGATTGAACGCTGACCAGGTAGTTTCGGCTGCCGACTTCAAGACCATCAAGAAGCAGCTCGGTAAGTAACCGGCCCAAATTTTTTTAGGAGTTAGAAAATGGCAAGAGTAAAAGGCGCAGTCAACTCGCTGAAGAAGCGTCGCGTTGTTCTAGAGCGCGCAAAGGGTTACCGCGGACAGCGTTCCAGGCTTTACCGTATGGCAAAGCAGCAGATGCTGCACTCGCTGGTCTATGCATTCAATGACCGTAGAGCACGCAAGGGTGATTTCCGCAGGCTGTGGATTCAGCGAATCAATGCTGCATCTCGTGCAAACGGAATGACTTACAACCGTTTCATCCAGGGTTTAGGTCTTGCTGGTGTGCTAGTTGACCGGAGAATTTTGGCTGACCTCGCGGTTAACGAACCAGGGACTTTCGCGTCCTTGGTTGCAACTGCAAAAGCAGCACTTCCAAAAGACACCTCAGCACCAAAGGCGAGCTAGCCCAAAGTGACTCAAGACCCTTCGGCAGCGGAAATAAAAGGGGTCGCAAAACTGACCAAGAAGGAGTCCCGGTTAGAAACCGGGCTCTTTCTTCTTGAGGGACCACAGGGCCTAAAAGAAGCCCTTCAAAGACCCAAGTTGATTGAAAAAATCTTTGCGACTGAAACATTTCAAGAAAAATACCCTGACCTGATTTCGCGTGCCGAACAGTCCAGAGTGACCCTGACGATTGTTTCGGATTCTGCCCTAAAGGCGCTAAGTGACACCACAACCCCACAAGGTGTTGTTGCTGTGTGTCAGCAGTTCCACGTATCCCTCGAGGATGTCTTAGCAGCCAAGCCAAAGCTAATTGCTTTTCTTGCTCAGATCCGTGATCCAGGAAATGCGGGCACAGTCTTGCGTGCAGCCGACGCTGCTGGCGCGGATGCAGTTGTTTTTAGCAAGGGAAGCGTAGATATCTATAACCCCAAGGTTGTTAGATCAACAACCGGTTCGATGTTTCATCTTCCGTTTGTTGTTGAAGCAGACATCGAGCAATCAATCGATTCGCTCAAGCAAGCAGGGCTACAGGTATTGGCAGCCGACATTAATGGATCGACTCTTGCAAGTCTCGATTCAGAATCCTTGGCCCAGCCAACCGTTTGGCTATTCGGCAACGAAGCTTGGGGTCTAGAGCCAGAGGTATCAGCTCTTGCTGACACCTTGGTTCAGGTACCTATTTATGGTGCTGCCGAGTCACTAAATCTTGCAACAGCGGCCAGCGTTTGCCTATACGCGTCGGCCTTTGCTCAGAATGGCTAATCGCTACACTTATTGTTTATGGCAAGCACAGAGGCAATTTCCGCGGCAGAGGTTCAATCTGCCACCAAAAACGCCCTCGATCAAATAGCTGGAGCCAATTCCATGGCAGACCTGAAAAAGGTACGTGCCGCAGTCTCTGGGGACAGTTCTGCTCTTGCAGGCCTTAGCGCCAGGCTAGGAAAATTGCCGGCTGAACAAAAGGCAGAGGCCGGAAAACTAGTTGGATCGGCCAGGGCCCAAGTCGCCGAAGCTTTCGAAAAGCGCGAAAGCGCGCTTTCACTAAAGGAAGAAAAGCTGCAGCTAGCGGGGGAGTTTCTGGACGTAACTGCCCTAGCAAGCCCAGCTCGCCTTGGCGCCAGACATCCACTTAGCCTGCTGCAAGAAAAGATTTCCTCCGTCTTTGTTGGCATGGGTTGGGAAATCGCCGAAGGCCCAGAGCTTGAAAGCGAGTGGTTCAACTTCGATGCTTTGAATTTCGATGCCGACCACCCAGCCCGCGCCATGCAGGACACCTTCTTTGTTGAGCCGCTGGATCAAAAGCTGGTTCTTCGCACCCACACCTCACCGGTTCAGGTGCGCTCGATGCTAGATCGCGAGCCGCCTATTTTTGTGCTGTGCCCTGGAAGAGTATTCAGAACTGACGAACTTGATGCCACTCACACACCGGTGTTTCACCAAGTCGAAGGTTTGGCCATCGACAAGGGTTTGAGCATGGCCGATCTTCGAGGAACACTGGAGCACTTCGCTCGCATCATGTTTGGTGAAGAAGCAAAAATAAGATTGCGTCCTTCATTTTTCCCATTCACCGAACCATCGGCCGAGTTAGACGTTTGGCACCCCGGTGCTAAAGGTGGCGCTCGCTGGGTTGAGTGGGGCGGCTGCGGAATGGTAAATCCAAACGTTTTGCGTGCCAGTGGAATTGATCCGGAGGTTTACTCAGGTTTTGCATTCGGAATGGGAGTCGAGCGCACCTTAATGTTTAGAAACGAAGTTACCGACATGCACGACATGGTTGAAGGCGACATTCGTTTTTCTAAGCAGTTTGGGATGGTGCTCTAATGAGAGCGCCCCTTAGTTGGATTGGTGAATACGCCTCTTTACCAAAGGGATCAACTGCAGAGTCAGTAATGGAAGCTTTGGTAAAAGTCGGTCTTGAAGAAGAAGGCGTCCACAGCTTTGATCTTTCCGGGCCAATCGTTGTTGGCGAAGTGCTTGAGTTCGTTGACGAGCCACAATCTAACGGCAAAACCATTCGCTGGTGCCAGGTAAGAGTTGCGCCGAAGGGCAAGAAGGCAGCCGATGGTGGCGCGGATGTTCGGGGAATTGTTTGTGGAGCTTCAAACTTCGAAGCCGGAGACAAAGTTGTTGTCAGCTTGCCAGGGGCGGTGCTGCCAAACAACTTTGAGATTTCAGCCCGTAGCACCTATGGCCACACAAGCGATGGCATGATCGCATCGGGCAGAGAGCTTGGGCTAAGCGATGATCACGATGGAATCCTAAGACTTGCGTCTATTGGCCTTGATCCAGAAGTTGGAACTGACGCAATCCAATTGTTGGAATTGGCCGACACCGCAGCTGAGGTAAACGTTTTGCCAGACCGGGGTTATTGCCTCTCGATTCGCGGAATTGCCAGAGAGTATTCACATGCCACGGGAACCTCTTACAAAGACCCAATTACGCTTGCGCCGCTAGTCAAGGGCGAGGGTTTCGGATTGAAGATAACCGATGCGGCCCCAATTAGAGGTAGAAAAACCTCTCAGAGTTTTGTTCTTCGCACTGCAACAAATGTCGATGCCACAAAGCCAACTCCTACCTGGATGCGCTCAAGACTTAAGCTAGCGGGGGTTCGCTCCATTTCGCTTGCGGTGGATATAACAAACTACGTAATGCTCGAGCTTGGTCAACCAGTTCACGCATATGATCTAGACACGATTAAGGGTGGCTTGGTTGTCCGCCGCGCAACCAAGGGTGAATCACTGAAGACTCTTGATGGGCAAGTGCGGAAATTGCACGAAGAAGACCTACTTATCACCGATGATTCTGGTCCAATCGGACTAGCTGGAGTTATGGGCGGATTCTCAACTGAGGTTTCTGATTCAACCAAGAACATATTGATTGAGGCGGCCCACTTCGATTCGGTAACGGTTGCTCGCTCTGCTCGAAGACACAAGTTGTTTTCTGAGGCATCCAAGCGGTACGAACGCGGTGTGGACCCGAAAGTTGGTGAGTATGCAGCGGCTCGAGTGGTGCAACTTCTGGAGCAGCTAGCTGGAGCCAGCGCTGGAAAACTAGGTGCGACATTTACTGAAGTAACCAAGCAACCAGAGATCTTGCTACCAAAAGGTTTTGCTTCTTCGCTGGTCGGAGTTGATTACAGCGATGATGAAATCAACAAGGTGCTTTCAGACATTGGAGCGGTAACAGCCAAAGACCCCTTGGGCTTGAAAGTGACACCTCCTAGTTGGCGACCAGACCTTGTCGACAAGACAGATCTCGTTGAAGAAATCGCACGAATCTTGGGCTACGACAGAATTCCAACCAGATTGCCAATTGCTCCTCCGGGGCGTGGACTATTGAGAGGCCAGCAGTTTAGATCTGGCGCGCTAGATGCCCTAGCAACAGCAGGCTATGTTGAAGTTCTTAGTTACCCGTTTGTTTCCGCAGAACAAAATGGCTGGTTCCACGATGCCAAGCAGGCGGTAACGCTCGCGAACCCAATTCAAGAAGAGGCAGGGCAGCTCAGGCTGTCATTAATTCCGGGTCTAATTGAAACCGCAAAGAGAAATCTCTCTCGCGGTTTTACCGACTTGGCGCTAGTTGAGCAAGGATCTGTTTTCAAATCCGTAAAACAAACAAAGGTTTCTTTCCCAGATACTTCCTCTCGTCCAAGTGATGCCGACATAAAGGCGTTGAACGCGAGCATTCCATTGCAGCCCAAGCACCTGGCTGGAATCTTCCTTGGTAACAGAAGTGACGCTCAGCCTGGCCAGAAGCTAGTTCGCTTTGGTGTCCAGGACGCTCTTTACGCGGCAAAACTTGTTGGCCAGGCAATTGGCGTTTCGTTTGATATCAAGCAGGCCGAACCAACTGGGTATCACCCTGGAAGATCTGCAGAGCTACTAGTAGGAACAACGGTTGTTGGGTTTGTTGGGGAAATTGCCCCAGCGATCACCAAGCAAGCCGATTTGCCAAGAACAGTTGGGGTTTTCGAAATTGATTTGGACGCGCTTTTGGATGCTGCTCCAGAATCGGTTGTTGCAAAGCCAATTGGCACATTGCCCGCCTTAACCCAAGACCTGTCTTTGGTTGTAAGGCTTGATGTTCCAGCTCAGGAACTTATGAACACTGTTCGAGAAGGTTGCGGCGAGCTATTAGAAGATATCTCACTCACAGACGACTACCGCGGTAGCAATATCGGCGAAAACTCAAAGTCCCTCACCTTTGCACTTCGCTTTAGAGCAATGGATAGAACCCTCACTCAGGTAGAAGCGTCTGAGGCTAGAGACAGGGCAGTTGCTCTTGCGAGCAAGAGATTCAAGGCTGAAATTAGGGCCTAGCCAGTTTCGTTTTGTGCGTTTCGGAAAAAGTAAAGGATTGAATTCATGGTCAGACACTTTCTTCGCGATGATGACCTAAGCTCTGCTGAGCAAGTGGAAATTCTAGATCTGGCAGTTTCACTCAAGTCAGATCGATTCAGTTCGAAAGTTTTTGCTGGACCGCAAACTGTTGCTTTGATTTTTGACAAGCCATCAACTAGAACCAGAGTTTCGTTCTCGGTTGGAGTGACAGAGCTTGGGGGAGCGCCATTAGTTATTGACTCTGCAACCACTCAGCTAGCATCTAATGAACCAGTGGCAGATACCGCACGTGTTCTTGATCGCCAAGTGTCGATGATTGTTTGGCGAACTTTTGCCCAGAGTGGACTTGCTGAGATGGCGCAGAATTCAAAGGTTCCGGTGATCAATAGCCTGAGTGACGAGTTTCACCCCTGTCAGCTACTTGCGGATCTAATGACCGTTCGGGAAAAACTAGGTAGCCTGCAAGGAAAAGTTCTTAGCTACATAGGTGACGCATCAAACAACATGGCCCACTCTTACTTGCTTGCTGGTGCAACTGCTGGAATGAAGATTCGGATAGCCGGACCTGCGATGTATCAACCAAGTGCCAAGGTTTTGGAAAAGGCAAAACAGATTGCTGTCTCGACCGGCGGATCAGTGGATTGTTATACCGATCCAAAATTGGCTTTGGTCGACTGCGATGTCGTGGCAACCGATTCCTGGGTGTCGATGGGTCAGCAGGATCAAAAGGCTGAGAAGATCAAAGCTTTTGCAGGCTTCCGACTAGACGCTGAATTGCTAGCAATAGCAAAACCATCGGCCATCGTGCTTCACTGCCTACCTGCTTATCGCGGTCTGGAAATCACTGATGAAGTGATCGAGGGGCCCCAGTCAGTTGTTTGGGATCAAGCCGAAAACAGGCTGCACGCCCAAAAGGCGCTTATGGTTTGGCTGGCGCAACGAGCCAAAGCCTAAGATTGAACTAGATTCCCCCGGTTTGGGGAAACACTTGAGTTTGTAGGAGAAAAATGGCCGAACGCGTGGTTCTGGCTTACTCGGGCGGTCTCGACACCTCGGTTGGCATCGGTTGGCTGAAAGATGCCACTGGTAAAGAGGTAGTTGCCATGGCCGTTGACGTTGGTCAAGGTGGCGAAGACATGGATGTCATTAGACAGCGCGCCTTAGATTGCGGTGCCGTCGAGTCCGTTGTGATTGATGCCCAAGAAGAGTTTGCCAGCGACTACATAATGCCCACCTTGAAAGCCAACGCTTTATACCAAAAGCGATACCCGCTGGTTTCCGCAATTTCTCGGCCTTTGATCGCAAAGTATCTTGCCAAAACAGCTCACGAGCTTGGAGCAGACACCGTGGCCCACGGCTGCACCGGTAAGGGTAATGATCAGGTTCGCTTTGAAGCATCTGTTGCAGCATTGGCTCCAGAGCTTGTCTCAATCGCCCCAAATCGTGACTTAGCTCTAACGAGGGACAAGGCAATTGAGTATGCAGCCAAGCACAATTTGCCGATCGAACAATCCAAAAAAAGCCCCTACTCAGTAGATCAAAACGTTTGGGGCCGAGCCGTTGAGACCGGATTACTAGAAGACCCTTGGAATGCACCCATTGCGGACATCTATACCTACACCCAAGACCCAGATGTTCAAAGGGACCCAACTGAGGTAATCATCAAGTTTGATGAGGGAATCCCGGTTGAAATTGATGGTGTTCGATACACACCGATTGCCATGGTCAAGAAGATGAATGAGCTTGCTGGCCACCACGGAATTGGAAGAATCGATATTGTCGAAGATCGCCTAGTCGGTATCAAGTCCCGTGAGATATACGAGGCGCCCGCAGCCATTGCTTTGATTCAGGCTCACGAGGAACTCGAGAACCTAACTCTTGAGCGCGATGTGAATCGCTTCAAGAAGGGCATTGAAGACAAGTGGGCCACCATGGTTTACGAAGGCCTCTGGTTTTCGGATTTGAAGCGCTCGCTCGATGTCTTTATTGATCACACCCAGCGCTACGTATCCGGTGAGGTTCGCCTCAAACTTGCCGGCGGCAGGGCAGTAGTGACCGGGCGCCGTTCTGAGCAAAGTCTTTATGATTTCAACCTGGCTACCTATGACACGGGAGATAGCTTCGACCAGTCACTAGCCAAGGGCTTTATTGAGCTTTGGTCACTTCCGAGCAAGATTTCGGCGAGGCGTGCCAATGGCAAATGAGAATAGCCCAGGTTCGCTTTGGGGCGGACGATTCAATGGCAGTCAGGCTGAATCGGCCGCGGCTCTTGGTAGGTCAACTCATTTTGATTGGCGCTTGGCCTCTTTTGATATCGCCGGATCCAAGGCTCACGCCAAGGCGCTGTTTTCTGCCGGCTATCTAAACAACGATGAAGCGGAGCGCTTAACCAAGGTGCTAAATCAACTACTTGAAAGAGTTGAATCTGGAAGCTTTACCCCTAAACCCCAAGACGAAGATGTGCATTCGGCACTTGAGCGAGGAGTAATTGAGATTGCCGGAGCAGAGCTAGGTGGAAAGCTTCGTGCTGGAAGATCCAGAAACGATCAAATAGCCACTTTGATACGCATGTATTTGTTATCAGAATCTACCGTCATCGAACAGCTAGTAACTGAACTGATTGCTGTGGTGGTGGCAAGAGCTGAAGAGCACCTTGGATCTTCTATTCCAGGCAGAACTCACATGCAGCACGCGCAGCCAGTTTTACTTTCACACCATTTGTTGGCGCACGCTTGGCCTCTTACTAGAGACCTAGAAAGGTTACGGCAGTGGCGCTCGCGAGCTAATTTGTCTCCTTACGGCGCAGGGGCTCTAGCTGGCTCGAGTCTGGGGTTAGATCCTCAGCTAGTTGCAACCGAACTTGGCTTTGCCGGCACAACGCAAAACTCGATCGACGGTACTTCCTCGAGAGACCTAGTTGCAGAGTTTGCTTTTATCTTGTCGATGATTTCAATAAACCTTTCTCGTTTTGCTGAAGAAATCATTATTTGGGCCACCGAAGAGTTTGGTTACGTCAAACTAGATGACGCTTACTCCACTGGCTCTTCGATTATGCCGCAAAAGAAGAACCCTGATGTTGCCGAACTTGCCAGAGGCAAGTCTGGAAGGTTGATTGGAAACCTCACTGGCTTACTGGCAACCTTCAAGGCTCTTCCTTTGGCTTACAACAGGGACTTGCAAGAAGACAAAGAGCCAGTGTTCGATTCCATCGACACCTTGGCACTATTACTTCCTGCATTTAGTGGAATGGTAGCCACCATGAAATTTGATCTGGACCGGATGGAGCGGCTCTCTTCGTCGGGATTCTCGCTGGCAACTGATGTTGCGGAGTGGCTAGTAAAAAAGCAGGTTCCCTTCCGCGAGGCTCACGAAATCACCGGAAAGCTAGTTTCCTACTGCGAGGCCAACAATCTTGAGCTTCATCAGGTGCCAGATGCCGAACTTGCCAAAATTTCCAAGTCGCTTACTGGAGACTTGAGAGAAGTACTATCTGTTTCTGGTTCAATCAAGTCCCGCTCGGGAGCCGGGGGTACATCGCTACCTCGTGTTCTTGAGCAAATTGCAGAATTAAAAAGAAGTTGGTTGAAAAACTCATGACCTTGTCGAATCAATCCAACGATAAATCCTTCGCTGGAATCTGGGAAGAACTTAAGTGGCGGGGGCTGATTTCGCAGTCCACTGACGAAGCTGAGCTTTCCAAGAACCTGAACAGTTCTTCATTGACTTTTTACATTGGCTTTGACCCAACAGCTGCTAGCTTGCACCTTGGAAACTTGGTGCAGCTTCTAATGATGCGAAGACTGCAGCTTGCAGGTCACAAGCCAATAGTTCTAATCGGCGGGTCTACTGGATTGGTGGGGGATCCTCGCCCAACCGCTGAACGAGTTCTAAACGACAAAGACACAGTCAATTCCTGGGTAGAGAAACTTTCCAAACAGGCTTCGAAGTTTCTGGAGTTTGAAGGCTCGAATTCTGCAAGCCTGGTGAACAACATGGACTGGACTCAATCTCTTAGCGCTATTGATTTTCTTCGCGAAATTGGAAAGCACTTCCGGGTTGGAAAGATGCTTGCAAAAGATGCGGTTAGTGCCAGGTTGAATTCCGAACATGGCATTAGCTACACCGAGTTCAGCTACCAAATCCTGCAGGGCTACGACTTTCTTGAGCTGTTTCAGCGCCATGGCTGCACTATGCAAATCGGTGGCTCGGATCAGTGGGGGAACCTAACTTCAGGATCTGACTTGATTCATAAGGTAACTGGCAAGAGCGCACACCTTCTTGCTACACCACTCATCACAAATTCCGACGGTAAAAAGTTTGGCAAGTCCGAGGGTAACGCGGTGTGGCTGGACGAGTCCATGACTAGTCCCTACGCGTTTTATCAGTTCTGGCTAAATGTGGAAGACGCAGATGTGATTGACCGCCTCAAAGTTTTCACATTTCTAACCAAGCAGGAAATTAATGAGCTTGCCAAGAAGGTCGAAAGTGAACCGCACCTTCGCGAAGCCCAGCGGACCCTGGCTCTAGAGGTGACCAGAACCGTTCATTCGAGTCAGGCAGCCGAGGCAGCTATTGAGGCCTCCAAGGCCCTGTTCGGCCAGGCAGATCTCAAGGACCTCTCGGAGGCAGATCTTCGCTCGGCGCTGGCCGAGTTACCCAGCGTTACAGCTCCCTTGGGGTCCTCAATTGCTCAGTTGCTGGTGGATTGCGGGCTGGAGGCCAGTGTTTCGGCGGCTAGAAGGGCAATCCGCGAGGGTGGGGTTTACCTCAACAACGAAAAAGTGCTCGACGAAACCCAGGGATTAGATCAAATGCTGCATGGAAACATCGCGGTTTTGAGGCGTGGAAAAAAGACCCTTGCCGCCATTTTTTTGGGTTAGTAAACACCCTCAAAAACCCTAATTTCTAGCGGATTTGATTTGACATTAGGCCAGTCAACAGCGTAATCTTGTGAGGTTGCCCAAAGCTTGGATTTCTGCATAGAAAACCGGCTCAAGTACAGCCAATCTAAACCGAAATAGGGGTTTTTTGTCCCCTGTTTTCGGCTCTAAGATTGAAGGTCCATCAAAGAAAAAGTAGTAAAAACTTTTTGGAGTTTTTGCGTCTTTAGAATCTGATGAATCTGGATAGAAGCCCTGGAGATTTCTTTAGTTAGAAATTCCCAAGCGCATCCGATCCTTGAGAACTCAACAGCGTGCACAATGTCGATGCCAAGAACCTCTTGGCTTTATTTGGCTTGCCAAATGAAGT
>JBIIAT010000002.1:0-113325 GCA_044239775.1 Rhodoluna sp. | reverse complement strand
TTGCTCTAGTTGCACTAGCCATAGCTTTTGGAGGTTGGGGATACTCCTTAGGCGAGCCAGCCTCCTCACATACCAACCTCACTGAAGAAGTGGTGGTGCTGGGGATCTTGGGTGCGATTTTGCTTTCTTTGCTGGTGGGTCTTGGGATTAAGGGCAAGCCAACTGCGCTCATAAATCTAAATCGATTGTTGGCTTGGCCGATGGCCTTCGGATATATTTTTGTGCACTACGCCTATCACATGGAGCATGGTCAGGCGGGCGGACTTATGGCGCTAGATATTGTCCCGAGGGTGTTTTTCCTGGTTTCTTTTGTCTGGATTGCATTCCACGCCGGCGTTGCTTACAAAACCTATGGCGCTCCATGGAAGCTAAAACTAAGAACCGCCAACGACTATTACATCGCCTCTGCTTGGCTTGTGCTAGTAATCACCATTCCGGTTTTCTCAATTCCGGCTCTTGGAGCTATGCCGATTGCTATGGCATTGGCTTGGCTAGTCTTTGCTCCCCACCTAGCCATAAACGTATTTCACATGTCTAAGCGCGTTCCAATTTCCAGTATTTCTGAGGGCGTTGGGCCTTGGATAGTTAGCAGCATCTATTTGATTGCCATACTAAACGCTGCCATCATGAGCTTCCCAAAGAGCTAGTGGTTACTAAGTTCAAGGGCGCCATGATCGAGTGGCGGGGACCTTCACCTTTTTTCTTTGTTCCAGTGCCTGAGGTGCCAAGTAAAAAGATTAAAGCTATGGCTGCCCAGCTAACTTATGGCTGGGGTGTGATTCCAGTGATTGGGAAGATCGGAAAGACGGAATTCTCTACTGCACTCATCCCCAAGGATGGTCTTTACTATTTACCCATCAAAAACGCGGTGCGGTTTGCTGAAGAACTAGAAGTTGGCTCGGAAGTAGCCGTATCAATCAGCGTCGGTAGCTAGCATCGGAATTAGCGACGAATCACTATTGTTTTGATCCTGATTTCCTAGTCGCCTAAGTAGCTTCTCGGTAGCAATCAGCGATCCACCAAGTACGGCAGGTATCCCTCCGCCTGGGTGAGTTGATGCTCCAACCCGCCAGAGCCATGGACGAAGAAATGATGAATGTTTGGGCTGGTGGAGTGGCCCGGACTGCCATATCTTTCTAGCCTCTCCATAGAGCGCTCCCCCGGTAGCTCCCCAACCAGAGAAATACTCCGGGTCAAGAATCTGGAATTCACCAAAGTATTCTTTTATGTTCTTAGGTAGGCCCATGACTTGGCTTACTCGCTCAAGCTCGCGCTTAGCGAAATCACTGTCTATTCCATAGTGTTTGCCATCAGCGGGAGCGGTAATCAAAACGGCAACCGTTGACTTCTTGTTGGGATAGATATGACCTGCTTTGTAATAGTTCACAAACACCATGGACTGCTCTGGCAGCTCCTTATTTCCAAGAGATTTATGCAGTGCTGCCGGGTCATCGGGCATAATCACCGAGTGGGTCTTAGTGTCTTGTGGCAGGTCTTGTTCTAAAACCGCATAGATCGCTACCCCCGAGCAAGACATCTTGCGGTTAGCTTCCTTAGGTTTCTTGCCAAGCAAGCGGTCTGTAACTTTGGCATCCAGACTGGAAATCACAATATCGGCTTGGTAACTAGAGGAGCTAGTTTTTACCTCTTTATTAGAGATGGAAACCACTTTTTGGTTCAAGATAATCTCGGCCCCAGCGTGACGAGCTAGCTTTTCCAAAGTCAGCGGAATCTCGTTTACGCCACCCACTGGAACAAGCACCTGCTGGGTTGCCATCACGGCGGGCATTGTTGCAAACAACGCCAAGGTGCTTTCTGGGGCAACACCGGCATTCAATGTGTGGATTGAAATGACTTCTTTGAGTCCTTCCGGCAACCACTTCAAACCATCTAAGTAGCTTTTGGTTGTGAGCCTTAGGCCGTAGTTGGAAACTAGCTTGCAAACTGCCGGAATGGCCTTTGGGCTCATCGAAGTGTTGGTAAGCAGGGTGGTTATCTCTTTATCGAGCTTGCCGTGAATGGCTTCGAAGCGGTTCCAGCTCTCGTGCCATTTGTTGCCTGGTTCAACAGGAAGCAAGCACTTATCCCCCTTGTAGAAGTACTCTCCCACTTCAGCTAGTGGCTCGAACACGATGGGTGCTACTTCAGCTGCTTTTATAGAAGTATCACCCAAGTTGTCATAGCGACGAAGAAACTCTTTCCACACCCCAGGAAAGGTAACCAGCGCAGGTCCGGTGTCCATTCTTTGGCCATCAACGATGATCCTTTTGGACTTGCCACCGATCCAGTCGGCGCCTTCAATGACTTTTACTTGGTGCCCTGCTTTTGCAAGCAGGGCTGCAGTTGCCAGCCCGCTGATACCCGCGCCAATCACAACAATAGATTTTGGGCTCAAGGATAGATACCTATAAACATGGCGGCTACCAACTGAACTCCGGCAACGGTTCCTGCAACGTACGGGAAGGCGATCGAAAGCCTGTAGAGCTTTCGACCTGTTTCAGGAACTGGTTTTCTAAAGATCGAAATTGTTAGGTAACCAGCGATCACTGCGTTCACGATGGCAACCGGGATGTTCACTAGTGCAAACAAGATGGTTGAGATAAGCCACCAGAAACCAACCCAGTATGCGCTTCCTTTGGTGCCAAGCCAAACAGCTGTTGTCTTGATGCCAACGAAGCTATCTTGCGGAATGTCTTGAACGGCATCAAAGGTGTGCTTTGCCATGGACCAGACCATGAGACCAATGGCTGCAAACCACAGTGGTTCGTGGCCAAAAGCCAATGGAATGAAAACTAACGGGAAGGCGTAATCGGTATTGCTAACCGAGTCCCAAACCGGCCTTGCCTTGAATCTAAATGGCGGTGATGAATAGAAGTAGAAAAAGAGTCCATAGGCCAATATCCAAGCCATCGCTGCAGGTGGCACCGTAAAGGCAAAGTAAATCAGGAACGGGATGTTGGTTAGCGCAACTGCCACGAAGATGGGAACCACCTCGCGGGGGCTAATCTTGGCCCCCTCCATGCCGCCCTTACGAGCATTGATGTTGTCGGTTTCCTGGTCAAAGACGTCGTTTATGCCATAGATCAACAAGTTGAATGGGAAAGTAACCCAAATCAGAAAGGGAATGATGTCCCAGCGCCAAAGATCCCCGCCAAGCCACATGGCAATGACCGAGGTGCCTATGGTGTTGATCCAAAGCACTGGACGAGAGATTTGAATCAACCGCAGCAACATTCTTCAAGCATAATCGCTGGCCACAACACCCAAATTGAGTGTGGTTTAGACTTAAAGCTCACCCGAATTCACCCCATTGGAGGAAACATGGCCGAAGCAAAAAGGCTCGAAGTTGGAAGCAAAGCGCCAGATTTCAACCTCGTGAATCACGATGGAACCAAGGTGAAACTGTCCTCCTTCAAGGGTAAAAAGGTCATTGTTTACTTCTTTCCAGCCGCTCTAACCCCAGGTTGCACCAAGGAAGCCGAGGACTTTAACGAGAACCTAAAGGCTCTGGCTAAGGGTGGTTACGAGGTTCTTGGAGTCTCTCCAGACACCGTGGAGAAGATGAGCAAGTTCCAAAAGGCCCACAAACTCAAGTTCGCCCTACTGGCTGATCCAGAGCTCACCGTTCACAAAAAATACGGCGCCTTTGGCACCAAGAGCATGTATGGAAGAACATATGAAGGTGTGCTTCGTTCAACATTTGCCGTTGATGAGGCTGGCAAGATTGAGTTGGCTTTGTATAACGTCAAGGCAACCGGTCATGTAGAAAGCTTAAGGAAACAGCTCGAAATCTAGTTTGTTAGATCTCCGTCGGTAGCTTCGTTCGTGTAGGCAACAACTGTTTTGTTAAATAGCAACACAACTGTTAGTCCAGAAACAATCACCAGCAGGGCTCCAATAACTTGACTAGATCCGGTTTCAGCCATCGCTCCTGCTCCAACTACTGCTTGCAGTAATTGCCAAAAGAAAGCGGCACTACGTGCCCATCTTTTTTTGTTTAGGAGTCCCCTCGAAAAATTCAAAACCCACAAAGTTGCAGCGCCAGAAATTACAACAAGAAACACTTCCGCAAAAATACTTTGAAATTGACCCGAAAAAAGTTCCAAAAGTAGCGAGAAAAATACACCCGCTAAAGCCAGGGCTTCGAGTATAAGAAGCACTAGCACAATTTGGACCATTTTTGGGGCCGTACTAAAGGGTCTCAAATTGGCTCCAAAGTTGGGTATTTACAAACCGCCACCAGTATGGAACGATTAGTCATAGAACATGTGTCACGTGTAAAGCGTAAATCACAATTTTCGACCTCGCAAACAACAGTGAGTTTTTTCAAGGCCCGTATTGGCTTTTTAGCCAAGAGTAAAGGATTAAAGCTTATGGATATGCAGTGGCTAAATCAGTCGCGTTGCCTAAACGAAGACCCTGAGCTGTTTTTCCCTGTGGGAAACACCGGTCCAGCAGTCGATCAAATCGAACAGGCCAAGTCCGTTTGCCGCCAGTGCACCGTAACAACTGAGTGCCTTGAGTATGCCATCAAGGAAAACCAGGACACCGGTGTTTGGGGAGGCCTTAGCGAAGATGAGCGCAAGTCCCTAAAGCGTAAGTACGCAAGGGCCCGTCGCGCCAGCTAACTGCTCTAAAGCGGTATAGAAATAGACACTCTGGTGCCACCTTCTTTGGGTGAGAACCAGCTAATCTTCCCTCTCAATTCACCCTCAATTAGGGTTCGAATGATCTGAGTTCCAAGCCCCGTGCCTATCGAATCCTTCTGAATTCCAACCCCGTTATCCTCCACCTCGATAGCTAATTGCTTGGGTGAGTGCTTGGCGGTGATCACGATTCGACCGCCGTGTTTGCCCAATCCATGGCTTGCGGCGTTAGTCACAATCTCGGTTAGTGCTATCGCTAACGGTGTTGCCAGTTCGCTATCTAACTGACCAAATTTTCCATCAATTCTCAGTTTGATCTCACCTGCCGAAGCCGTTGCTAGCTCACCAACTAAACGCATGCTGGATTCAAAAACCTCATCAAAGTTGACTTCCTCTGAGAAACCTTCTGCCAGGGTGTTGTGAACCAAGGCAATGGCGGACACTCTTCTAATAGCTTTCTCTAAAGCTTCTTTGGCCTCTTTGCTTATTGTTCTGCGGGTTTGAATACGCATTACGCTGGCAACGGTTTGCAAGTTGTTTTTTACTCGGTGGTGTATTTCCCTGATTGTGGCATCTTTGGTTAGAAGCTGCTGTTCTTGACGCCTAAGTTCTGTGATTTCCCGACACAGCACTATTGCTCCGGTTCGAGAGCCAGATTTTAGTAGCGGAATTGCACGAATAGACAATGTCACGTTGGCTGATTCTAGGTCAGCTCGCCAAGGTGCTTTTCCTGTTAAGACCAGAGGAAGGGATTCGTCCACGGTGGATTGTTTTTTAACAACTTTGGTTGCAACTTCGGCAAGGGATTTACCTTCTAATTCGCCTTCTATTCCCAATCGGCTAAATCCAGAAATACCGTTAGGGCTTGCAAACAATACGGTGCCGTTTATGTCTAGTCTTAGTAACCCATCGTTGGCCCTAGGGGCACCTCTTCTATTGCCGGTTGGGGAAGAAAGGTCTGGAAAGGTGCCTTCCGATATCATTTCTAGGAGGTCATTGCCACAGCTTAGGTAATTCAGCTGGATCTTATTTGGTGTCCTACTCTCAGAAAGATTGGTGTGCCGAGTAAGAACAGCAATAGGTTCTGAGGCTTGCCCTGACGAATCTGATCGTCTAACTGGGATTGCGCTAAATCTTGTTGGGATACCCTCGATGCTGTCGGAGGACTTGAAGGCAACACTTTGGCCGGTTTCAAAAGCCTGTTTGGTTTGCGCGAGCCACTCTTTGCGAATTACCTCACCGCTAATGTCTCGGTAGAAAACGGTAGCGGCGCTGGAGGGCCTAGCGTGACCTACCGCAACAAAGCTTCCCTCCTTGGAAGGAATCCAAAGCACCAAGTCGGCAAAGAGTAAATCGGCTACCAGCTGCCACTCGGACTGCAACAAAGTAAGCCACTCGGTGTTGGCTTTATTGGACACCCCGTACTTGTTTATCAGCTGGCTAAGTGTTGGCACCTAACCGAGTTTAGCTATCCTGCCATCTAGCTGCCCAGGCCTATTGAGAATCACCGTGTTGGTGAAAGAGTGCATCGCCTGCCGGAAACCACCGGGGCGTGCCAATAGCGATGCCGCGGTGCCTTCTTTGGTGGCTTGGTCGATGTGTGTGGGGTCATCTGGCAAGAAGCCAGAAATCTCTATGGAGGCTAGGCGTTGCAGAGTTTGCTGGATCTCATGCTTGGCGTTTGGAATCACAGAGTTCCGTAAGCGGTTGATGACCAATTTCGGATCGCTAAATACGCTGAGTATCGATTGCTCAGCTTGGAGGAAGCGAAAGATTCCAACGGGATCGGCCAGCGCAACCACAACCAATTCGTTTGCATGACTAAGCACGCTCGAAACTAGAGTCTTGAGATTCTCGCTACTGGTATTGTCTGAAATATTGTGCGGCATGCTGGAAAGATCAACAATCGTGAAATCAAAGTTTTCCTTTGCAATTTCCATGATTTGGTCAATTGAGGAACTAGAGATTTCTATTGCTTGCGAGCCTATTGATCCAGCCAACAAAGTGACTTTCGGTTTGGAAAGCTCAACACTGAGTCTTTCAAGCTGACTTCTATCAAATCGGTTTTGACTTGCTATGCGAACAGCCCCGGGGAAACCAGCAGGTAACTCAGACAAAGACAGGTAGTTAGCGCAACTTGGCCCCTGGATGTCCGCGTCGACGATTATGACTCGATACTTTGCTGCTGCCAATTCGGCGGCCAAATTAATCGTTACTGTTGTTTTGCCGGTTGACCCGTAGGGGCTAGTTATGGCTATCACCTTGGGTTCTGTGAAGTTAGCTTTGCTAGTTGCCAAAGAAACCGATTGAAGCAAGGAGCCTAGCTTCAACTTGTCCTGCTGTGTGAGGTCAGGGCAAGCGCATCTTTATTGGTGATCGCACCAATGAGGTATTGAAGGGAAGTCTTTGGAACTCTTAGCTCTACTGATTTTGAGGTATCCGCAAAGTTTCCCTGAGGTTCGATTATCTTGACTACCTCGATATCTGTTGCTAGCAAATCTGGCTCTCCAAAGGTTTGAAAATCCAGGTGTGGGCTAGACTAGATTGAAACCTTGGTGCCAACTTCAATTTGACTGCTTAGCTCAAGAGCTGGGGTTAGAACCACGTTGGACCAGTTTGTAAGCTCCGCTGTAGTTAGAGCTGAAACCGGCACCGCCTCGCCTGCGGCTAAGGGCCTAGTGAGTACTAGCCCTTCGACCAACGCGTCAGGTTGTAGATATGAGCCAGAAATTTCAAACATTGAAAGCGGGATCTGATCGAGATCAGATGCTGTCAATGAGGTTCCAGAAGCTAGGTTTTGCTTGGTGACCAAGAAAACTTCTGTGGTCTTGGACTGCTCGATAAGCACCCAGGCTCCAACCATGGATCCTAGAACTAGCAAACTTGAGGCTGCTAGAACAAGGGGTCTTCGCTTATGGCTACCAGCTCGTATGTTATTCATCATTGCCACCCCTTCCTTCCTCTGAGTTTGCAGAAAAACCCTGTTTGGTGAAATTTGTTATCCACAACCCAGCTCGATAAAGCCGACACTGGCTAGCGGAACAAGGTAGTCGGGGTTTCCTTCGAAGATCAAAAAACCCCTAGTTACCCCAATTAACCAATTGGTCTGTAAGGCACTTGGTTGTTGCCTGGTTCTTAGCTTGGCTAGGCAAGGAACTTGGAGTCTTTGGATTTGCTCGCTGAAGGTTTTGCGGCTGAAATTTACTGCTTTTTTGATTGCTTGGCTGGTGACTAGAAATTCGAGCCTTGTTATCTCGCTCATCTGGATTAATCCAATGCTGTGTCCATCTTCTAGCACTCCTTGCAGATAGTCCCTGCCGATGCTGACATTGGTCAATTCCCTGCTATCTGCTGCAACTAAGCCAACCCGAACATTGCCGAATTCTTGTAATTCGATTCCCGAAATTGTCATTGGTTGATTGTTTCGGCCTAATTGCCTGATTGCAGGAGTTATTCACAGAATGAGCAAATTAATTGCTTGAACGGGGATATCAAAATACGCTCAAACAATCTCTAGTCGGGGACTTACTGAAGGGAGTCACAATTAGGAAACCAGATTTACACATTGATAGCTCGATCCACTCTCGAAGTTACGAAAACCAAAGGTATCTGGAATTTGGTCCCGAGCTACCCAAGACTTTGCCGCTGGCAAGTCCCAAGCAATTCATTGCCTCAATTGCTACCGCCGTCAACGAAGTTATCGCAGGGGTAAGGTCGGTGGAACAATTGCACGGTGTTCTAAACGAGCACGTCTTTGAGTCGCTCAAAAGAAGAGCTATTTCCAGAGCTCAAGCACGACACAAAGTTGGCAGAGCACCTAAGGTTGCGCCAACGGATGTGGTGCGGGTTAGATACCAAAGCCCCGCGGAAGGGGTAATCGAATCGGTGGTTGTTCTAAGCACTGGCCGGCGTGCGAAAGCGGTAGCGATTCGCTTAGAAGGCGTTCATAACATTTGGAAGGCTACGAACATCGGGTTTATCTAGCCTTTGAAGAAGGAGCTTCCCTTGTCTGGCTTGTTGCCAGATTTTCTTGCCTGAGCCTGCGCTTTTCGGGCGGCTTGCCTGTTCAGCGGTGCGTTCTTTACTACTGGCTCAGGGTCCTGGGTTGGAGCACCTGGGGCGCTATAGCTTAGGTTTTGTTGTGGCTGAATCTGATCAACTGGGGACTGATTGAGCTTTACTTCAACGTTGAATAGATAGGTCACTACCTCTTCCCGAATCGAACCCATCATCTGCTGGAACATAACAAAGCCCTCGCGCTGGTACTCAACGAGTGGGTCGCGTTGCGCCATTGCCCTTAGACCAATTCCTTCTTTTAGGTAATCCATCTCGTAAAGGTGATCGCGCCACTTTCGATCAATAACCGAAAGCACCACTCTTCTTTCAAGTTCTCTCATGCCCTGATCGCCGACAGCTTCGCCTCGCTTTTGATAGGCAATCTTGGCATCACTAACTATTTCTTTGGTTAGGAAATTCTCGGTCAACCTAGAAATAGATCCGGCTTCGGCTAGCACCTCGTCAACTTCTAGGCTGATTGGATAAATGGCTTTCAAATCGCTCCACAGTGAATTCAGGCTCTTTGTAACATCTTCCTTGGTAGAAAGTGCCGAATTTACTAGGTAGGCGATTGTCTCTTCCAGGAATTGGTTCACTCGAGACGCAATTTCGTCGCCTTCTAGAATTCTTAGTCGGTCTCCATAGATGGCCTCACGCTGACGGTTTAGAACATCGTCATACTTCAAAACGTTCTTACGGATCTCGGCATTTCGTCCCTCAACCTGAGACTGCGCACTTGCAATAGCGCGTGAGACCACCTTGGATTCGATTGCTGTGTCATCTGGCACTCCGGAGCGATTCATAAGAGCAGAAGCTGCACCGGAATTGAAAAGCCTCATTAGGTCATCAGTTAGCGATAGATAGAACCTGGATTCACCAACATCTCCCTGACGACCGGATCGACCACGAAGCTGATTGTCAATTCTTCTGGACTCGTGGCGCTCAGTTCCCAAAACATACAAGCCCCCAACGGAGAGAACCTTCTCGGCCTCAACGGCTACTTCTTGCTTGATTCTCTCGAAATCACTAGCCCAGGCAGCTTGATATTCTTCTGGGTTTTCCTCAGAATTTAGATTCTTTTTGGCAAGAGATTCAACGGTTAGAAACTCTGCGTTTCCTCCGAGCATGATGTCGGTACCACGACCGGCCATATTGGTTGCAACCGTAACCGATCCAAATCGACCGGCCATGGCAATAATTGCTGCCTCTCGGGCATTGTTCTTGGCGTTCAGTACCTCGTGGCGAATACCGCGCTTGGCAAGCAAGACCGAGAGGTATTCGCTTTTTTCAACGCTTGTGGTTCCAACCAAAACGGGCTGACCCTTGGCGTGACGCTCCACGATGTCTTCAACAACCATGTTGAACTTAACTTCTTCGTTCTTATAAATAAGGTCTGGTTGGTCCTTTCGAACCATCGGCTTGTTGGTTGGAATTGGAATAACTCCGAGTTTGTAAATTGACATGAACTCAGCTGCTTCGGTAGCTGCTGTTCCTGTCATTCCGGAAAGCTTCGTGTATAGCCTGAAGAAGTTTTGCAAGGTAACGGTTGCTAGGGTCTGGTTTTCGGCCTTTACCTCCACGCCTTCCTTGGCTTCAATGGCTTGGTGAATTCCCTCGTTGTAGCGACGGCCACTAAGAATTCTTCCGGTGTGCTCATCAACGATGAGTACCTCACCCTTTAGAACAACGTAGTCCTTGTCTTTTTTGAATAGGGCCTTGGCTCTAATTGAGTTATTCAAAAATGAAATCAGCGGGGTGTTGGTTGTTTCGTAGAGGTTATCGATACCTAGGTAGTCCTCAACTTTTGTAATTCCCGATTCTAAAATGCCAATGGTGCGCTTTTTCTCGTCGACTTCATAATCCACAGCTGGCTGTAACATCTGTGCAACCTTGGCAAACTCACTGAACCACCGGTTTGCTTCTCCTGATGCTGGTCCAGAAATAATAAGTGGGGTTCTCGCCTCGTCGATTAAGATCGAGTCAACCTCGTCCACGACTGCAAAGAAGTGGCCTCTTTGGACCAAGTCAGATTTTTGCCAGGCCATGTTATCTCGCAGGTAGTCGAAACCAAACTCGTTGTTGGTTCCATAAGTGACATCTGCAAGATACTGTTCGCGTCGTTGGGCTGGGTCCTGACCTGAGATGATGCAACCGGTGGTCATACCAAGGGCTCTAAACACTCGGCTCATCAGATCACTTTGGTAGCCAGCTAGGTAATCGTTCACCGTAACAACGTGAACACCGCGACCAGCAATAGCGTTTAGATATGCAGGCAATGTGGCAACCAGGGTCTTACCTTCACCGGTTTTCATTTCGGCAATGTTGCCCAGGTGCAAAGCTGCACCACCCATTATCTGAACATCAAAATGTCTTAGGCCAATAGTTCTTGTGGCAGCTTCTCGGACAGCTGCGAACGCCTCCGGTAATAGGTCGTCTAGGGTTTCGCCATTTGCAAAACGTTCCCGCAAGGAAGCTGTCTCGTCTCTTAGCTCTTCGTCGGTTAGGGCCTTAAAGTCGGTCTCTAGAGCGTTTACCGCATCTGTTAGGGTCTTTAGCTTGGCTAGAGTCTTGCCCTCGCCGGCACGAAGAACCTTGTCAAAAATAGACGCCAAAATGCGCTCCAAATCGATTGGGAAGTAAGTTATCTACAATCTTAGACGCTCCGCTCTTGCCTGACCCAGACCCAAAAACTGCCCGAAGATAACGCCAATACTGGGCCAATCTAGTGACTCAGGGTCAAAATGGCGGCAACTTGTGCCCCACCAAGCAAAAGCGTCCGGGCCGCTTGAGAGGCGGTTGCTCCAGTAGTGACAACATCATCTACCAGGTAGCAAATCCGTCCTGTTACCGATTGGTTTAGCTTCATGCTCGAATCCAGGTTCGCCAATCTTTGGGAACCACTTAGCCCCACTTGGTCTCGAACCTTGCGGCTAAACACGAGTGAATTCATAACCCGAAACTCAGGGTATTTTTTGGCAATTTCAGTTGCCAGCAGCAGTGCTGGCTGGAAGCCTCTTCGGGCAAAGTTTTCTGGACTGCTTGGAGCTGGAACCAGGTAAACCGGTGACTCAAATTTTGGCAGCAGTGAAATAATTTCTGAAAAGAGCCCTGCCAAAGTTTTGGAAAGCGCAAATTGCCCTTTTTCTTTAAAGGCGATGAGAATATTTGAAATCAAAGGTGTGTACTTCGTTACAGCAAAACCTGGTAGTCCGTGGATTTGAAACTCGTGCAGCTCAATAGATATTTCTGAAAGGCACTGATCACACAGATCAGAGCCTGGTCTATCGCAGGAAGCACACCGAGATGGCAGTACAAAATTCAGTAGTGGCGTTATGGACACACAGCAAATTGTTTCAAGGGCTAAGAGATTAGATCAAGAAAAACTCAAACTGTGGAAAGTTACTTGACAACCGTCAATGCGGTTATTGACTCTCTGGTTGAGCTCCAAAATGAGCCAAGGTAGACAGAGAGTTCACCCGAGGTGCTAAGTAGGTAGGGTCCCGAACCAGCACCGGCGGAAACCAGTGCTTTGGCTTGGTTCAGTGCCGGCAGAGATCTGTCTGTTCCACCGAGAGTTGCCAAAGTTAGCGAGACGGAGTCTGTGCCCTGATTTAGTATCGCTACCGTAACTGCGTTGTACCAACTAATCAAAGTTGGACTTTGTAACTCTGAGGCAATTTCGAGTGGCTCAGCAAGTGCGATCGGAGTCCCATTGGCATCTCTTACCACTCCTGCCACCAGCACTTTGGTGCGGTTGCCGCTCTTGACTAGAACTGCAGCTCTGGCTCCTTCTGGAGATAGAGCAAAGCCAGAAAGCTCCTGCCTTCCCAGCCAGGGAGCCGACACAGCTTGCAGCTCACCCTCAGCTGCAATTGCCTGGATATCCGATCCAGCGCTCACCATCCAGAGAAATTGTTGCTGATCGTACTCCAGTCCGATGAGAGAGGTATCTGCACTCACCTGCTCAACAGCGGTTCCTGGATTAGCTAACCCAGTTAGAAATACACCGCCATCGGTGGCGGCAGCTAGGGCTCCAGCCTTACTGGAAGCCGCCAACAGCGAAACAGATTTGTTCTCAAAAAACGCAAATCCTGCAGAGCTTGCGTTCAGGTTGGATCCAGTAAGTGACTCCAAACCTTCGGGTCCTAGGGCAAGCACGGACCTTGCCACCAGAGGAAAGGCCGCTAGTTCTGAATTAGCAATTTCCTGAGTGGATCGTTCAATGGAGATAGAAACCTGGTCGACATTTGGCAGTTGAGAAAGAGTTGCAAAAAGTTGCGCCTTCATAAGAGGCCTATCTTCACTATCGGCAGCTAGCGCATCAGCACTCAAATCAACTTGAGCAACCCTACTTGCAATAGCAACTGCATCGATTGAAAGTGTGGTCCCGCTAGGAACAGCTGAAACAACAAACGGTTCTAACCAGCTAGATGGTCCAGCCAACAATGCATTCACAAGCTTGGTTCCAGTGGCTGGAGTTGCAGGAAACCACCGTAGCTCAGGAACAAGATTTTGCTTTGACTGATCCAGAAAAAAGATTGAGTAGCTTTTGAACACAACATCAAACACCGGACGGATAACCACCGTGACATCTGGTGCGGAAATCAATCTAATTTGGCCGTTTTGTAATCCAAACCCATATTCCAAGACTCTGGTGCTGCCGGCCGGAAGGGTTTCATATCTGCCAGCTGAATCAATTCGAGCAAGGACTTCGATTTCAACGATTGCGACTTCATCTGAAACGACTTGAACTTTTGGGCTCGAGCTTTGAATTAGAAGTTCTTGGTTTGGGTTCCACGCAGATTTGATTGACTCTTCGAGATACTCGCGAGCAATCGCGTAGTCGTTTTGGGGTGCGGTACCGGCTGCTAGAAATCCGGCCAGGATCTCGGTCTGAGTGGCGCCATCAGCAGGCAGGGCTGGAGAGTAGTAAAAAGATTCGCTATCGGTTGCAGGCGCTAAGTCGGGTCCAATTCGAATTGGCCCAGACATCGGCAGGCTCGCGCATCCAGTAAGGGCAAGAATCAAAACTAGAAGGAATGCTTTTCTCATTCGGGTTTCTCGCGGCCCGAAGGGGCATCCGAAACAGCAAGAGGTAACGGGGATGTTGTTACCGGCTCTCCCTGAACTTTGGGCAAAGTGAGCCTAAAGCTAGCCCCCTGGTTCGGTCTGGCCCAGACATCCAATGATCCGCCGTGCAGCAAGGTGTCTTCGAGTGAAATCGCCAAGCCAAGTCCTGTTCCGCCACTGGTTCGTTTTCTAGCGGGGTCGGCTCGCCAGAACCGATCAAAGACTCGTTCCAATTCGCTCTCACTCATGCCAACACCCTGGTCGGTTACTCGAACCGCAACTGCATCACTACTGACCCCAACAGCGACCGTGATGGGCTTGCCTTCACCGTGCTCAATTGCGTTAGCCAGTAAGTTTCCAATCAGGCGATCTATTCTTCTGGAGTCAAACTCCGCAACAACTTCTCCTTCAGGTAATTCGAGCATTAATTCGCTGCCACGCTTTTTAGCTAGGGGTTCGATGGACGAAACCGCGGATGTTACGACCTGGGTTAGATCGTGAATCTCCAGTTCTGGCAAGACGGCGCCGGCATCGTATTTAGAGATTTCCAGCAAGTCTCGAAGTAATACTTCAAATCTTTCAATCTGTCCCTGCATTAGTTCAGCAGATCTTCGAAGCTGAGGGTCAAGATCGTCTCTGGATTCAAAGATCAGGTCTCCAGCAAGCTTGATGGTTGTAAGCGGGGTTCGAAGCTCGTGCGAGACGTCAGATACAAAACGTTGCTGCATTTTGGAAACAGTTGCTAACCTGGTGATTTTCTGTTCAAGGCTGTCCGCCATTTTGTTGAAAGATCTAGCCAGTACGGCAACAACGTCTTCACCTTTTTCCAGCAGTCTCACATCAAGTGCTCCATCGGCAATCTCTTCGGAAACTTCGGCGGCAACTTTTACCGGTCTAACAATCCAACCGGTAACCAAATAGGCAACTCCGCCAATTATCAAAATGATTGCTAAGCCACCGGCAAAAAGAGTCTGCTGAACAAATGACAGAGTTTGCTGTTCGCTGGATAAATCAAAGACTAGGTATAGCTCGTGAGCACCGGCAAGGGGAATATCCAATGGAGAGCCAACCACTATCCCGGGGCTGGAAGTGGTGATTCCGTTCTCGGTTTGCGATAACTGAATCGATTGATAAAGCACCCGTCCAGCACTTGAGCGAACCTCGGATCGAAACGCCGAGGAAATCAAAGCGGTGTCTAGACCGGTGGAAATTGGGCTTTGAAGGATTTGGGCGCCGGTTTGACCAGGAGAACGAAGTAGGGCAACTCGCCTGCTATCGGCGACTCCGGTTGCCTCCAGCCTTGGAACAACTGAATTCATTAGGGTCTGAAGCGCAACTTCATCGGAAACACTCGATGCGGCAAAGATGTTCTGAGCATCCAAAACAGCCACTTCAGATTCCGCTAAAACCTGCTGGAGTCTGGCATCAAACAGACCGTTTCCTATGGAAAACGAAAGAAAACCACCAAGAACAACAAGTAGCACGGAGCTAAGCGCAACGGTTGTGGCAACCGCCCTGGCCTGAACCGAACGTCTAAGTAACCTAAGCATGGAGCCTATCCAGCCCTATATCCAATGCCTCGAACGGTTTTGATGATTTTGGGATTGTCCGGGTCTTCTTCAATTTTGGAACGAAGCCGTTGCACGTGAACGTTCACTAGACGAGTATCGGCTTTGTATTGGTAGCCCCAGACTTTCTCCAGTAGCACCTCTCTGGTGAAAACCTGTTTTGGTTTCTGGGCCAAGGTCAGCAGCAAGTTAAATTCAAGCGGAGTCAGAGAGATTTGCTCACCGTCTCTTAGCACCTGGTGGCCTTCTAGATCTAAAGTCAGAGGACCTAAGTTAACAATTGCCTCGGATGATGTTAGAGGTCTTAGCCTGGCTTTAATCCTGGCGGTTAGCTCACCGGGTTCGAATGGCTTGACGATGTAATCATCAGCTCCAGCTTCCAAACCAAGGACAACATCGTTGGTATCTGACTTTGCCGTGAGCATAATAATCGGTGTTCCCGACAGGTTTCTGATTTCCTGGCAAACGGTAATGCCATCTTTACCTGGCAGCATGATATCCAACAAAACTAGGTCGGGTTTTTCGCTTTCAAAAATCGACAGAGCTTGATTACCGTCTGGGCAATAGCTAGGTTCGAATCCGGATGCTGAAAGAACTATTCCAACCATTTCCCTAAGGGCATTGTCATCATCGATGACAAGTATCTTAGGGTTCATGTCGATTCCTAGTAGCGGTAGTGGTCCACCTTATATGGTCCATTGGCTGGTACACCAATATACCGCGCCTGATCCACAGTGAGTTCGGTGAGCTTTACTCCAAGAGCGTCAAGGTGCATTCTGGCAACCTTCTCGTCTAGGTGCTTTGGCAAAATGTGAACTCCCAGTGGGTAAGCCGACAAGTTGGTGAATAGCTCAATCTGTGCCAGAACTTGGTTCGAGAATGAAGTACTCATAACAAAGCTTGGGTGGCCAGTGGCGTTTCCAAGGTTCATTAGTCGACCCTCGCTGAGAATCAGTACGCTCTTGCCGTTTGGAAGTAGCCACTCGTGCACCTGAGGCTTAATCTCGATCTTGGAAACACCAGAAATCTTCCCAATTCCTGCCATGTCAATTTCGTCGTCGAAGTGACCGATGTTGGCAATCACTGCAAGATGCTTCATCTTCATGATGTGATCTGGTGTGATAACCGCGGTGTTTCCAGTTGCAGTTACGAAAATGTCAACGTCTTCAATTACTGATTCCAAAGTTGTTACCTGGTAACCATCCATGACGGCCTGCAGTGCACAAATCGGATCAATTTCGCTAACTATTACTCGCGCACCCTGACCAACCAAAGCTTCTGCTGCACCCTTGCCCACGTCACCGTAGCCACCAACCCAAACGGTTTTTCCACCGATGAGGACATCGGTAGCACGGTTTAGACCATCTGGAAGGGAGTGTCTGATTCCATACTTGTTATCAAACTTTGTCTTGGTAACAGAGTCGTTAACGTTGATCGCTGGAAACAGTAGCTCTCCACGCTTGAAGAACTCGTAAAGTCGGTGAACACCGGTAGTAGTTTCTTCGCTGACACCGATAACTTCTTCGGCGATTACGGTGAAACGGTTGGGTGATTCTTTTAGTGAGTCACGAAGAAGTTCAAGAATTACTCCATACTCTTCGCTGTCGTCTGCTCCGGTAGGTGGCACTGAGCCAGCTAGTTCAAACTCGCGACCCTTGTGAACTAGCAAGGTGGCGTCTCCACCATCGTCCAAGATCATGTTTGGGCCGGTGTAGGAAGCACCTTCTGCTTCTGCCTCGTGGGACCAGTCAAAAATTCTTGATGTGCACCACCAGTATTCCTCTAGAGACTCGCCCTTCCAAGCGAAAACTGGAATACCGGCAACGTTCTCAGGAGTTCCGCTACCAACAACAACTGCGGCGGCGGCTTCATCTTGGGTTGAGAAAATGTTGCAGCTTGCCCAGCGAACCTTGGCGCCTAGCGCAGCAAGGGTCTCAATCAAAACCGCGGTCTGGACTGTCATGTGCAATGATCCAGTGACGCGTGCGCCCTTTAGTGGCTGCGCGTGAGCAAATTCCTCGCGCAAGGCCATAAGCCCTGGCATTTCATTCTCGGCCAGACGGATCTGGTGCCTACCTGCCTCGGCAAGGCCAAGGTCAGCTACTTTAAATTCGATTGCGGTTTTTGATTTCAGCATCCCCCAAGTCTAGCTCGCGAAGCTAGCTTTGGATAATAGCCAAAACCCTCGTGGTTATTGAGCTACAGAGCTCTTTGGACTCGGATTCGACGTTAAGGCGCAACAGCGGCTCGGTATTTGAGCTTCTGACGTTAAACCACCACCAGGGACTCTCCCCCGGAGCGGAGCTAACAGTGATTCCATCCAAATCATCAAAATCAGAGCCAGCAAATTCCCGCCTAATTTGGTCAATCTTGGCTCCAGAGTCAGAAACCTTGGAGTTGATTTCGCCGCTCGAAAAGTAAGGATCAAACCTGGCTGCAAACTCGGAAAGGGGTAGCTCCTGTGATCCAAATTCGTGCATCACGTGCATAGCTGCGAGCATGCCATTATCAGCACCGAAAAACTCTTTGAAATAGTAGTGGGCGGAATGTTCCCCGCCAAAGATTGCGCCGGTTCTTGCCATCTCATCCTTGATAAGCGAGTGTCCAACCCGAGTTCTCACGGCTGTGGCTCCAGCGTCTTGAATAAACTCTGCAACCGCTCTTGAGGTCAAAAGGTTGTGAATAATTTGAATGTTGCTTTCTCCCATGGACTTGGCTCTAGCTATTTCACTGACCGCAACAATTGCAGCAACCGCCGATGGGGAAACCGGATTGCCTTTTTCGTCAATTACAAAACACCGGTCAGCATCACCATCAAAGGCAAGTCCAATGTCTGCTTTTTCAGCCAAGACTTTGCTTTGCAGGTCCACAAGGTTCTTAGGATCCAAAGGATTTGCTTCATGGTTTGGAAAAGTTCCATCTAGTTCGAAATACATTGGAATAATCTCGATTGGTAATTTTGCTAAGCCTGCCTTGGTGCCCAGTACTGCGGGAGCCGTGAGGCCTCCCATTCCATTGGCGGCGTCAATGACGACCTTGAGTGGCTTTATCTTTTCCAGTGATACCAATTGGCGCAAATTGCTTGCGTAGTCCACCAAAATATCGTGCTCGCTAGAAAACCCTGGCTCTGCTACTTCTTCAATACCCGCGGCTAAGTATTTCTTGGCACCGTCAAGAATTTCACCGAGGCCAGTTTCCATGGAAATGCCTCGGGCTCCAGCGCGGGATAGTTTGATTCCGTTATAACTTGCGGGGTTATGGCTTGCAGTAAACATCGCAGCTGCTGCATCTAGGTGACCGGAAGCGAAGTAACACTCATCGGTAGAGCACAAACCAAGGTTTATGACATCCGCTCCGCGAGCAGTGGCGCCTTCAATGAATGCCTCAACAAAACCCTCTGACGAATCACGCATATCGTGTCCAACGACAACCGACTTGCCCTTTAGCTCCAAGGCGTCCACGAATGCCGCGGCAATTGCTGCAACATTTTGAGGGTTTATATCGCTGCCAACAAGGCCACGAATGTCGTATTTTTTGAAAATCGAATCAAGTGCGTTCACTGACCCAATAATACAATGAGCTCATGGCCAATCCCCCGAAACCACGAAACACTCATCGCGATCGGCATGAGCGTGGCATGAGGCGCCCACTGCTTAGCAAGCTGTTCAAATTTGGTCAAACCAGATCGCACGGTTTCGAGCAATACGTCAATACCGCTATGGAGTACCTAAAGAATATTTGGTCCGAAGACCTAGCCGAGCTGACCTGGAAGATAATCGATGCTCCAGCGATTTCTCAAACCACTACTGAAATCCCAAGATGGCGAGTTGATGAGGAACTTAATCTGATCATCATTTACCGAATTCCCACAGAGAGATTTGGATCTCATTCCAGAAAGTCTTCCTTAGACGAGAGATTAAAAGTCGAAGAGCAAGTCTTTGAGGCAGTGGCAGAATATCTAGATGTTGATCCTTGGGATCTAGTTCCTGATTACTACGCCCGCTAGCGGAATCGAACCGGAACCAAACCGCCGACACTTGTCTGGTTGTTAACTCCAAAAGCTGTTATTTGGAAATCTTTTTGACTCAGAACACTTGCATAGATTCCTACTTCGGATTCAATTGCAACCGCTCCGGTTATTTCCAAAGAAGCCGTCCCGGAAGCAGGAACCGAAACTCTGGAAGTGATGCCAGTAGTTAGGTTGGTGACGCTTGCCGTCACTGCTTCACCCGAGGGGTTACCAAGAATCAATAGCGAATCAAACTCAGCAGATGTTGTCACCGCACGCGGTGAACTTATTTGTTCGCTAGCTCCTAGCCAAGCGAAGTCAATGCGGGGTTTGCCGCTGTCGCTTCCAACTGCGGCCCGTACGGATGCATAGATTGGCTGATCCGAGGTGATGAAGACCGTGTACTCGCCATCTAATAACTCCGTGATTGGAAAATCCTTTACTGTGCCAGGTTCAATGGTCTCGGTTAGGACCGATCCAAAGACATCGTCACTGGAGGAATTGATCTGAACGGCAATTGTCGCTCCAGTTGGAGCAAAGACTCTAAGGGCGTGGCCGGCATCTTGGATGCCTTCGGTTTGCGACACCTGGTTGATTGTTTCTGTTCCCCTAACTAAAAGCCCTGGAATAACCACTTGGGTTCCAGGAGCTATCGCCGGTGATACGTAGTCCACACCAAGGCTTTCAAGACCCGATACCGATCGGTGCTGAATCCAGCCGGCTAACTTGGCTCCTTGCGACTGCACCTGCACTGCCAAAGCGTTCGCAGATGGTGCCAAGCTGGCAAGGGAGATCACGGTAGTTGATTGAGCCAGCACTGAAATGCCTGTTGTGCCAGCCACCTCGATTTTTCCAAGCTCGGTAAAGATGCTGATATCTACTGTTTCGTCAATAGGAGATGGGTTGCTAAGAATTAGAAGTGACTCTCGGCCATCTGCCGTTGAACCACCCACCAGCCAGAAATCAGTGCTTGGCTCCTGGCAGGAGGCCCCAGCTAGGCCGCGCATTGAATCTAGTTTGACCAGCTGACTTGTGCTGCCAGTGAGCACTATCGAGCCCTGGGGTGAATCAAAGTTAGTGTCAGTGTTTTTTAGCTCTGTGTCTTTAGCAATACCCTTGGAGTAATAAACCCTGCCATCGGCAAGTGGCCAAAGCTCAACGCTGTCTCTGCTAATCGACTCGACTTGAGCCGACCCAATACCCTCAGCGGTGAAATCAAGAGTGGCCTCACCGGTTCTTTCAAAAGAACCTAAGTTATCGCCACTGAGCCCACCTGTTAGAAACAGGGGCCCAGAACAAACCATGGTCTGGTCTATTGGCTTTACTTCGTAGCTAGCACTTGCTTCACTCAAATCAATCTTTAATGAAACTGCTGGAGCAAATACCAGTCCTAGCACAAGAACTACTGCCGTTACCGCAAAGGACATAAATCGAAGAACCATCAGTTGTTCTCCTCGCCGTCAACAAAAATCTCACTGTCTTTAGTATTAGATCTAGTTATGCTGCGACTTGGAATCGCTAGCAGTAGGAAAAATCCAAGCACTGCAAGTTGTCCAAGCTTAAACAAGCCAAGATCTATCCCCGGTTGGGATTGCTGTGGAGTGATGCCGGAAACTTTCCAGAGCTGGCCAAAGTCAGTGTCTCCGATTGATTCAAGCTCAGTTGTCGAATCAAGAGCCAACTGCACTTCACGGTTCTCGGGAGATAGCAGGATGTAACCAATGCCGAATTTTTCTAAAGAGGCAAAAATCTCCGCGCCATTTGCCGACGCTAAGTTAGCGACCAAGGTTCCAAGCTCCTGGTAATCAGGACTAGTAAATCGGTCTGTTGCGCCGGCTACTTTGTAGCCGGTAGCAAGCTCTTCGAGGTGGACTCCGTCGCCGCTAAAAACTTGTGCGACTAAGCCGGTCTCAGGCCGCGACTCTAATTGCAGAGTTCTCCAAAAAACGCCTCCTGAGACATCTGCCTGAATGATGGATGGAACTACTCTGTCGTCGGAATAGCTAATCGCCGGAGGATTCAGCGCCAAAGCAACAGCGGCCGGCAATACGCCCAAGATGGCTATCGATCCAATCGAAACCACTCGAAGCAGCTTGGAAGAGTTAGCCAAGTGAGCTACCAGCAAAGCTAGTGCGAGGCCATATAGCCCTAGCAATGAACTGACATCGACCCCGACTACCGCCTGATTGCCAAGATCAAACTCCACTCCAAGCAGCACCCAGCTAAGACCAAGAGCGAATAGGGCTAATGCCCAAAGGGAAATGCTTACCTTTGGATTGGGGGCCAAAAGCGCCATCAAAGCCAGGCCAAGTACCGGGATGGTAATAAAAAGCCCAAGCGCTAAAGAATCCAGACCAAAGCCAAATAACGCCAACGTCCAATTCTGCGCAAGAGATCCCGTCACGGTCACTCCTGGGTCCAACAGTGAAGTGAGCCAATTCGCGCTGCCTATTCTTTCCAGCACAATTGGTGCAAACCATACCAAGGTCAAAACCGAAGTCATTAACAATGCGCCGAGTTTTGCGGGTCGAGTAATTCCTAGCACCAGCAGCCCGGTCAACAAAACAACTCCTAGGACAGGGGAACTAGCTGCGCTCACCGCTAGCAGGATTGCCGCAATTCCGGTGTGGCTGCGACCGAATTGGCTTGGATCGGAATTACCAACTTGGGCAATACGCGCAATTGAATAAAGCAGCCAAGGCAAAAATGTAATGGCCACTACTTGGGCAAATCTAGTTTCTTGCAGCGAGTTAGTAAGGGCTGGCCAAAGTGCGAAGCTGGCTGCAGCGAGCACCCGAACTACGGTTTTGGATGTCACTAATCCCGAGAGTTTGAAAACACCAAGGAAAGCAATCGGCGTTGCAAAAAACAGCAGCAGCACGATGGCAAGGTTAGGTTGGTAGAAAACTGGAGCGCTCAATAGCGCAAGTGCCCAAACAAAAGGATCACTAGCCCCGGAGAAACTAAGACCGATGTTGTGATAAGAAGATCCTGCTTGGGAAAAAATCTCTAACCAGTTTGATGAAAGCGGAATTACTCCTGCTCCAGTTGCAGCTACGTTAGTTGGCAACCAGGCCAGGTTCAAAAGAACCAAAACTAGCGACCACCAAATTGCCCCAGAAGAAATGATTCCAGCACTGGCTGATAGTTGAACCTGGTCGCCAGCTCCCCTGGCGTGAGCCGAAAGCAGTTGAGAAGACACCTCTTGGTCGCGAGCGCGTTGCCTCTCTTGCTTCACTTCTTGCCTAGTTGCCCGCAACGCAGAAAGAGTAGAGATCTTTCCGTTCGTGGTTCTTCTAATCTTTGACCTCGAAGAAGCTATTGAAACGATTCCAAAAAATGCACCGATATCACTTGCGAGCTCTGCCGAAACATCTTGGGATCTTTGCCGAAACAACAAAATCGCAGAGTTCGCTATTGCTATCGGCAACAAAAGCAACCAGCCAAACAGGAACGCTAAGGGGTTGGCGTAACTAAGCAACAGGTGAATCTCTGCCCTTCTAACCGCCGTAGCTGGCGAGCCTTTCAACCAGGATCTGGGCCTGCCTCCTTGCATGGAGAGCATCTGATGCGAGACTCTGGCCGCCGGAGCTACAGAAACCCTGGATCCTTGCAATCTGGCGCGAATTGAAAAGTCAACATCGGCAGCTAGAGCTGGGGCACTGGCGTCAAAGCCTTCTAGGTCACGGTAGACAGCTAGGTTCACCAAGGCCCCGGCTGTTCCAACTGCCAAGACATCTTCGGCCCTGTCATGTTGGCCCTGGTCGAATGCTCCCCTAATTGGACTAAACAGCCTGCCTGAGTTGGTGAGTGTTAGACCAAGCTGCCTGATGATCTTTGGATTATCCCAATCAACTTGCTTGGGCCCCACAACAGCAAGCGAGGGGCTTAGCTCAACCTCGTGCAGCAGTTTCTCCAATGCATCAGCGTCGGGCGCGCTGTCATCATGCAAAATCCACAAATAGCCATCTTTAGGAAGCTTCTGGACAGCTGCATCAATTGCGTGAGCAAAATTTGTTTTTGGGGGAAGCTTAATTAGCTCGAACCCCTGCGCGCTGATTGTCGAGTGTTTTGATGTGTCGACTATGTGCACTGAGGTTGGTGCAACGGTTTGTTTGGAAAGTTGATCTAATACTCTTTGAAGGGTTTCTGGTTGATCGTGCGATAAAACTACTGCGTGAACATTTGTTGTCATTGGTGTGCTCTTAACAAAACCGGCACACTACGCACGCTTTTTGAGTTTGCGTCTTTCTCTTTCAGAAAGGCCGCCCCAGATGCCAAATCGCTCGTCATTGGCAAGTGCATACTCAAGGCACTGAGCCTTAACTTCACAGCCGGTGCAAATTCTTTTGGCGTCTCTGGTAGATCCACCTTTTTCTGGAAAAAATGCTTCTGGGTCGGTCTGAGCACAAAGTGCATCCGCTTGCCAGGAAAGAGGGTCTTGTTCAAAGTCTGTGTAGGCTCCTGTCACGCCTAGAAGGATTGGGTCGATAAACCAGTTATCTGGAACCTGTCCACGATTTTCCATTTAGTGCAATTCCATTCGTTTAGTTGCCGTTGCCCCATGAACTCCAGCAAATAGTTTCATCCGTGTAATTACACACCTGTTCTTACCCTATTGTCAAATCATTTTCCACAGCTTTATTGACTAGTTGAGGGTGTTAAACTCAATTGCTGACTGTGAACGAGGGTTCTCAAAAGAGCTACCTCATGGTCAAAAACCCAGATCCGGTCCTGGGTAGCCAAAATCTAGGCCTATATCTAGGGGTTTTGGGCACTATTCAGGCAAATTCAGGAATCGCCAGCAACCAGGTAGAGGCTGGGAATCGCGAAAAATGGAAGGTGAGCCTTTAGCTAATTGCCCAGAACCAAAAAGACTGTCCCAGACCCACTCAGGCTTATCTTCTTTGCTCCAGAAACGTAAACAACCTGCTTTTTGGTGAGCACCTCACGCTCGTCCAGGCTCGTGCTAACAGCCACCTCTCCGGCTGTGCAGACCACCATTGCCGCCGAGGGAAAATCGATGTCAGCAAGAATATTCTTGCCTGACACCTCGGCCAGATAGACCCTAAAGTCATCGACTTCTACCGGATACTCAACTAGCCCTTCGGCTAGCTTTTTCGGGGTTATTTTTGGATTTTCTAGTTCCTGAAAATCAGCTATCTTCAAAAGCTCAGCTACGTCGATGTGCTTTGGCGTTAGGCCGCATCGAAGCACGTTGTCGGAAGCCGCCATAACCTCAAGTCCAAGCCCCGAAAGATAAGCGTGGATGTTCCCCGCTGGTACGAAAATTGCCTCTCCGGCAGAAAGCTCTACCTGATTTAGCATCAAGGCAACCAATGACCCGGTGTCCCCAGGATATTGCTCCAACAAATTAGCAACCAGATCCCGTCCACGCTTTGCGAGGGGAACAGACTGGGCCACTGGCACAGTCTCCAAAAATCTTGCGACTAGCGATGTGTTTCCAATTAGGGACTTGAAAATCTGATCTAGCGGCTTGCCGGATGAAAGGTGCTGCGCGAGGTCTTGAAACTCCGACTCGGTCTTGCCAAAAGCGCTAAAGACCTGCGAGAGCTCTGCCCGCGGCCTAAAACCACACAGTGCATGAAATTCCGTCAGCGCAATCAGCGCTTCAGGCTTATGAGAGGAATCTTTGTAGAGTCTGAGCGGGTCCTCAAGAGAAATTCCAAGGTTGTGCTCTTTCTCAAAGCCTTGCTGCGCCTGAACCTTGTTTGGGTGCACCTGAATCGAGAGAGATTTACGGGCGGCTAGAAACTTGACCAAAAACCCAAGGCGTTTGTCAATCAGTTTTGATAGCGGAACACCGCCTGTTTCAGAAAAGCTTTCACCAAGCGAATGAGTTCCAAACCAAATCTCGGCAATCTTTACCGTTGACTCTGAGGTGCCAAAGTAGTTTGGAATTAGATCTTTTGAACCCCAGTCGTAGTTTTTGACTTGTCCCTGGATTCGAATGAGCACTTTTCTAATTCCTCATCTTTTGCGTTGGAGGCGCTGGCCTCGATCCAGCGATTGCCTATTCAAACTACTTTAGAGCGGTAGGTGGAGAGAAGCGCCTGAGTTCCTAGAAAGACTCAGTTACGGAAGCTTGGACCAAGTAATAGAGCCAACAATCCCGTCAACTTTGAGTCGGTTTGCTACTTGGAAAGCGCGCACTGCCCTTTCTGTAACTTGACCAAACTGGCCATTAACTCTCAAACCAAGAGCTGACTGCAGATACCTAACGGCTTTACCAGTTGAGCCTCTTCGAAGCGCACCCGAGAAAGCTGGACGGGATGAGGTCGGTGCGGGTGCAGCCACCGGAGCTGGTGTTGCAGCTGGTGCGGTTCCAGAAATGGTCAATATTCTGCCCACTTGAATCAAGTTCGCGTTGGTGATTCCGTTCAACGCCATGATATTTGCAGCTGTTGTTCCAAATCGAGAGGCAATGCGAATCAAGGTATCTCCCGGCGCGACGGTATAGCTGGTTGGAGTTGGAGTCGGGGTTGGAGTCGGGGTTGGAGTCGGGGTTGGAGTCGGGGTTGGAGTCGGGGTTGGAGTCGGGGTTGGAGTCGGGGTTGGAGTCGGGGTTGGAGCTGCTGCGGAAAGCATAAAAACCTGTCCAGGGCGAATCAGCCTAGGGTTGGCAATCGAGTTCAGTGTTACAAGATTGCTTACGGTTGTTCCAAAGCGAGATGCAATGCGAGACAGAGTGTCGCCGCTGACAACTGTGTAAGTTGAGACAGTTGGTGAAGAAGATGGTGACGGGGTTGGCTGAGGGGTAGGGGTACGGCTAGCCGGTCGCAAAGAACCTGATTCGATTACAAAGCTTCCGGCTAGGGATGACATCGCCTGACCAGGGGCTAGGGCATTAACTTGGTGTGAGGTCAGGGTTACGGCATTCGCACAATCTAGTCCCCAGGAAGCAACCTCAGTGCAGTTGGCAAAAGCGAGCCGCTGACCATTGTGGATAAAGAAGTAGCTACCGTTTGCCGCGTTGCGAGCCAGGCCACTAATGTCTCCCGCTGTTGAGTAGCTTGCCAAAACATCAGATGGAATTGTTCCAACTGGACCCAAAGGAGACAGCGAGCTAACTTGAGCTGCTGTTTGAACGCGGTATTTGACTTCATCGACAATCAAGAAGGTGTCACCCGAAGCGGCTTTGACAAGGAAACCTCCACCGATGGTGGATCCAAACCAGTTGGTGTAATCACGCCAGAAGTTTCGGTTTCCGTAAGCGCTACAACCATCCCCAGTGCTGTAAAGATTGTTTAGCGCAGCCTGGTTAGGTACGTAAGGTGTGTAGTAGTACATAGCGGCAGTTGCCTTGTTCTGCAAGACAAATGACTGAGCACCACAACCAGGATTATTGGCCTGGTATTGGCGAGAAATAGTTGCTCCAACTCTTAGCCAGGTGAATGATCCAGCAGGGTTGCTGTACCAGTTGAGCTGGCCAGCGCCTTTATATAGTTGCCAGAAGAATCCAGCCGAAGCCGCGCTGCAACCTGCAGGTGAGTCTGGGCAGTTCATTCCCAAAGCAAATTCGTAAGCCCTAGCGCTTGGGTTAGTTGATGTAACCAATCCCTGCTCTTTTTGTAGCTTGACCAGTAGAACTCGAGGGTTGATGTTACACGCTCTCGCTACGTCATAGATAAGTTCAGCTGCAGAGATATTGTTCTTGGCAGGAAGTGAAGAACACCGTCCTGATGTTCCGGTAACCGCAGGGGTGCTTAGTCGGTAATCCTTTAGACAGCCTGGTCTGGATGAGTCAGCTCTACACTCGGCAACTTTTCCATCAAGGAATCTTTGAATTTCAGCAATTGACATGGTTGAACTGTCATAGAAAACGCTGTCGCTAATTATCATTCCTGGGTTAAATGAGGATCCCTGAAGCGCTTCAGCTTTTTGTCCATCAACCGCTACAAATCCCACAATGGACATGCTGGCAATTAGAGCCATGGCCCCGTATTTTCCGAGTGTCTTTAGCATTATGGAACGTTCACCTCAAATCTGTCAGATTCGCCGATATAAGCGTTGGATTCGTAGACAACTGCAACAGTGGATGTGCCCTTAGTCAGACTACTAAATTCGACCTTAATTGGGAAGCACTGGGTTGTTCCCACATTGCTTTCAGCTTGGAATGTGCCAACCACTTTTGACGTGTTTCCCGAGTAGCTAACGAGCTTGCACGCGCCACCATCTTCAGCAAAATTGGTCACCTCAGCGATTACCTCAAGAAAACCCTGAGATGTGTCGCTATACAAGACTTGAATCTTGGCTGCCGCCTTAGTGCTTGCAACAGAAGGCGATGGGGATGAGCTAGGTTCTGGCTCTGCAGACTCGGTTGGAGATGGAAACGCCGAGGGACTAAGGCTAGTTTGAGCTACCGGATCCTGTTTTTGGTCGTTATTTGGGTAGAAGAGAGTGCAACCAGCTAGAGCCACTAGTGCAGCCACTGAAAATCCAGCAAATAAAATGCGCTTCATTCTCAACTCCTTGTTGCCTATACAAGTTTAGTTTTGATGTGGCTAAAAAACTAGGGAAAAACGCAACGGTAAAAGCGTTTAGCGAGTCGTTTATGTGATGAGAAATTCTCTGAATTTGGCTCGATGCCTGTTATTTAGGTAGTTTTGCGCGTTCTGCTAACTGGTCTTTGCGTAACTATCAGGGTTTTGCCAGCTAGAAACTGGCTCAAAAAGGACTCTTCGAGATTAATCCTGAATGAATTTCTAGATATTGTTTTGGATTTGATTTTGAAGTTGCTCATTTTTTTCAGCAACCAGATGAGTAAGTGAAATTCCATAGTCAACTAAACGCTGTTGCAAATCTTGATCGGCTGTTGCCAAAATGCGTGTGGCCAAAATTCCTGCGTTTTTTGCTCCCCCGATGGAAACTGTGGCAACTGGAATACCTGCTGGCATTTGAACTATCGATAGCAATGAGTCCATTCCATCCAATTTTCCAAGCGCTACTGGGACACCAATAACTGGAAGTGTGGTTACAGATGCAAGCATCCCTGGAAGGTGAGCGGCGCCTCCGGCGCCTGCGATGATGACCTTGAGTCCCCTCGATGCTGCGAGCTTGCCCCATTCAATCATTCGCTCCGGGGTGCGATGGGCCGAAAGAACTTCGACTTCGTACTCGACTCCAAAATCCTTCAGGGCCTGAGCTGCATCGGACATGACCGACCAGTCCGAATCTGATCCCATAACGACGGCTACTAATGGATTAGAGATAGTTCAACCCCTCAAATTTGTAAGTTGAATCAATTTTACTGTGGATTAGCAATATTGAAACCCAGCAGTTGATCCCGACAGAAAACAGCCAATTCTAGACAGCTTGTGGTCGACTCACCTAGGACAGTGACGTGACCAAGTTTTCTTCCCACTCGAGGTGACTTTCCGTACGAGTGAATTTTGACAGCTGGAAACTTGAGCATTATTTGTGGGTAGTTTTCTGTGTAGTCATTTTTGTCTGAATTACCAATGAGATTTGCCATCACGGCAACCGGTCTAACCGCTTCGGTACTACCCAGTGGCAGATCGAGCACAGCTCTAAGGTGTTGTTCGAATTGTGACGTGACTGAACCTTCGATACTAAAGTGCCCTGAATTATGAGGTCGCATTGCTAGCTCGTTCACGAGAAGCTCACCGGAGTCTGTTTGAAACATTTCCACAGCCAACATTCCGGTGACACCAAGTGATTCTGAAATCAACTTTGCAATCTCAACTGATTTGGAAACCAAGTGCACAGGTAACTCCGGTGCAGGAGAAATAACTTCCGAGCAAACACCCTGCCGCTGTCTGGTTTCAACTACCGGCCAACTTGCAAATTCACCGCTACTTCTTCGGGCGCTAAGTTGCGAAAGCTCTCGTTTGAAGCTCACCTTTTGTTCAGCCAGTAATTGACCACCTAGCGAAGCTAGGGTCGGACCCTCTAACCAATCGGATACATCGCTGGCAGATTTCACCACCCTCACTCCCTTGCCGTCATAACCGCCGATTGGAGTTTTAATAATTACCTCTGGTCCGTGATCGTTGATGAACTGTTCCAGTTCGGTTGCCGACGACACTGCTTTCCAGATTGGATTCGGGGCACCAATTTTCTCCAAGGCTTGACGCATTACCAATTTGTTTTGGGCATGGGCCAAAGCCTTCGAAGAAGGCTGCACTCTAATTCCGGCTTGTTCTAATTTCGAAAGAATAGCCAAGGGAACGTGTTCGTGATCAAAAGTAACAACGTCAACTCCCTGAGCAAATTCCATAACGGTTTTTTCATTGGTGTAATCGCCAATTTGCGTTGTTGCAAGCTTTGCGGAAGAGTCAGATTGTTCGGAAAACACTCGTAGTTCTATTCCGAGATTCGTTGCCGGGGTAATCATCATTCGAGCAAGTTGGCCCCCGCCAATTACACCAACCCGATATCGCTTCACGAAGTATTCCTTTTTGGTTAGAGTGACTTGCTGGCTTGGGCTTGTAGTTCGGCAGCTAGCAGCTTGGTTCTAGCGTATCCGCTGATTACAAGCTCGGTTCCATCAACCAACAAGATGGAGATCACTTTGCCACCTAGTCCCTTAGCTCTTTGAATCTCAATGGAAGACAAATTTGAAAAGTGGACAACTTTTTTGCTCAAGCCCAGAAATCCAGAACGGTAAACCAGTTTTTGATCGGTAATAAGTAGCGACCCAGCCAGCCAGTTCAAAAGTGGAAGCAGCCAAAACAGTATGGTTGCCCCGGCAGCAACCCAAACAAGAATCATGTAAAGATCAGCGGCAAGAATTTCGATAAAGAAAGCCAAGGAAAAAGAACTGGCTGCCAAAATTATTGTGGGTAGAAACATTAGGGTTGCTTTTTGGCGCAGGCGAACTATCTTGGTTTCAGTCAAAGAACTCACAGCTCAATCATCCTTCTCGTTCGCTCTGAGATGAAGGATATCGCCAGCTGAGACCAGTAGTGTCTTGGCGTCGGTCTTCACTACTAACCGACCGGAGTCATCTATATCTACCGCCTTCCCCTGGACTGAATCTTGGTGCTTGAACATGACCTCGACCAGTTGACCAATGGTTGCGGAGGAGTGCAGTAATTGCTGACGCAAACCGCAAGCTCGGGCGTCACCTCCCGCAGCGGCCAACTCGGAATAAAGCACCTTTATGTTGGAAAGGGTTTTAGCCAGAATTACATCGCGATCTAGCGAGCTTGCCCCAGCTAGCAATAAAGATGTAGCGGTTTGAACCGGCAAGTCCTTTGCTTCTTGTGTGACGTTGATGCCAAACCCCACCACGACAGAAGCTAAATCTTGGGAAACCTCGGCTAATACACCGCTTACTTTGCTTCCTGAAACCAGCACATCATTTGGCCACTTGATGTTGGCACTGACACCGAGGTCTTGAATAGTCCGCTTGATCGCTTCTGCAACCAATAGCGAGATCCAGCCAATGCCAGAAGTGTTTTCAAATCTTGGCTTGAGATATACCGATGCCATTACCGAGCTTGCGGAAGGAGCCTCCCAGGCTCTATCGAGTCGGCCTCGACCAGCACTTTGATAATCTGTGACCAAGGTATAAAACTCTGGCAAGTCACTTTTTTTGGCTAAAGCCGCAAGGTCTTGGTTTGTGGAGCCAGTTTCCGCAAGAAACTCAAGACCGCTTGCTACCTGACTCGCCTTGGGATATTCCATGGGCTAAGCCTAGGCCAGGCGGAGTTTGTAGGAATCCTCATCAATAAACAGCAATGTCTGCGGAAACCTGCAATAGCATCGGGATAGGCCTCCGATATAGTTGGTCAGATACTGCCAAGACAGCAATTGGAGAAATTGTGAACGAACCAGACCTTTCTACTACTGCTGGAAAAATCGCAGACCTTCGAAACCGCTACCACCAAGCCGTCAAGGCAAGCGGAGACGCAGCAATTGAAAAGCAGCACGCGAAAGGGAAAAAGACTGCTCGCGAAAGAATCGAGTTGCTGGTCGATAAAGGCTCTTTCGTTGAAGTAGACGAGTTTGTCCGCCACCGATCAAATGCCTTCGGTATGGATTCCAACCGTCCCTACGGTGACTCGGTAGTCACCGGCTTTGGAACCATCCACGGACGCCAGGTGGCGCTTTACTCTCAGGACTTCACTATCTTCGGTGGCTCACTCGGTGAAGCTGCCGGAAACAAAATCATCAAGATTATGGATCTTGCCATCTCGACCGGAGTCCCAATTATTGGAATGCTGGATTCTGGTGGAGCCAGAATTCAAGAAGGAGTTATTGCTCTTGGAAAGTATGGTGAAATCTTCAGAAAAAACACCATGGCATCTGGTGTTATCCCCCAGATCTCAATCATTATGGGTCCCGCCGCTGGTGGCGCCGTTTACTCACCTGCCCTGACAGATTTTGTGATCATGGTAGATAAAACATCCAACATGTTTGTCACAGGCCCAGACGTAATAAAAACTGTAACTGGCGAAGAAGTTGGGATGGAAGATCTTGGAGGGGCAAGAGCTCACAATGAAACCTCAGGAGTTGCGCACTACTTGGCTAACGATGAGGAAGATGCTCTGGACTACGCCAGAGCAATGTTGAGTTTTCTCCCTCAAAACAACTTGGCGGAAACAGTTGTCTATGATTCACATTCTGAATTAGAAGAAACCGAGTTTGACAAGAAACTAAACAGCATCATTCCAGATTCTCCAAATCAGCCTTACGATATGAAAACAGTTATCGAGCACCTAGTTGATGAGGCTAACTTTTTAGAGGTACAGCCTCTGTTTGCTCCTAACATCTTGATCGGCTTTGCAAGAATTGATGGAAGAAGTGTTGGAATCATTGCCAACCAGCCATCGCAGATGGCTGGGACCCTCAACATCGATGCCGGAGAAAAAGCTGCGCGATTTGTTAGATTCTGCGATGCGTTCTCTATTCCCATCGTGACGCTCGTCGATGTCCCAGGTTACCTGCCAGGAACAGATCAAGAGTGGGCCGGCGTTATTCGTCGCGGAGCAAAGCTTCTGTATGCATATGCCGAGGCAACTGTTCCACTGGTAACCGTTATCACCCGAAAGGCCTACGGTGGTGCATACATTGTCATGGGATCTAAGCAGCTTGGAGCGGATATCAATCTTGCCTGGCCAACTGCAGAAATAGCCGTGATGGGTGGTCAAGGGGCAGTGAATATCTTGTTTAGAGACAAGATTAAAAAGGCCGAAGAAGAAGGTAAAGACATCGCAAAGGTTAGAGCAGAACTTGCCGCTGAATACACCTATAACGTGGCTTCCCCTTTTCTTGCTGCAGAACGTGGCGAACTAGATGGAGTAATCGAACCATCGGCAACGCGAATATCAATTATCAAAGCCCTTAGAGCGTTGCGGACCAAGCGAGCTTCTCTTCCTCCAAAAAAGCATGGGAACATTCCGCTCTAATGACTGAATCCTCAAAAGATGTTGAGCAAGCAATTGAAGTAGTTGCGGGCAATCCCACAGCGTCGGAACTAGCTGCCGTTGTTGCAGTTGTTAGTGAAGCCCTGGCAAGCCAGGTTCAGTCCAATAACCCAACACCTAACTGGGCACGTGGGTCAGAAATGCTTCGTGAGGCAAAAAATCCGGCCGATCTGAAGTGGAAGTCTGATTTCAAAGGTCGAATCTAGTCCCCCAAAGTGGGGACACCAATTAAGCACGTTTCCCAATCCACTTGCTCTTTACTTCGTTAGTTTAGGAAGCAACTGCTTCGATCTAGCTATCAGGGGAAAGCTGAAGTGGTGATGGGGGTTGAGACCCGGGCCTAAAGTTGGCTCGGGTTCTCCACTTTTTTAGAGCTTCAAGAAAACATCCGGAGTTACAGTTCCTGGTCTGGAAGCCACAAACGTTGCACTGGATTTTGATCCGCGAGGTGCACGAATGGTAACTCTTCCTTCAACTACCTGATCTAGCTCGGTTGCAATCCGATTCCGAATCTCATCTCTTGCCGAATCTGCAATTGCATCCAGCCCTCCCTCATCTAAAACAGTGACTTCCACTCCTCTTTGGCGTGCGGCATGGATTGAAGCTTTGAGTTTTTCGTTCATCAAATTCCGCCCCCTGATGCCATCTCGTAATTGGGCTTCGAGAACTTTTGCCTCCTGCCTGGAGTGTTGATCTATTTCACCGCGCGAGATTTTACTCAGTAGCGGATAGGCAACTTCCAGCGTCTCGGACAAGCGTCTTGATCTTTCCTGTCTTGTCGCAGACTCGGTTACCGACGCTGCTTGAATTTCAATTGCCTGATTTAGAAATTGCGCGGTCTCAGTTTCGGATTTATCCAGGGAGTAAGAAATTGTGTGTGCGGCAACTACCAGCGCTAATGCACCAGCCAGTCCGGTATTAAACAAGTCACCGATGCCTCCCCAAACCAAGACACTCAGGGCCATTATTGCGGTCCCCGACCAAGAGATTGCGGTGTGTCCCCTAATGGCAGTAACGGCCATAAGAGCGCCCACTCCAGTTACAAACCAACTCGATTGAGATCCCGGAGCGGTTGAATCAATTGCGGCGTGAACCATTTGAGGAATGGCGATAGCCACCAATAAGTTCACGACAGCGAGCCAGATTGGCATCTCCCTGGCCTGGAAGTAGAAAACACTAGTTAGAGAAGCAGCAAGATAGCAGGCCAGTGCGGTTGCCGCCAGAGCTGGATCCTCATAGCTATAGAAGCCAAGAAGTGCTGAAACTGCGGGATTCAAAACCAAAAGTGCACCGACAACCAACAATGACCATAACGGGAGCCTAGTCATTTGGATACCACTCGATTACAACGTCGGTGCCTTTGCCGGGGGCAGAATTAATAAAGACACGACCGCCAACTATTTTTACGCGGTCAATGATTGATGTCTTTATCCCCGCTCGAGATCTAGAAATTTTGGCTGGTCGAAATCCTCTACCGTTGTCGCTGACCACAATCTTTAGGCCGGTCCCTTGTCCCTGAAGCAAAACCTTCCTTTTCGAAGCGTTACCCGAATGCTTAATGGAGTTATCAACAGCCTGCAAAGTAGCTTCCGCGAGTGCCTCCGATACCGCGGTACTCAACGGTAAGTCGTTCACTCGTTCAATTGAGATCTCAAAGACCAACGACATATCTCTGATTCTTTGTTCCAGCGCCTCAAGAAAACTCACTAGGGCCACAGGTGCCGAATCGCTGGTCGGTGCTCTCGAGTTCTCCAATTTCTTTAGGGCTTGAGTGGCTGAAGAGCGCGCCGACTCAATTTCCGCTGGAGTTTGCGCCTTGGATGCTATTAGTAATGTCGTCAGCACGCTGTCGTGGACCAAAGCATCAAGTCTGGATCGCTCCAGATCCAAAGCCTCACGTTGAGCGCTTTGAATACCTGAAGCGATTGATTTCTCATTTGCAAAGTCCACTTTTTGAGCTTGCCAGCGCAGCACCAAAATCATCGCAGTGCCAATTGAAGAAAGTATCAGAAGATGAAGTGAGTCTTGAAGAGCCAAAATACTTTCTCCGGAACCACCGCTAGCAGAGGTGCGAAGCACAAACCATGCAACCGAAACGGAAGCTATGTAACTTACTCCAAGCCAAAATCTGAACGAAGCCCCGGCAGCTATGGCCGATACTCCAAGTAGCCACCAGATCCAAGGCTTGAAGCTTTCTGGAACCGGAACCGCTGAATCAAAGTGCAGGGGCCAGGTTCCCAAAAGCACCAGAGCATTTAGGGCAATTAGTTTTGGCCACAGCAATTCAACGCGAAAAATCCAATGGCCAACCAAAAATCCAATCACGAGAGCAATCAAAACAGCTGTGGAACTGTAGAAAACTATGGGGTTCAGATACTGCAATTGACTCTGGCCATTTACCAATGCCTCGGCAGTAATTGCCACTAGAACAAATGAATACACCCGACCGAGTAACTGATTTACTCTTCTAACCGAGTAACTCTTGGTCGGGGCTGGTCTAACGGAGCTCAATTAGAGGTTTCCTTCGTCAATTAATCCGTCCTCAATAGCTCGCAGCAAAAGTTCAGTTTTATTCACTGCAGGACGCCCAATGTTTGCGTACTTGGTGCGAACACGATCGATGTGCTCTTTGGCGGTGCTAACGGTAATTTTCAGACTAAAGGCTACTTGTTTCAGGGCTAATCCAGAAGCGTAGAGCGAAAGTACCTCTTGCTCTCTCGGTGAAAGATTAGCCTTGGTAAATTCTTGATCGGATTCGATGGCCGCGGTGGTCTGAAGATTATTCACTAGCATTCCAGCTGCAACCATTCGAATTGCTTCAACTAATTCAGTCATGCTGTGAGATTTAGGCACCAGTGCTGCAGCTCCTGCTCGCAAGGCCCTTCTAACGAGTTGAGCCTTATCAGCGATGCTAAAAACCAAAACCGACAGTCCCCTAGACAACAGGTTTTGGACGTTTTCTTCCACGCTTGATCCATCAGCAAGAGATAGATCAAGTACCGCAACGTCAGCGGAGCTATCACCTAGCTGCCTAAGAGCCTTTTCTACTGATTCCGTTGAGGCCATTAGCTTGAAGTTGTTTTGTTCACACATGGTTTCAAGCGCTAGCCGAATGGCCTCATGATCGTCAATGACGACAACTTTTACTTCTTCCACACCAGTTATCTGGGACAGACTCGACACCTTGGTCACTCCTTTACCAAGCTAGCGATGGTTTCAAAATGATGAGTGTGTGGAAACAAATCGTAGGAACGAATCTGTTCCAGCCGGTAACCCGAACCCATAAAGGACTTTAAATCTCTCGCGAGGGAAACCGGATCGCAAGCCACGTAAAGAATCTTCTTGGGTTCCAAAAACACCAGTTGATCAACGACGGTTTTCCCGGCTCCCGCTCTAGGAGGATCAAGAATTACCGTTGCCCCTGCTAGTTGCAGTCCTTGCTTGATCTGCAGCCGAAGAAATCCCTCAACAGGTGCAGCTACCGCTTTATGTTTGGCTAAATCCACCAGGTTCGCGCTAGCGTCCGAAGTTGCCACTTTGGAAGACTCAACGGTTGTGATGTTTAGCTTTTTCCCATACTTAGTTGCGAGCGCTCCGGAGAAAAGACCGACCCCGCCATACAAGTCAAGATTGTTTGCTTCTGGATCCAAGCCCTCCGATAGCTCAATCACCTCAGTTGCCAAAAGCTCTGCTGCTCCGCGGTGAACCTGCCAGAACCCACCGCTTGAAATTCTGAATGACCTTCCAACGGCACGTTCTATAAGTTTCTTGTCACCCTTTAGTTTTTTGTCAATAAACCATTGGACCCCGCCAGTTGAGGCGGTTGCGATTTCAATGCGTTTTACATCTTGCCAATTCTTAAGGTGTATCCCGAGTGCGTTAATTTCTGTAACCGCAAGCGGCAATGACTTGACCGGCACCACGTTGTGAGTGCGCTCCTGATAAGGGCCCGCTACACCCTCAGCCGAGACGTGCAGTTGCACTCTGGTTCGATAGCCAAGACCATTAGTTGTCTCATCTCCTGGAACTGGCAGTACCTGCACTCTTTGGGAAATCCCTGCCATTCGGGACAGTGATTCCTCAAGAACGTCCGTTTTTAGAGTCCTCTGGTACTCAAGGGCAAGGTGTCCAAACTCTGCGCCTCCAGCACCTAGTCGATCTGCCTCTTTCCAGATGTGACTTACTCTGTTCTTGGATGGGCTTAGTACCTCAACTGTTTCGGCTCGACAAAACGATCCGCCCTTATCTTCATAGACTTTGGCTTTTACTTTTTCGCCAGGGGCGGTGTGGGAAACAAAGACAACCCTGCCCTCGTGGCGCGCAACAAATATCCCGCCGTGAGCGACCTTTTCGATCTCTAGTTCTAGGACCTGATCTAGCCAATTCACAGTTTTACTCATTCGACAAGTGTTCCACAGCTACAAGTAGTCTTTATCCGTGACCCGATTGGTATTAGCATCTAGCTCCCCCGCCAGACTAGCCCTGCTTGGCGCTGCCGGCATTGTGCCGGAGGTGGTAGTGCCAGCCGTCGATGAAGAGGCACTTACCGATGGCCTGAAATCAACGAACCCGAATGTTTCAACCGAGCAGCTGGTGGAATATCTTGCCAAGGCAAAAGCTGAATCTGTTGTCTCCGATCCAAGGACTTTTGGGGCTCTAATCCTGGGCGGAGATTCAGCCTTGGAGTTTCAAGGAGCTACCCTTGGAAAACCCCACGAACCAGAAGTAGCCATAGCTCGCTGGAAGCAGCTAAGGGGTAATTCAGGAACCCTTTACAGCGGACACTGCCTGATAGACAATACAGATCCAAAAAACTCCAAAATGGTCTCCAAGGTCAGTTCGACCAAGGTTTACTTTTCTGATCTGAGCGATGCTGAAATCAGCGCCTACGTTGCAACCGGTGAACCGCTCAAGGTTGCAGGAGCGTTCACCATTGATGGAATAGGTGGAGCGTTTTTGGACAGAATAGAAGGTGATGCTCACACCGTCGTTGGCTTATCCCTTCGAGTACTTCGGGACCTAACAAGGCAACTAGGTGCTGAATACACCAGTCTTTGGCGCTAATCACAGGGATATCTTCGATTGTTTGTAGCTCAGGGCCAATTTTGCCTAAGCAATAGCCAATAGGATTTTGTCTTATGAGCGGATTGATAACAAAAGTACTAATCGCCAACCGCGGGGAAATTGCTGTCCGCATCGCTCGAGCCGCTAAAGATAGCGGAAGACAATCCGTTGCCGTCTACTCAGATCAAGACCGAGACAGTCTGCATGTCCGGGTTGCAGATGAAGCATATTCGCTCAACGGAACTACGTCCCAGGAAACCTATCTGGTAATCGAAAAGCTAATCTCGATAGCAAAAAGATCTAACTGTGACGGCGTCCACCCAGGTTATGGATTCTTGGCAGAAAACGCTGACTTCGCCAGAGCTGTAATTTCGGCAGGGATGAAATGGATTGGACCGTCTCCCGAAGCCATTGAACGCCTGGGTGACAAAGTATCCGCTAGGCATGTCGCAGAAAAAGTTGGCGCACCTCTCGCCCCCGGCACCTTGAATCCCGTGGATAGCGCTAAAGAGGTTTTGGAATTTGTGGCTAAGCACGGTTTGCCAGTTGCAATCAAGGCAGCCTACGGCGGCGGCGGCCGAGGTATCAAAGTCGCCTACCAGGAATCAGAAATTGCAGAACTTTTTGAATCGGCCACCAGAGAAGCTGTTGCTGCTTTCGGGCGTGGCGAGTGCTTTGTTGAAAAGTATCTTGAAAAACCTCGTCACGTCGAAACTCAATGCTTGGCCGATAGCGCCGGGAACGTGGTTGTAATCTCCACCAGAGATTGCTCCCTGCAACGTCGCCATCAAAAGTTGGTTGAAGAAGCACCCGCGCCATTTCTGTCAACAGAGCAGGAAACAAAGCTCTACGAATCTTCCAAGGCAATCCTCAAGGAAGTCGGCTACCAAGGCGCTGGAACTTGCGAGTTTCTAATTGCCCAAGACGGAACCATATCGTTCCTTGAAGTAAACACAAGGTTGCAGGTGGAGCACCCGGTGTCTGAAGAAGTAACTGGGTTGGACTTAGTCCGGGAGCAATTTCGTATCGCTGAAGGCGGCCTAATCGACTACCGGGATCCAGAAATCATCGGACATAGTTTTGAATTCAGAATTAATGGCGAAGATCCTGGCAGAAACTTTATGCCTGCTCCTGGTCCCGTTCATGTCTTTCGGGCTCCTGGTGGACCTGGAGTTAGAGTCGACAGCGGTGTTGAATCAGGAGATTCCATTCCTGGAAACTTCGACTCTATGATTGCCAAACTGATTGTCACAGGTAAAGACCGCACACAGGCTCTCGAAAGATCCAGGCGCGCATTAGCTGAATTGCAGGTTCTTGGTTTACCGACGGTTATTCCATTTCACAGAAGGATAGTTAATCATCCAGCCTTTGTTGCGACGGACGGAAAATTTGATGTTTACACAAGGTGGATTGAAACAGAGTGGAACAACGACATTGAACCTTGGGCAGGACAAGCCGATCAAATTGATCAGTTAGCAAACTCGAGAAGCTCGGTTGTTGTCGAAGTTGACGGCAAGCGTCTTGAGGTTAGCTTGCCTTCGAGAATGCTTCAGACCGGATCTCAGTTTGCTACCGGTGGTCGAGCACCCAAGCGCAATATCTCCTCGCATCACGCATCAAGTGGAGCGGGTGACAAAGCCATCAAAGCACCTATGCAATCCACTGTGGTAAAACTTGCGGTTGCTGCCGGCGACAAAGTAGTCGAAGGTGATCAAATCTTGGTACTTGAGGCGATGAAAATGGAGCAGTCGATTACCTCACCTCGCAATGGTGTAATCAAGGCCGTAAAAGTAGCAGTTGGGGAGACAGTGCCCTCCGGTACCGTTTTGATTGAATTCGAAGACTAATCCAAGTTTGGATTGTGAAGTCCCTGGGCGAGATTAGTCATTGCTTGGTTAAATCGTCAATTAGGCCTCATTTTGCGCCAGCGCTTGGCAGCTAGACTGAAATCCATGACTAATCCACTAGAAATTCATTCCAATAGCCCTTTTGAGATCGCCAAGCAGGCTGCTGATCAGATTCGTGAAGCAACTGGAGTGGAAACTCACGACATCGCGCTAACTCTTGGTTCTGGTTGGGCCAAAGCTGCTGACTTAATCGGAGAGGAAGTAGCAAGTGTTCCCGCTAAAGACATCATTGGGTTCTCAGCTCCGGTAGTTGAAGGTCACGTTGCTTCGATTCGTTCAATAAGGCTACCTAGTGGCAAGCACGCTTTAGTTTTGGGAGCACGTACTCACTTCTACGAAGGTCACGGGGTGCGTCGAGTAGTTCACGGAGTTCGCACCGCAGCTGCCGCTGGTGCCAAGACCATGATTTTGACTAATGGCTGTGGTGGTCTAAAAGAGACCTGGAAGCCAGGGACCCCCGTTCTAATAAGTGACCACATAAACCTGACTGCCTCAAGTCCTTTGGAAGGGCCAACCTTTATTGATCTCACCGATCTTTACTCCAAGCGACTCCGCGAACTAGCAAGAACTGTTGATGCGAGCTTGGATGAGGGTGTGTACGCGCAATTCACCGGACCACACTACGAAACGCCAGCAGAAGTTCAAATGGTGAAAGCTATGGGTGGGCACCTAGTTGGTATGTCCACTGCTTTAGAAGCAATTGCTGCTCGTCAAGCTGGAATGGAAATCCTAGGGTTTTCCCTGATGACAAATCTTGCAGCCGGTATTCAAAAAACCCCACTTTCACATGCCGAAGTTTTAGAGGCTGGAAGAGAAGCTGAGCCAAGAATAAGCGCGCTACTTGCCGCAATTATCAAAAAGATATGACCTCGCTTAAAAACCTGATTGAACAAGCTCGTGACTGGATCAACCAAGATCCAGACCTAGAAACCATTGCCGAGCTTGAGGGCTTAATCAAAAATTCTGACGAACAGGGCCTTTCCGACAGGTTCAGTCAGCGAATTGGCTTTGGTACAGCTGGGCTTCGAGGCTCGCTGGGGGCCGGACCAAACCGAATGAATAGAGTTTTGGTAGCCCAAGCAGCAGCTGGAATCTCGAAGTATCTAAAGGAGAACTTTGATGATCCGAGCGTGGTTATCGGCTTTGACGCAAGAAAAAACTCTGATGTCTTCGCTAAGGACTCAGCGGAGATCTTCTCGGGATTTGGCATTCGAGCATATTTGTTTGATCAGCTAGCAGCGACCCCGATGGTTGCCTATGCCGTCAAATCGCTGGGGGCTTCTGCGGGAGTAATGGTTACCGCATCTCACAACCCCCCAGGAGACAACGGATACAAGGTCTATGACCACACTGGATCTCAAATCATTTCACCCATGGACGTGGAAATCTCAAAAAACATCGAAGTAATTGCTAAATCCCAATCGATTTCTAAACTGGTCCGAGGATCGGATTTCCTAGCGGTTCCAGCCAGCGTTCAAATAGGTTACCTGCAATCGGTGAGTGGATTACTCAATAAACATGCTGACCGAAAGAATATCAAAATCGTTTACTCCGCCATGCACGGTGTGGGGGCCAAGTTTATTGACGAAATATTCTCACTTTCTGGGTTAGAGAAGTTAGTGCATGTTCAATCTCAACAGCAACCAGATGGAACCTTCCCCACAGTCGCATTCCCAAACCCAGAAGAACCTGGCGCGATGGATCAATCACTAGAAACTGCAAGGAAAAATAGTGCGGACCTAGTGCTAGTAAATGATCCAGACGCAGATCGCTTGGCGGTTGCTTTCTTGCAATCTGATGGAACCTACGCTCAGCTAACTGGAGACCAGCTTGGGCTATTACTTGGCGAAGAGATGGCGGCTAGGGCTGCTAGAGAGGGGCTGTCTGGAAACCTGGCGTGCTCAATAGTTTCTAGCTCTGCCCTTGGAAAAGTCGCCGAGCATTATGGCTTTGGCTTTCAACAAACTCTCACCGGCTTCAAGTGGGTTAGCCGAGTGCCAAATTTGATTTTCGGATATGAAGAGGCTCTTGGTTACTGTGTTGACTGTAATCAAGTGCGAGACAAAGATGGCTTATCTGCGGCTTTGATCGTGGCTGACATTGCCTCGCAACTAGCAAACCAGGGATACACCCTCGGCGATCAGCTAGATCGTCTAATGCAGCGCTATGGATACTTCTCGACGGGTCAGATTTCGATACGAGTTACCGATTTGAATGTGATATCTAACCTAATGAGCAAGCTAAGAAATAATCCCCCAGCTGAAATCGCAGGTGTTTCGGCAGAGTTTGAGGATATGCAGCAAGGAACCAAGTTGCTTCCTGGAACCGATGCATTGCGCTTTACCCTCAGTGATGGCAGAACCGTAATCATTCGGCCCTCCGGAACCGAACCTAAGCTCAAGTGCTACCTTCAGGCCGTAAGCGAGAGTGAAACGACCTCAAGTAAATTACTCGCTGAGCTGGAAACTGCGATGAGGCAGCTGCTGGTCTAGCCTTTTGGGTTTTTGGTAAAAGCGATCACGCTTTCAGGAACTGGAAGACTCTTTGACTCGTCGTCGGAAGGTATTGGCTGATCTGCCACCAAGTGAATCGGAATTACCCCTGACCAGACACCGGTACCCGAACCTTCGTCGTCATGAGGCATACCCGTTCTGATTTTTACCGATGCCTCTGCAAGAGAAATTGACAACAGTGTTGTAGCCGCCAACTCCTTGACTGTTGATTTCCTAACTTCAAGGGTTCGCCCAGGAATGAGACCGTCACTAACTTTTTCCAAAAGTTCGTTCTTGTTATCCCCCGTTATTTCCTCTGCGGTTCCTAAGATAACTACGGACCGGTAATTCATACTCGAGTCAAATGTGGTTCTAGCAACCACTAGACCATCAAGCTTGGTAACCGTTATGCAGGTTGGAGCTCCTTTGGATAGTTGACGCATAAACCTTGCACCGGATGAGCCGTGAATCAGGATCCTGTCGCCATCGCGAGTGAAGGCGTAAGGCAACACAAAGGGCTGGCCATCTTCAACGTAACCGATGTGGCACAAGATTGTTGAATCAAGGATTTCATACATCGCGTCGCGGTCTGATACCGAGCGTTGCTTTAGGCGATTGATTTCTGTTCTTTTGGTATCGCCAGGGTTTGGAAGTGACATTTAACGACTCTATACCTCTAAATCAGAGCCATTAAGCCCTAGAAAAACCTTCGCTGATCATGTCAATAAGCTCTTCTCGGTCATCCAATGCCTGGAATGAAGCCTCGGCAGCATTTAGCTGGAACTGCTCGAGATCCGCTAATGAGTGACCAAAGGTGGTCATTAGCAGCTCGAGTTCGCGAGTCAGAGTGGTTCTAGACATCAAACGATTGTCGGTGTTTACCGTCACCTTGAATCCAAGTTCATACAAAATGTCAAACGGGTGATCAGACATCTTGTCTCCCAGCATGGCAATTGCTCCAGTCTGCAAATTTGAAGAAGGTGATAGCTCTAGGGCAATTCCACGATCGTGCACCCACTCAGAAACTTCACCCAACACAACAACGTCGGTGTCTCCTTCGGATCTAGAGAACATAATGTCCTCAATGATTCGCACACCGTGTCCCAAGCGCAGGGCACGACCAGAAACAATGGCATCTTTGATGCTGGCAACACCATCGCCCTCTCCCGCGTGAACCGTGATCGGAAACATTTGTTCAGCAAGGTATTCAAAAGCGGCCTTGTGATTTACCGGCAGAAATCCTTTTTCTGGACCGGCAATATCAAAACCAACAACACCGTTGTCCCTGTGTCGAACAGCTAGCTCGGCAATCTCCATACCCCGATTGTTCTGGCGCATAGCAGTAACGAGCTGACCTGTTCTTATAAATCCTCCTGCGGCCTCAACATCTTTCATGCCTTGCTCAAGACCGTCTTGAACGGCCTCCACAGTTTCATCAAGTGTGAGTCCACTTCTTAGGTGTTGCTCTGGAGCCCAGCGAACTTCTCCGTAGATAACGCCGTCATCGTGCAAATCAAGAACAAACTCTTTGGCGACCCTGGTGAGTCCCTCGCGGGTCTGCATAACGGCGGTTGTGTGATCAAAAGTTTCAAGGTAGCGCTCTAATGAACCAGAGTCAGCCGACTCAAAAAACCACTCGCCAAGCTTTACCGCGTCATTTGTTGGAAGGGTATGTCCAATTTTCTCAGCAAGCTCCACCATCGTCTGTGGTCTCAGCCCGCCATCTAGGTGGTCGTGAAGAGAGATCTTAGGCAATGCCTTGAGTTTTGCGTCCATGATTTAGTTGTCCTATTGGCTGAAATTAGTTTTTGATTCGGTCTAGTATCAGTTTTCTCGATACTTGGCCTCGAGCCTCAATGTTATATGCTGTGGCGATTGTTTCTTGCGCCCGCTGGAACCTAGCTGGTTCATCGGTATGAAGGGTATACAAAGGGTCACCTTTTTTCACAGTGTCGCCAAGCTGCGCGTGTAAAGTAACGCCTGCTCCAAACTGCACTGGGTCTTCTTTTCTCGCTCTTCCAGCCCCCAGTCGCCAAGAAGCTAGTCCCACCGAAAGTGCGTCTAGCTCAGTAATAACACCATCAGTTTCCGCAACAACTGTTTGAGTTTCTTTAGCAGTAGGTAGCTTGGCGTCTGGGTCCCCACCTTGAGCGCTAATCATTGCCCGCCACTTATCCATTGCGCGGCCATCACTTAGCGCTGCAGCAACATCGACATCCTTTACTCCTGCAAGACTAAGCATTTCAGTGGCTAGCGCAACGGTAATCTCAACAACATCGGAAGGTCCGCCGCCGGCAAGAACTTCAACTGACTCTTCAACCTCTAACGCATTACCAATCTTGAGACCGAGCGGGGTCGACATGTCAGTCAATAATGCCGAGGTGTTGACACCAGCATCGGTACCTAGTTGAACCAATACTTGAGCTAATTGCTTGGCGGTTGCGAAGTCTTTCATGAATGCGCCAGAGCCTACTTTTACATCCAAAACAAGTGACCCCGTTCCCTCTGCAATTTTTTTGCTCATGATTGACGATGCAATTAAAGGTATTGCCTCGACTGTCCCGGTTACATCTCGAAGCGCGTATAGCTTTTTGTCGGCAGGAGCTAATCCCGATCCTGCTGCGCATATAACAGCGCCGATTTCGGCTAGCTGTTTTGTCATTTCCTCGTTGGATAGATTTGCTCGCCAACCAGAAATGGATTCAAGCTTGTCTAACGTTCCACCAGTGTGCCCAAGTCCTCGCCCAGATAATTGAGGAACAGCAACTCCAAATACCGCCACCAAAGGAGCAAGGGGCAAAGTTATCTTGTCGCCAACGCCGCCTGTTGAGTGCTTATCGGTTGTTGGGACACCAAGGGACTCAAAGTTCAAACGCTCACCCGATGCAATCATTGCCATCGTGAGATCTTTAATCTCTCGGCCAGTCATGCCATTTAGCAAAATGGCCATAGCCATAGCTGACATTTGTTCATCAGCTACTTTGCCTGCGGTGTAATTTTCAATTAGCCAATCAATGGCTTCTGTAGTTAGCTCCTGCTTTTGCCTTTTGGCAATGATGAGATCTACTGCGTCAAAGCTATTCAAGCCCTTTGTTCCAAATCTCTTGGTCCAAAAGCGTCTGGGATAACCTCGTCGATGGTCTTTATCCCTGAGACGGTTTCAAGTAGCATGCCAGGTGCTGAGTGTTCGTAAAGCAGCTGGCGGCATCTGCCGCAGGGCATTAAGACATTGTTGTGCTTGTCAACGCAATAAAACGCAACGAGACGACCCCCACCAGTTCTAAACAGGTCGCTGACCATTGAACACTCGGCGCACAGAGTAACTCCATATGATGCGTTCTCAATGTTGCAGCCAGAAACTATTCGTCCGTCTTCTGTTAGAGCCGCAACTCCAACCGGAAACATCGAATAAGGAACATAAGCTTTTTGCATTGCTGCAATAGCTTCCTTGCGAAGTAGATCCCAGTCGATTTGCATCTCTAACCCTTCACGTAAGGAATACCATCAGCTGCTGGTGGCCTGGATCGCCCGACGAAACCAACAACAGCAATCAGGGTAACTAGGTAAGGGACCATGGTTATCAGATTCGATGGAATTCCTGGGCTTACTTGACCTCCCCAAATTCTTAGGATTATGGAAAAACCAAAAAGCAACGCAGCTGCAGTTGCATATCCAGGGTGCCAGCGTCCCAGGATCACAACCGCCAAAGCGATAAAGCCCAATCCTCCAGACATCTCGCGGCCGAAGGAGCCCGAGCTTCCGATAGTCAATGCCGCTCCACCTAAACCTGCAAGTAAGCCACCGAGCGTGACCCACCAGAAACGAGTTCGGCCAACATTAATTCCAACGGTGTCTGCTGCCAGAGGATTCTCACCCACTGCCCGCGCACGAAGTCCCAGCCTTGTTTTGAAAAGTACAAACCACAAAACAATGACAATTCCGATTGCCAAATAGACTGTGATTCTGTTTTGGAACAATACCGGTCCAATTAATGGGATATCCCCAAGGTAAGGAATAGAAATAATTGGCAAAGTGCCAGGGCTGTTGGTAGCGGCTTCGTCCTCTGTTACCCACTGCTGGTACAAGAAGTTTGTAATTCCAATTGCCAAAACATTTAGAACAACACCAACGATTATTTGCTGAGCTAGGAATCGAACCGCAAACACAGCTAGTACCGCTGAGAACAACCCAGCGGTAATCATGGCTGAAACCATTCCAAGAATCTGATTTCCAGTGAGGGTGCTGACAACAGCTGCCATGAAAGCGCCAGTGAGTAGCTGACCTTCAATGGCGATGTTCACAACTCCAACTCGTTCGCTCATGATGCCACCCATGGCTCCAAGCACGATTGGAACTGCCAAAACCAGGGCCGAACCGAGAATGAAAGCCACCGGAACAGTGTTTCCGCCCGCGAGCCAGCCCAAAAGAGCAACCAGAGCAATTGCACCAAAGAGCATGGAGAGCCAAATTGATGGGCGTTGATTCTTACTGACTTTGAATGCCGCGTAGCCAGTTATGAGTAGCAGCAAAACTCCGGCAAATGTCCCAAGAAGTGCGGAGCTCATGTCAATGTTTGGAAATTGGACTAGTTCTCGGCCTCCAGTTAGCTCAAAGGATACGATTTCGCTCTTGCCTAGAATCCCGAAGAACACAAGAACAACAATGGCCAAAGCGCCCATCACTGCTGGGGTCTTCCATGATTCCCTAACTTCTTTAACAGTCACGGTGCTCACTTTTTCCCTCCTCGACTAAACAGCCTTGACCGCAGTGCACTTAGCATGCTGGTTGTTTGAGCTGGTGGGAGCCTAAAGATAGCTCTAATAAGAGGTGGCGCGGCGATGAACAAAACTATTGCTCCTTGAACGATTCCAAGAACATCGGGAGAGATCCCTTCAATCTGAATTGCAGAAGCTCCAGCTTTGAACGCTCCAAACAAAAGACCCGCTAGTAATACCCCCGAAGCGGTTGATCCACCAAGAAGGGCAACTGTAATAGCGTCAAAGCCGATACCCGCATGCGTGGTTGGTGTAACACCACCGGTTGAAGACAGCGCCTGGTTTGCAGCTGCAATTCCAACAAAAGCTGCGGATAGTCCCAAAGCAAGAATGTAAGTACCTTCAACATTTATTCCAGCGGTTCGTGCGGCAGAAGAGTTGAAGCCAACAGCGCGAAGCCTGAACCCGATTGTTGAACGCTCCATTAGACACCAGTAGATCATTACAGCGACGATAGAAAGTATGAAGCCTAGATTCAGAGCAAAATTCTCACCGAACAGATTTGGCAGTCTCGCCGTTTCGAATGCTGGATCGGACTTGGTGTGACCGCCAGCAGTCGCCCCTTGAAGCAGGTTGTTATCAAGAAGTAAATGATTGAAAAAACTGACAATAACGTAGTTAAGCATGATTGTTGTGATTACTTCGTTGGCGCCAGTTCTAGCTTTGAGAAAACCAACAAATGCACCCACCAACGCAGAACCAACTATCGCTGCCAAAATGGCAACAACAAAGTGAATAACTGGAGGTAGCTCAATTCGAGTAGCAACAAATGTTGCCCAAATCATTCCCGAAATTAGCTGGCCAGTTCCACCAATGTTGAAAAGCCCCACTCTAAAACCAAGACCTATACCAAGTCCTGCTGCGATAAGTGGGCCAGCAAGTCGCAGAGTTTCAGTCAGCGGTCGAATAGCAGCTTCAAATGTTTCAGCGTTGGAGTTGTAGATTGCACCCTTGAAAAGTGCTCCGTAGCCAGCGCTTACAACATCTCCGGCAGCACGCAAGCTAGCCAGTGGATCGGCAAAGAAATATCCAATGCTCTGTAAAAACTCCTTGTTGGAGACAATCATGAAAAATGCACCAACGACAAATCCCAAGATTACCGAAAGGACTGTGCGAGTCAGCCCACCAGAAAGAATCTCTTTCAAGGCTGCGTTCCAATTTATTGGCTCTTGTCTTGAAGTTGCACTCATGCTGCGACCCCCGCCATCATCTGGCCAAGTTTTGCTCTGTCTGTTTTTGCATCCACGATTCCAACAATTTGTCCGCGATACATAACCGCGATTCGATCAGCTAAAGCCAATACCTCGTCTAGCTCGGTTGAAATAAGCAACACTGCTTTACCTTCGTTTCGCTCCTTGACTATTCGCTCGTGAATAAACTCAACCGAACCAACGTCAACACCGCGAGTTGGCTGAGAAACTACCAGAAGCTCCACGTCTCTAGAAAGCTCGCGAGCCAAAACAACTTTCTGCTGGTTTCCCCCCGATAGTTTTCCGGCTGGAGTCTGGGCGGAGGTTGTTCTAACATCAAACTCTCTGACTCTTTCATCAGCAATTCGATTACGAGCTCCGAAGGCTATACCGAATCCTTTTGCAAATGGTTTTGAAAATGAACCATTAAGCATGAGGTTCTCGGCGATGGAGAATTCAGAAACAAGTCCGTTCTTCTTCCTGTCCTCTGGGACGTAGCCAACGCCTTTTTCAAGAACTGACCTTACCGACTTGCCCTTCATGTTAGCTCCAGAAATCTTGACGTCGCCCGAATCAGACAAAACGGGCCTTAGCCCAAGAATTGCTTCTGCTAATTCTGTTTGGCCGTTTCCCTGCACCCCGGCAATCGCTAGAATCTCTCCAGCTCGAACTTCAAAACTAACTTGGTTTACAGCCCGCTGTTCTCGATCGTCCAAAACAGATACTCGGTCGAGTTGCAACACAACTTTGCCAGGGTTGGAAAGATTCTTCTCTACGGTTAGCCCAACATCTCGACCGACCATCATGCTGGCTAGCTCTTTTGTATCAGCGCTTGGCTTGGCTTCCCCAACAACCCGGCCCTGTCTAATCACTGTGATTTTGTCTGCAACAGCCTTTACTTCGCGCAGTTTGTGGGTGATAAAGACAATCGAAGTACCCGACTTTGCCAGACCTCGCATGATGTCCATTAGCTCGTCGGTTTCTTGCGGAGTTAATACTGCAGTGGGTTCATCAAGAACCAGTATCTTGGCGTCTCGAGCAAGGGACTTTATGATTTCCACGCGCTGTTGAGCTCCTACCGGTAGATCCTCAATCAAAGCGTCTGGATCAACATCGAACCCGAATCGATCCGAAATCTCTCGCACCAATGCTCTGGCAGCGTCTAAGTCAAGAACTCCTAATTTGTTGGTGGGTTCGTGCCCTAATGCCACGTTTTCTGCAACCGTGAATACCGGAATGAGCATAAAGTGTTGATGCACCATGCCGATGCCAGCGGCCATCGCATCTCCAGGACCAGAGAACTTGGTGGGATTCCCGTCGATCAGGATCTGACCCTCGTCAGCTTTGTAAAGGCCGTAAAGAACATTCATCAGAGTGGATTTACCTGCGCCATTTTCTCCGAGTAGGCAGTGAATCTCTCCAGACTCAACAACAAGATTGATTGAGTCATTTGCTACAAGGGTGCCAAATCTTTTGGTGATTCCCTTTAGCTCTAATTTCATCCGGCACTCCTATGTGCACTCAAGTTCAATGAAGAAATTATCTCACATAAAAAAGTGAAGGTCGGATGCTCCCGAGGGAGCACCCGACCTTCAACGGTTTTTTAGCTACTAGCCCTTTGGCTTGTAGGTGCCGGCAATGATGCCCTTTTCTAGCTCAGCTAGCTTGTCTACTAGACCGGAGCTAACCTTGGACGAGAAGTCGGTGAAAGCTGAGTAGCCAACACCCTTGTTCTCTAGAGTTCCAACATACTTAGTTGCATCAAATGCAACTCCGTCAACTAGACCCTTGATGACATCAAATGTTGCAATTGCCATTCTCTTCTCAATTGAGGTAAGAATGTACTTCGCTAGATCTGGGTTTCCAGCAGCGATGTCAACGTCAACACCAATCATTACTGCATCTGGGTTTAGCTCATCGATTGCAGACTGAGCAGCTGTGAACTGGTTTCCTCCAACAGGAAGGAGAACGTCAGCACCACCGGTGATCTGAGTCTTGGCAATAGCGAGTCCCTCTGGGTTGTTTGGAGCGAATCCACCCATCATGGTGTATGACTCTGGTCCAGCTGCGTCCCAACCAAGAACCGTAACAGTCTCGCCGTTGTCTTTTGCCCACTGCTGTGCACCGTTGTAGTAACCGGTCATGAAGTCAGTAACTGAAGGGAAAGGAAGTCCTCCGTAGGTACCGATTGTCTTGGTGGTTGAGTAGTCAGCTGCTGCGTAACCAACTAGGAAAGCTGCTTCAGCAGTTTCGAATAGCAATGGCTTAACGTTTTTGGCTGCTGACTCTGAGTCCACAAGAGCAAAGTCAAGGTCAGGGTTAGCTTCAGCGATCTTGGTGATTGCGTCGCCAAGTGCGAATCCAACACCGATGATGATGTCACATCCTGCGTCAACGCTTGCCTGAAGGTTTGGCTCAAAGTCTTCTGGAGTTGCAGACTCTAGGGCGTTGATTGAAATGCCTAGGTCAGTCTCTGCCTGCTTTAGACCTGTGTAAACAGCTTCGTTGAAGGACTTGTCGTTCCAGTTTCCCTCGTCAGATACTGCACAAGCTAGGAAATCTACTGATCCTGGCTCTACTGTTTCTTCCTCTGGTGCAGCTGCGCAACCAGAGAGTACTAGTGCTGAAATAGCCGCTAGTGAAAGTGCCTTTACAGCACTTGATCGTGAAAATAGCTTCACTTATTTCCTCCTATTTGGGTGTCAGTCATGTCGATCACGTCTGACGTAATGACTTGAGAATACCTGACGAAAACAGGTCCAAATGTCCGAAACGCCGCTGATTACGGCTTTCGTGACCTAAACGATACCAAAGTGAGTTTGGCTAAAGAATCTCGTCGTGGCCAGTTGCCTTTAAAGAGTCAACCAAAGCTTTAACCTTTTGGGCGTTTGCCTTATTGGTCACCAGGAGTGCATCTGGGGTGTCCACGATGATGACATCTTCCAACCCGATGATGGCAATCATTCTTTTGGTTTCGCTAACCAAAATTCCACTCGAGTCATCAGATAGCACTCTGGCCGATCCCAGAACCGCCAAATTGTTTTTTCTGCCCTGGGATTGCAGTTCCGCAATGGCAGCAAAATCCCCAACATCGTGCCAACTGAATTTTCCTGGAATGAGGCCCACTAGCCCAGCTTCGGCAGCTGGCTCGGCAATTGAGTAATCGATTGCCACCTTTTTCAAACTTGGCCACAGCTTCGCAACTGTGGCATCTCTATTTGGAGTATCCCAAGCTGCGGCTAATTCCAGAATCGCTGCGTGTAGCTCTGGTTCGGACTTAGCAAGCTGCCTTAGTAATAGTGCCGCGGGAGCAATGAACATTCCAGCGTTCCAAAGGTACTTACCTGACTCGACATACTTTTTTGCACGTTCTAGCTTTGGCTTTTCGACAAACTTTTCAACTTCTAAGGCTGAGGGGGCTCCAGCTATATCCAGAGCGTCACCGGATTTGATGTATCCGAAGCCAACTGAAGGTTCAGTTGGGGTGATACCTATTACTACGATCCGATCGGTGGCTGCGAGCTCAATGGCTTGCTTGACTGCGTCCTGAAATGCCTTGCTGTCGGTGATCACATGATCGGCAGCGAAGGCGCCGATGATGACATCGGGCTCTCTTCTGGCCAAGATAGCTGCCGCGAGCGCTATGGCTGCTGTTGAATCCTTCGGGCTTGATTCAATTACCAGGTTATTTGCTGAAAGCTCAGGTAATTGGCCAAGGACTGCTTGCTCGTGGGCGGAGCCAGTAACAACCATGGTTCGCTTGGCTGAGGCCAGGGGAACAATGCGATCCCAGGTGTCTTGGAGCAGGGTTTGACCAGATCCGGTTAGGTCATGCAAAAACTTTGGAGCGGCCGCACGCGAAAGTGGCCACAATCTACTGCCGACTCCCCCGGCTGGGATGACAGCGTGAAAGCGGTCTTGAGGTTTTCTTGGATTTGCCATGACAAGAAAAACCCTAGCTCACCTTGGGTGCATGAGCATAGGGGGATTGTTTCAGGGTTAGAATTTAAGCCAAAGCCCATCTGACGCCATAGGAGAATTACTTGCCTCAAATGCCAGCAGGGACTCTATACCGCGGAAAAGTAGGTATGTGGTCTTGGGTGCTGCACCGAATTACCGGTGTTGCTATCTTTTTTTTCCTGCTTGTTCACATCCTCGACACTGCGCTAGTTCGGGTCAGCCCTGAGGCCTACAACGTCGTTATTTCCACCTATCAGACACCTCTTATTGGTGTGGCGGAGCTTGGGTTGGTAGCGGCAGTTTTGTACCACGGGCTAAACGGAATCCGCGTTGCACTAATTGATTTTTGGAGCAAGGGAGCCAAGTACCAAAATGTCATGTTCTGGGTTGTGGTTGGTATCTCATTCGCCGTTTTTGCAGCTTTTGCACCACGTCATCTAATGAACGTTTTCGGTTAGGAGGTAGCAGATGTCGGTAGTAATTGAAACACCAAATGCACCTCGTTCAAGAAAACAGGCAAACTTGGAAAAGTACGGCTGGATCTACATGCGTGTGTCTGGTGCCTTGCTCATCTTCCTAATCTTTGTGCACCTAATTGCCAACCTGGTTGTCCCAGAAGGTGGCATCAAGGCAATCAACTTCGCTTTTGTTGCCGGTAAGTGGGCAGATCCGTTCTGGCAGTGGTGGGATCTAGCAATGTTGTGGCTTGCCATGATTCACGGGACCAACGGTATGCGAACCTTAGTCAACGACTACACAGAAAGAGAAGGTGTCAGAAAGACACTGGTTGTAACACTTTGGAGCGTTTGCGCCGCTTTGATTACTTTAGGAACCCTAGTTATCTTCACATTTGATCCATGTCCAATCGGTGCTCTTCCTGACGCGCTGCCATCGTTTTGCCCAGCTCAGTAAGGATTCTGTAATTGCCCACTAGCGACACCGCTACAAAAACTCACTTTCACCAGCACGATGTTGTCATTGTTGGTGCCGGTGGCGCTGGCATGCGAGCTGCAATTGAAGCAGGGCCTCACTTAAGCACCGCTGTAATTTCTAAGCTGTTCCCTACTCGTTCTCACACGGGTGCAGCTCAGGGTGGAATGGCAGCAGCGCTTGCAAATGTGGAAGAAGATAACTGGGAGTGGCACACCTTCGACACCGTCAAAGGTGGCGATTACCTAGTCGATCAAGACGCCGCCGAAATTCTTGCCAAGGAATCTGTCCAGGCGGTTATCGATTTAGAAAACATGGGTCTTCCATTCAACAGAACCCCAGATGGCAAAATCGACCAGCGACGCTTTGGTGGACACACCAGAGATCACGGAAAAGCACCGGTTAGACGATCTTGCTACGCCGCAGACCGCACCGGTCACATGATTTTGCAAACCCTTTACCAAAACTGCGTGAAGCTAGGCATTGAGTTTTTCAATGAGTTCTACGTTCTTGACCTAGTTATGAATGAGATTGACGGAGTTGAGCGACCAGCAGCGGTTGTTGCCTACGAGCTAGCCACCGGAGATCTTCACGTCTTCCAAGGTAAATCGATTGTTTTTGCTACCGGTGGTTTTGGCAAGATCTTTAAGACCACCTCCAATGCTCACACCTTAACAGGAGATGGCGTTGGAATCATTTGGCGTAAGGGGCTTCCACTAGAGGACATGGAGTTCTACCAGTTCCACCCAACCGGTTTGGCAGGGCTTGGTATTTTGCTTTCTGAAGCTGCCCGCGGTGAAGGTGCGATCTTGAGAAATGCATCGGGAGAAAGATTCATGGAGCGCTACGCTCCAACAATTAAGGATCTTGCTCCGCGCGACATGGTTGCCAGAGCTATGGCTAACGAGGTTCGTGAAGGAAGAGGTGCGGGACCAAACAAAGACTACGTTTTGTTGGATCTAACTCATCTTCCACCAGAGGTAATTGACGCCAAGCTTCCAGACATCACCGAGTTTGCAAGAACCTATCTTGGTGTTGAGCCTTACACCGAACCGGTTCCAGTTTTCCCAACCGCACACTATGCCATGGGTGGTATTCCTACCAACATCAAAACCGAAGTACTGCGTGATAACAACACAGTTGTTCCAGGTTTGTATGCTGCTGGTGAGTGCGCTTGTGTTTCGGTGCACGGAGCCAACCGCTTGGGAACTAACTCGCTACTGGACATCAACGTTTTCGGTAAGCGTGCTGGTATCTACGCGGTTGAATACGCCAAGGATGCTGATTTCGTTCCAGTTCCTGAAAACGCTACCGCCCAAGTGGAGATTCTTCTCTCAGTTACCAGAAACTCAACTGGTACCGAGAAGATTGCGATTCTAAGAAAAGAATTACAAGAAACCATGGACAAAAATGCCCAGGTTTATCGCACCGAAGACTCTCTAAATGAAGCCCTTGAGAAGATAGCTGAGCTGAGAAAGCGCTATGAAAACATCGCCGTTCAGGACCGCGGCAAGAGATTCAACACGGATCTACTAGAAGCAATTGAACTTGGTTTCTTGTTTGACCTGGCAGAGGTTTTGGTTATGACAGCTCGCGAGCGCCGGGAAAGCCGCGGGGGCCACTTCCGCGAAGATTACGAGACTAGAAACGACGAAGATTTCATGGTTCACTCCATGGCTTACAAAACCAAGATGATTCCGACCAAACCGGGTGAAGACATTCGGGTTGAATGGAAACCAGTGGTTGTCACAAACTACCCAGCTATGGAGCGTAAGTACTAATGGTAGAAAGCGTCATAGAAATTGCAGAAATCCCGTCATTCACGGTAACTCTGATGGTGCGCCGGTTTGACCCGGAGACCAGCGAAGAGGCTAAGTGGGTTGACTATGACGTACTTATGTATGGCACCGATCGAGTATTAGACGCTCTTCACAAGATCAAGTGGGAAATTGACGGTTCGCTTACCTTCCGCAGATCTTGCGCCCACGGTGTTTGTGGCTCCGATGCCATGCGAATTAACGGCAGAAACCGACTTGCCTGCAAGACTTTGATTAAGGATCTAGACATCACGCAACCGATTTACGTGGAGCCAATCAAGGGCCTTCCGGTTGAGAAAGACCTGATTGTTAACATGGAGCCTTTCTACAAAGCTTACCGCGACATCAACCCGTTCCTTATTGCAGGGGCAAATCCAGAAAAGGAAAGATTACAGTCTCCACAGCAGCGCGAGCGCTACGACGACACAACAAAGTGCATTTTGTGTGCAGCTTGCACTACCAGCTGCCCCGTGTTTTGGACTGACGGTCAGTACTTTGGGCCAGCAGCTATCGTCAACGCACACCGCTTTATCTTCGATTCTCGCGACGAGGGTGCCGAGCTTAGATTGGATATCTTGAACGATAAAGAAGGTGTCTGGCGCTGCCGCACAACTTTTAACTGCACCGAGGCTTGTCCACGTGGAATTCAGGTGACAAAGGCTATTGCCGAAGTAAAGCAGGCCATTCTAAGAGGCAAGCCCTAATGGTTTCCCGCAGGACAGTTATCGCCTCAGCCGTTGGCGTTTCCGCCGTCACCGCTTTGGCGGCATGCGCACCGCAGGTTGCAACTCAAACCCAATCAAGTGCTTCTCCCACCCCTTCTTCTGCCTCTCCTACTCCTGAAGCTACCTCGGCGGCTGGGATAGAAGTTTGCAAAACATCTGACATTCCAGTTGGCTCAGGTAAAAGGTTTGACGTTGAGGGTGTTCCAATTTTGATTACTCAACCAACCAAGGATGTCTTCCGAGGATTTAGCGCGGAGTGTACCCACGCTGGCTTTGTTATGAGCACGGTGGCTAACTCTGAAATCAAATGTGATAGTCACGGTTCTGTTTTCAACGCTGACGATGGGTCCGTAATTAAGGGTCAAGCGCAACGAGCCTTAGGAAAAGTCACTGTTGCGATTCAAGGTGACGCGGTCCTGGTGAGCTTTTAGTGCCAACTAGAAAGCCATTTGAAGTTGCAACAATCAACGTCAATGGCGTGCGTGCAGCATTTCGAAACGGCATGGGTGACTGGCTGAAAAAATCCACCGCAGATGTTTTGGCCCTTCAAGAAGTTAGAGCCAGTAGAGCAGATCTTGATGAACTCTTCGATCAGCACGGCGGGCTTGCCGCAAACGGCGGCAAGTGGCACATTCTTCACGAAGAAGCATCCGCTAAGGGAAGAGCCGGGGTTGCTCTAGTTAGCAAAGTTCCCGCTTTGGAATCCAAGACAACCCTTGGTCCAAAAGATTTTGATTCCGCCGGTCGATGGCTAGAAGGTGTCTTTCAAGTTGGAAACAAGAAGATTACTTTGGTTAGTTGCTACGTTCACTCTGGTGAAGTAGAAACAGCTAAACAAATCGAGAAGTACAAATTTTTGGAAGCAATGCAGTCACGCATGGCCAAGCTAGGTAAAGAGCAGCCTCTTGCCTTAGTTGTTGGAGATCTAAACGTTGGCCACACCGAACTCGATATCAAAAACTGGAAGGGCAATCTCAAAAACGCCGGTTTCTTACCTGAAGAGCGTGCCTACTTTGACACCTTTATGGGTAAGCAGGGTTGGGTGGATGTTGGACGAAACTTCCACCCAAATAAGCCTGGCCCATACACTTGGTGGTCCTATCGAGGTAAGGCTTTTGACACCGATGCGGGATGGCGAATTGACTATCACCTAGCTACCCCTGCCCTGGCCAAGGTTTCGGGAAAGTACAAAGTACACAGGGCACCAAGGTATGACTCGCGTTGGAGCGACCATTCTCCAGTGACTGTGGAATACGCTATCTAGAGTGAGCAAACCAAATCTTCTAAGCGGTATGCAGCCATCTGCAGATTCACTGCATCTTGGAAATTACCTTGGCGCATTGACCAATTGGGTCAGTATGCAAGATGAGTTCAACGCCTATTACATGATTGTTGACTTGCATGCCATAACGGTTCCGCAAGATCCAACCGAGCTTCGCAACAATACTCGCCGAACCGCAGCGCAATACATTGCCGCGGGAATAGATCCCAAAAAGTCGTCACTTTTTATCCAATCGCAAGTGCCAGCCCATGCGCAACTTGCCTGGGTGCTAAATTGCATAACTGGATTTGGTGAAGCCAACCGTATGACTCAGTTCAAAGACAAATCACAAAAAGCTGGTGCTGATAGCGCCTCCGTTGGCTTGTTTACCTATCCAATTTTGCAAGCTGCTGACATTTTGCTTTATCAGCCCAAAAAAGTTCCAGTTGGTGAAGACCAAAGACAGCACCTGGAACTAACCAGAGATTTGGCTATGAGATTTAATTCAAGATTCGGGCAGACTTTTACGGTTCCAGAAGCACACATTCTTAAAGAGACCGCAAAGATTTATGACCTACAAAACCCAACAGCCAAGATGTCGAAATCAAACGAACCAAAGGGCACCATCAACATAATGGATGACTCCAGCGTCACCGTCAAGAAAATCAAGGGTTCGGTTACCGATACCGATGGAGAGATTCGATTTGACACAGAGAACAAGCCGGGGGTTTCGAACCTGCTCGGTATTTATTCGGCGGTAACGGGAACTTCAATAGCTGAGTTAGAACAATCACTTTCTGGCAAGGGTTATGGCGATCTAAAAAGCGATGTTGCCGACGCTGTGATATCTGTAATCGAGCCAATCAGAGTTCGCGCAACAGAACTGCTGGCTAACACCAAAGAGCTTGATGCCATGTTGGCCTCTGGTGCCAATCGAGCTAACGAAATTGCCGAAAAAACGTTGGCCAGCGTTTACGACAAAATTGGCTTCATTCCTAGGAGTTAGCTGGGAGCTAGCCTCAATCATTGGCATAGCTGGCTGTTATCTGTAAGGATAGCCATGTAACAACGTTCTTCGGGGTCAGTGAAAATCTGAGCCGGCGGTAAAGCCCGCGACCCGAATCAGATCTTGAAAAGGTTCTAATTCGGTTGATTTGGTGAAATTCCAGAGCCGACGGTTAAAGTCCGGATGGGAGAAGAACCTAGGGTTAGCCGTTGGCGCTTAATTGCCAATTTGGTTGACTCTACTTTCCCATTCCGCTGCCCCGTAAGTTCGCCAAAAGAACATGGGTAGAAGTGATGACCAAGCTAAGTATCGAAGACGCGATGAATCGCGCACTCGAGCTTGCCCTGAGAGGTCCAGTTACTGGAGTGAACCCTCAAGTGGGCGCCGTCATCTTGAATGCCGCTGGGGAAGTTATTGGTGAGGGATATCACAAGGGCTCTGGAACAGACCACGCAGAAGTTGTTGCAATCAAGGCTGCCCTGTCAGGCAAAGACAAGCTTGAGCCTGGTGCCACAGCAGTAATCACTCTAGAGCCATGCAATCACACTGGAAAAACTGGACCGTGCGCGGTTGCACTAATTGATGCAGGAATCAGTAAAGTCGTCTTTGCTTCCAGCGATCCCGGGGATGAATCAGCTGGTGGTTCGGAAACTCTCCGGCTTGCTGGAGTAGAAGTTGAATCTGGCGTTTTTCTCGAAAGAGCGAACCAGCAATCCAGAGTGTGGTTGAGTGCAGTAAAAAACAAGCGCCCCTTTGTCAGCCTAAAGTGGGCTAGCAGTGTTGACGGTCGAGCTGCTGCCCAAGACGGAACAAGTAAGTGGATAAGTGGCACAGAGTCCCGCGCAGATGCGCATTTAAGAAGATCCGAAGTGGATGCGATTTTGATTGGAACTGGAACGGCCATCATTGATGATCCTGAACTGACCGCCAGAAAAGAAGATGGCTCGCTATACGAGCATCAACCACTACGTGTGGTGCTTGGAGAGCGTGAGCTCTCACCTAATCTGAGAATATTCAATGAAAATGCCGAAACTTTGACAATGAAAACCCAGTCGATTCACGGGGCACTAGGTGAGCTTTACGAAAAAGGAATCAAACACGTTTTAGTTGAGGGGGGCCCAACGTTAGCTAGTCGATTTGTGCAATTGGATCTGGTGGACGAGTTTGTGATTTACCTAGCTCCAAAACTACTTGGTGGCGACAAATTAGCCATCGGATCAATCGATGTTCCAGGAATTGATCAAGCTAAAGTGTTGGAATTCACTGAGATCACCAAGCTAGGTGCAGATGTTCAAATTATTGCTAGCCCAGTTAGGACAAGTTGATGTTTACCGGAATTATTGAGGAACTAGGGACCGTGGCTGGAGTTCAGGAATTAGCGGACAGCATCCGCCTGAAGGTGAGCGGAAAACTAATTCGATCGGATTTGGCTCAGGGTGAATCCGTCTCAGTCAGTGGAGTTTGCCTAACCGCAGCCGAAGTGACCGATGACGGTTTCGTTGCCGATGTGATGCTAGAGACCTTGAATCGAACCAGCCTAAGAGGAATAGCCGAAGGCGACCGTGTGAATCTAGAGCGGGCGATGTCAGGAGCTGGTCGCTTTGGAGGTCACGTGGTTCAGGGGCATGTGGATGGAGTGGCGGAGATAATCTCCCGCGAGCCAAGTGCTAACTGGGAGGTTGTAAAAGTGAGAATACCAGCCGAGCTAGCTAAGTATGTTGTACACAAAGGCTCAATAACCTTTGATGGAGTTTCCCTGACAGTAAACGATATATCTAACGATGTCGTTTCTCTAAGTCTGATTCCAGAAACATTAAGACTCACCACCCTAGGTATAAAAACCACAGGCGAAAAACTGAACGTAGAAGCAGATATTTTGGCAAAGCACATTGAGAAACTAATAGAAGCAAGGAGTCAGAAATGAATCTGGCAACCATAGAACAAGCACTCGAGACACTAAAAGCCGGCAAGCCGGTTCTGGTGGTTGATCACCGAAACCGGGAGAACGAAGGTGACGCAATCATGGCAGCTCAATTTGCCACGCCTGAGTGGATTTCTTGGATGGTGAACCACACCTCAGGATTCCTATGTGCTCCTATGTCCGAATCACTGGCAAACCGGCTTGAGCTGCCACTGATGACAAACAACAATCAAGATCGCTACCGGACCCAGTACACGGTTTCGGTTGATGCAGCATCGGGTGTGACTACCGGAATCAGCGCAGCCGATCGTGCCCACACTCTTCGGATTCTGGCTGACCCGGAATCCCAGCCAGCGCATTTGATTAGACCAGGCCACGTAATCCCGCTGAGAGCTCACCCGGATGGTGTCTTTGGAAGACCAGGCCACACTGAAGCAACCGTGGATCTTCTAAAGCTTGCAGGGCTTACTCCAGTTGGCGTAATTGCCGAAATGGTATCTGGCGATGGCACCATGATGCGTCTTCCGGAACTTCAAGAAGTTGGAGCAAAAGAGGGCTTGCCGGTAATTAGCATTGGGCAGATTTTCGAGTACCGAGAGCAAGCTCACGCGATTCCGAAAGACGATTCTGTCAGTCGAATCCGGTTTGAAGCCGAAGCGAAGATGCCAAGTACTCATGGAGTATTCAAGGTGCGCGGTTACTACGACACAAAGACAACTGCGGAGCACGTTGCCATAATTGCGGGCGAGCCCAACCACGACAACGTGTTGGTTCGGATGCACAGTGAGTGCATCACAGGTGAAGCTTTTGGTTCCAAAAAGTGTGAGTGTGGACCACAACTTGACTTTGCCTTGGACAAAATTGCCACTGACCCGAAAGGCGGAGTAGTTATTTATCTTCGCGGGCAGGAAGGAAGAGGGATTGGGCTACTGAACAAGCTCAAGGCCTATGCTCTTCAAGATCAAGGCATGGACACTGTCGAAGCCAACTTGGCGCTAGGTCTTCCTAGTGAGGCAAGAGAGTACGGCGCCGCTGTTTCGATTCTTGGAGACTTGGGGATTAAAAGCGTTCGATTAATGAGTAATAACCCTGCCAAGATTGAAGCCCTCGAGGCAGCAGGAATCCTCGTAAATGAGTATGTTCCAATCGTCGTTGGGCAACAGGATGAGAACGTGGAGTATATGGAAACCAAGAGAGAGAAAATGGGACACATGATCCCAGAATTGGAACGTAATGAGTAGCCATGGTGCACCAAAAATCGAAATCGACGCCTCTGGGATTAAGGTCTCTGTTCTTGTTACAAGCTGGCACGAACAAATCACGGATGGTTTGCTGGCGGGAGCCGAGAGAGCCCTTAAGGCCGCTGGAAACAGCGACTACAAAGTCATCCGTGTTCCAGGCGCATTTGAGTTACCTTTAGCAGCGCAATTGGCAATCAAGAGCGGTGCTGAGGTAGTGATTGCTCTTGGCGTTGTGATCCAAGGTGAGACACCACATTTTGATTACGTCTGTGATGCCGCCACCGAGGGGTTAACAAGGGTTCAATTGGACACTTCGGTACCTATTGGTTTTGGTCTACTTACCGTATCCAACGAGAAGCAAGCCCTAGATCGAGCGGGTCTGCCTGGCTCTAAAGAGGACAAAGGCGCCGAAGCGGTTGAAGCGGCGATAACAATGAAGCGATTATCCTTTAACTAACGAAGGAGAATAAATGCTGGTACTTGCTGGAATCATTAAGAGTTTTCTTGTTGTTCTACACCTGGTTGGACTATCTGCGCTACTTGGTGGTTTCTTGGTACAAGTTAAAGCGCTTCGCGCCAAGACCGCAGAGATCCTTCCGGCAATGGTGCACGGTGCATGGACTTCTCTCCTGACAGGGTTGTTGCTTGTTGGAGTGCGCGAATGGGAATTAGCCCTTGGTGGTGGAGAAGATCTTGATCACAGCAAAATCGCTATCAAGACAGTTGTGGTTCTAATCATCGTGGTTTTGGTCATGCTGAAGCGAAAGCAAAAGCCTGTGACTGGAGCAATCCTTGGAACGATCGGTGCGCTCACTTTGCTAAACGTGGTTCTCGCTGTTTTCTGGTAATCAACCTGCAGCACGCTTCTAGCTTTGGAGTTCAAGAACTAATCCGGAGAAGAAAGAAATAGTTGTTAGCCTTGAGTAATGCCCACTGAAACACTCCCAGCTTCTAAGCCTGGAAACACAAGGGTTACTGGCAAAGAGCAGTATTACACCCCAAAAAAGCTTGCGATTGAACTTGTTTCTGAGATTGAAAAAATCTTAGGTCCGCTTGCTGGCAAAACTGTTTTGGAGCCAGCTGGTGGAACGGGTGCCTTCATTGAAGCTGTTTTGACTGCAGGAGCCGGCAAGGTAATCAGCTTTGATATTGAACCGCTTCACGCATTAGTCGCTGAAGGCAATTTTCTCGAGCAGCAGATCACGGAAACAAACCTAATTACAATTTCCAACCCACCCTTTGGCAGAAATAACTCATTGAGTATTCCATTTTTTAATCATGCTGCAGAAATTAGCGATGCAATTTGCTTCATCGTTCCACGGTCCTGGAGGAAATGGTCGGTAACTAACCGGCTCGATCTTAGATTTGAACTTGTATTGGATCAAGATATCGACATTGACTACGTCGATGCAAATGGCTTGCCGTTGTCTTCAAAGACCCACCTGGCCACCTGTTTCCAAGTTTGGCGCAAGTCTGGCAGCCAAAGAAAGCAGGTGCGGGTAATTGATAAGGGCATCATTGAGAAAGTCTCCCCCGAGTTGGCCGATGTTTCTCTAACAATTTTTGGTTACGGTTGCGGAAAAGTGAAAACGGAATTTCCGCCTATTGCCAATACGACTCAGATGTTCTTGAAATTGCACCACCCCAAAGCCCTCGCTGCCTTGGAAAAGGTGGACTACTCAAAGTTTTACAAAAGCACCGCATACACAGAGGCTCTTAGTTTGCAGGAAATCAACTATCTTCTGAACGAAGAGATATATGGCGATCCAATGATTGAAGGAATCTAGAAAATGAGCATGGCAGGTAGAGGAAGAAATCTAGGACCCAAAGACACCGGCCCAAAGGCTAAGTTCAATCAGCTGACCCCATATTTGTTTGAGCACAAGCCCGCCTTGGTTGTTGCTATCGTCTTATCGCTCATTGGGGCCGTCGTGAGCTTGGCTCAGCCATTGGTTGTTGGCCAAGTGATTACCGCCGTCCAGAACGGCGAAGATGTTGGGCAACTAGCCCTAATTCTTGTTCTGGTTATCTTCGGATCTGGAATTGCCAGCGGTTTTATGTACTACGTCTTAGCAAAGGCTGGCGAGGGTGTTGTGCTGTCAGCTCGAAACAAGCTAGCGGTAAGACTTCTAAAGCTTCCGATTTTGGAATATGACCTCAGAAGAACTGGTGACCTGGTTTCTAGAGTGGGTTCGGACACTACCTTATTGCGAGCAGTTTTGACCCAAGGTCTTATCGATGCAGCTGGTGGTGTTCTCATATTCGTTGGAGCAATCATCGCGATGGCTTTTATAGACCTGTTCCTATTGCTTTTGACGCTGGCCATGATATCTGTTGCAGTGGCTTCGATTGTGGTTTCAGCCCGTCAGATTAGAGCAGCCACTACAAAAGCTCAGCAACGCGTAGGCGATATGGCTGCATCGGTTGAGAGAGCACTTTCTGCTGTTAGAACTATTCGTGCAGCACGCGCTGAATCTAGAGAAACCGAGGGCATCAGCAAAGATGCTAATGAAGCCTATGTTCAAGGTGTCAAGATTGCAAAGATAAATGCTCTCATTTCTCCTATTGCTGGAGTTGCTTCTAACGCTGCATTCATTGTCGTGCTTGGGGTTGGTGGTTACCGTGTGGCGACTGGCGAAACTTCCGTTGCAAACTTGGTGACTTTTATCTTGTTGATGTTTTTGATGATCAGACCGCTCGGTCAGGCCTTTGGTGCATACAGCTCCGTAATGAGTGCGCTCGGTGCCCTGGCTCGAATTGAAGAAATCCTGCAGTTACCTCTCGAAGAGAGTGCCTCGGAGTCGTCCCAAACTTCCAAGCCAAAGAAGACCCAGAACGCAATCGAATTCAAGAAGGTTAGCTTTGCTTACCCAGCTGCGGAAGAGCATCGCGACGGAAAACTAGTTTTGGACTCCGTGAGTTTCAAAATCAAAACAGGTGACCGAGTTGCCTTGGTTGGCCCATCGGGCGCTGGAAAATCAACCGTCTTTTCGCTTATTGAACGATTCTACGAACCATCCTCCGGTGAAATCTTGTTGGATGGAATTCCGGTCCGCGAACTCACTAGAGACGCCCTTCGGTCTCAGATTGGTTATGTAGAGCAAGATGCTCCTGTGCTGGCCGGCTCTCTTCGGGAAAACTTGTTGATTGGGTCACCTAATGCGACAGACAAAGAGTTGAAGTTTGTTCTAGGCGAAGTGAATCTAACGGCAGTTCTCAAGAGGGATAAGCGAGGTTTAGACGCTGAAGTTGGAGAAGCTGGAATCATGCTCTCCGGTGGAGAGCGTCAGCGCCTTGCAATAGCTAGGACTCTTCTGGCTGCGCCACCGATCCTTATTCTTGACGAAGCAACATCGGCCTTAGATGGTCTAAACGAGCAACATATGCGAGAGGCCATTGATGCTGTTGCCCAGGGGCGAACCATGATTGTTATCGCTCACCGACTCTCCACTGTGGTCGATAGCGATCTAATAATTGTTCTAGACCAGGGCAAAGTGGTTGGTTCTGGAACCCACTCGGAACTAGTGAAGTCCACTCCTTTATACAAACAACTTGCCAAGCACCAGCTCTTAGTGTGATTCATAGCTTCGCTTCGGGCTAGGCTAAAAAGCATGAACTATCCACTTCTCGCCGGGATTGGCGATCCACTTTCAAGGTCAACCGCAGAGCTTTTGGACCAAGCCGATGAACTTAGTTCATTTCGCAAAGAGTTTTACATCAAAGACCAGTCACTTTGCTACCTTGATGGAAACTCGCTCGGACGCTTGCCGCTGGCAACCATAGACAGGGTGTCAAAGTTTCTTACCGAAGAGTGGGGCAGCGAGCTAGTTGATGGTTGGAGCCATTGGATTGACGAAGCCCAGCCTGCCGGCGACCTACTAGGTCGCGCCACTCTTGGTGCAGCTGCTGGTCAAGTTCTTGTATGTGACACAACAAGTGTTAACTTCTATCAATTATGTGTTGCGGCCATTAAGGCCAATCCGGATCGAAAGACAATAATTGTTGATTCCTCGAATTTTCCAACTGACCGATATGTGATTCAAGGAATTGCTGATCAGTTCAATTTGAAACTGATAACCCTTGATACTGATGGTTCTGGCGTTGCTGGTTCAGTCAAAATCGCAGCTGAGAATGAACTTTTAACCGCTGAGTTACTTGCTCCATTTATTAGTACCGATGTTGCGCTAGTAACGCTACAGGCGGTGAACTACCGCTCTGGGGCTCGACCAAACCTCAAAGCAATCACTGATTTAGTTCGCTCCTACGGAGGATATGTAGTTTGGGATGCCTCGCATGCGGGCGGTTCAGTGGAGTTGGATTTCGATGCAAACGGCGTTGACCTGGCGGTTGGTTGCACTTATAAATACGGAAATAGTGGGCCTGGGTCTCCGGCTTGGCTATATGTTCGCAAGGAGTTACAGACAACACTGAAGGTTCCTATTCAGGGCTGGTTTGCTCAAGATGATCAATTCGCGATGGGTCCAACCTTCGATAAAAACCAAGAAATTAGGGGCTTCCAGATAGCCAGCCCTTCAATAGTGGGGATTCGGGGAGTCCAAGCCAGCTACGAACTGATTGAGCGGGCAGGAATAGCAAGAATTGCCAAGAAAGCAGCTATCGGCACCGAGCTCATGATCGCCTTGTTCGATGCCTGGTTAGCGCCATTGGGCTTTGCTTTGCTCACTCCCAGAGATCATCGACTACGCGGCGGTCACATAACGATAGGCCATCCAGAAGCCAAGAGAATTGCTGCGGCTCTTCGAAAGTATGCCCAGGTAGTTCCAGACTACAGAATGCCGAATTCGATTCGTCTTGCTATTTCGCCGCTCCCGACAAGCTTCCTCGAGGTCTTTGATGGCTTTGAGAGAATCAGAGATTCAGTTATCCGCAAGGACTATGAAAAAATCGAAGACACTGGAAACCGGGTCACCTAAATGAACCAATCGCACGACAAGGCCGTCACTTACACAAGCTACCTAAAAATAGACGAGCTGCTAGATCTACAACAGCCACTTTCAGATGGCCCCGAGCACGATGAGCTACTCTTCATCACAATCCACCAAGTTTATGAACTTTGGTTCAAACAAATCCTGCACGAGAGTGCAGCACTCCAAGTTTCCTTAGAAGCTTCTGATCCGTATCGTTCTCTTGCGTTGCTTGGACGCATCAGAACCATAATGAAAACCTGCGTGGCCCAGTTGGACATTCTCGAGACTATGACCCCACTACAATTTAATTCCTTTCGGGGTCGGCTAAGTTCAGCATCTGGATTTCAGTCAGCTCAGTTTCGTGAACTAGAAGCGGTGCTTGGTAGAAGAGACCAAGCTGGATCCGATGCCAAGGAAGGAACAGGCATGGCCATGGCCGCGCACTTGGTTCCTGACTCTGAGGCCAGAAACAGGGTCGAAGCTGCGATGAAAAGACGCAGTGTCTATGACAGTGCTTTAAAGTTTTTTGATTCGCGCGGTCACTCGATACCAAAGGAGATCCTGGAAAGAGACTTTTCGACTCCTTACGAACCCAACGAGCAAGTCCAGGAAGCTTTGCTTGTTGCGCACCGAAATGATCCAGAATCCAATATGTTGGGTGAAGCTCTTATGGATCTGGATGAAGGATTCCAAGAGTGGCGCTACCGCCACGTGAAAATGGTGGAAAGAACAATTGGCGCCAAAATGGGCAGTGGTGGCTCGTCGGGAATGGGTTACCTGGCTAGCACTTTGTTTAGGCCAGTATTTGCTGATCTTTGGGCTATTAGGTCTAAGTTCTAGAAGCCATCTGAACTACGTTTTTCAGCAGCATCGCTCGGGTCATCGGCCCAACTCCGCCTGGATTCGGGGACAAAAATCCTGCGACCTCGGAAACTTCCTTCTCCACGTCACCAATTAGCTTGGCGGAGCTTCCGTCTCCGACTCGAGTAATTCCAACGTCAAGAACCGCAGCTCCTTTTTGCACCCAGTCGCGCTTTACAAAATTCGGTACACCAACTGCGGCCACAACAATGTCGGAGCTTCTAACCGCTTCTGGAATATTCTTGCTTGCAGAATGTAGCAAGGTAACAGTGGCGTCAATTCCTTTTCTTGTCAGAAGTAGCCCCAGAGGTCTACCGACTGTTACTCCCCTGCCCAATACGGCAACTTGCTTTCCTTCAAGAGAAACATCGTACCTTTGCAGAAGTTCGACAATGCCCGCGGGCGTGCAGGGAATTGGTGAATTGATTTGACCTGACACACTCAAAACTAACCGTCCGAGATTTACAGGATGCAATCCGTCTGCATCTTTATCTGGATCCATCGCTTCCAAAAGCTCAAGAGAGTCAAGGCCGACAGGCAAAGGAAGTTGAATAATGTATCCAGTTACATCGCGCGCACTGTTTAGATCATTAATTGCTTTGAGAATGTCTGATTTTGATGCGCTACCTGGCAGATCAATTCGAACTGAATCAATTCCAACTTCATAGCAATCACGGTGCTTCCCTGAAACGTAGGCGTGTGAACCTGGGTCATCGCCAACCAGAATTGTTCCAAGACCAGGATTTATGCCACGCTTTTTGAGGCTAACAACCTGACCTTTAATTTCAGATTTGATGGATTTAGCGGTTGCTAGTCCATCAAGAATTACCGCGCTCAAGAACTACCAGTTCTCTAGCCCGGAATATAGCGGGAACTTCTCGGTAAGAACCCGCACTCTGGCCTTTAGCGCTTTGGTGTCAGGGTTAGGAAGCAACACTTGGGCAATGATTTCTGCAACCTCGGTGAATTCAGCAGCACCGAAGCCCCTGGTGGCAAGCGCTGGCGTTCCGATTCGAACTCCTGATGTTACAAGCGGTGGCCTTGGGTCATTAGGAACCGAGTTGCGATTGACGGTAATGCCGGCCTCGTGAAGCAGGTCCTCGGTGAATTTGCCATCGATAGGAGCATTCCTAAGATCCACTAGCACTAGATGAACATCGGTTCCGCCAGTAAGAATGGAGACACCGTTTGCTTTCAGATCAGGTTGCACCAATCGGTCCGCAATTATCCGAGCACCCTCTATGGTTCTTGCTTGTCGTTCTTTGAACTCATCACTCATCGCGGCTTTAAAGGCAACTGCCTTAGCTGCAATAACATGCATCAGCGGACCACCCTGTTGACCAGGGAAAACACCCATGTCAATTTTCTTGGCGTACTCTGCTTTACATAAAATCAATCCGGACCGCGGTCCACCTAAAGTTTTGTGAACGGTGGTGGAAACCACGTCAGCGTAAGGAACTGGTGATGGATGCAAACCAGCAGCAACTAATCCTGCGAAGTGCGCCATATCCACCCATAGCTTCGCACCCACTTCATCAGCGATCGATCTAAAAGCGGCAAAGTCAAGATGTCTTGAGTAAGCAGACCAACCGGCAATCAAGACAGCGGGCTTGGTTTCCAATGCCCTGGCTCGAACAATATCCATATCCACCAAGTCGTTGTCCGGATTCAATCCGTAGGCGTGAGCTTCATACATCTGTCCAGAAAAGTTAAGGCGCATTCCGTGAGTTAGGTGTCCGCCGTGGGCAAGTTCAAGTCCAAGAATTCGATCGCCAGGTTTGGCAAGCGCCATCATCAAAGCTGCGTTTGCAGTTGCGCCCGAGTGAGGCTGAACGTTGGCATGCTCGGCACCAAAAAGTTCCTTAGCGCGGTTGCGAGCGAGATCTTCGGCAACGTCTACCACTTCGCAGCCACCGTAGTAACGCTTACCTGGGTAACCTTCCGCGTACTTATTTGTAAGGACCGAGCCTTGCGCTTCGAGAACGCCGCGGGAAACAAAGTTTTCGCTCGCAATCATCTCGAGAGTGTGTCTTTGGCGATCGAGCTCTTGCTGTAAGACTGCTGCAATCTCTGGATCGGTTTCGGACAAAGGCTTAGAGAAGTTCGAAGGCTGGTTACTTGTGCTCAAGTGGGGCTCCTAAGGTTCAATACTTGCCTATGGCCCAGGCGAACGACCAATACTCTTCGCTCCCAGATGGAAATCCACCCTTTTAGCGCCAGTTGCGGTGCCTTTAGCTTATCAGCCCGCCTGTTTTGGCTTGGGCTACCCGCACTGCCGGCGCCGGGTCTAGCTCACCAGCATCTCGGGCAATCCTTTTCTCCGAATATAAATGCCAGCCGCCAGAATCAGGATTCCAGTAAGACCGAACCCAATTGCCCAGCCAAGTAGAGATGCGTTGTCCTGGCTTGAATCGGAAACCACCGTAAGTGATTGGGCGGCTTGATCTCGCTGTTCTGGCTTCGTGAACAGTTCCGAATCTGCTGCCCTCGACTGACCATCCGCTTCGTCCCGCTCCTTGGGGGTTTGAAGATCCTGGGTGCTAGCTGCCCCGGTCGGTGTTCGCCTGGTGGTTACAACCGCTCCTGGTGCGGAGCTAGTTTGACTCGCAGGTGCAGCATAACTAACCGAGGCCAGAGCCGTTGGGCCAGCGTTACCTGCGGCGTCGGAAATTGAATTGGCCGCAATTGAAACTGAGTATCCGATTCCTTCACAACCCAACAGGGGTGCTGAAAAAGTCTGGAAATCTTCTGTTTCAATAGTCCCCAGGGAGCACCCTGAGCTAGCGCTAGTAAATTCAAGGGTCTCATCTTGGAAACTCAAGACTGGTTCACTAAGAAAAATAAGTATTTCACTAGCTGTGTTTTGCATTTCTAAAACCTCTGGGCTAGATCTATCTACCTTTACTAGCTCCGAGCTATAGCTGGTTTCGGGTCCGGAGTACTCGGGTTCGCTAATCGAGTTTGCGGGAATTGATATTCCGACTTGACCATCTGTGCAGTTTTGCAACGTGTAATTCAAGAGAAGTCCGCTGCCAGATAGTTGACCAGAATCACAGGACTCGGAGTCTCCAAAAATTACCACGTGACTGGCTGAAAGAGTTGCAAATGGAACGTTTAGTTGAATTTGGAAGTTGAGCTCAGATTCGTTCGTAAGCGTTTGTTGCGTTGTTATCGAGTGAATTAATGGCAAGAGCGTGTATTGAATTTTGACTAGACCGTTACCTGATTTGGTTCCTGCGGTATGCGCAATGTTTGTTGTGAACATCGAGTTTGCGTAAGAGGAACCGCCGCCGCCGCCCCCGGCATCCAGGCAACAATCGTTGCTATCGGAACCGCCGCCGCCACCACCGAAGTAGCCACCGCCTCCGCCTCCGCCACCGTAGAGAACACTTGAGCCTCCGGATCCACCGACAAATAATGTTCCGGCAGTGCCGGAAGTACCAGAGCCATTGGCCAATCCACCGGCTCCTCCTGCTAATTGGGATCCACCACCACCTGCTTTAGCTTGACCGTCTTGACCGGAAGCTGCAACTAGTGATCCTCCAGCACCTGCTTGCAAAGTGTTTCCGGCACCGTTACCACCACCTCCTCCTGCCACAACAATTCGTGATTCAATACCGGGGCCTGTTCTTATATCGCTGGCACCACCTCCGGAGCCTTCAACATAAGATCCTGATCCCGCACTTCCGCCACCATTGAATCCACCGGCAGCTGAGTTTCCTGACTTACCCGCACTACCGACTGCGACATAGAACATGGTTGGCACTTGGCTGAACTCTCCAGTAACTTTTCCTCCTAGCCCACCGTTTTTTCCTCCCTGGGCGCCCAACACTTCAAAGCTTAAATTTGTTGCGTTGACGGGAGGCTTCCAAGTTTGAACAGTTCCGAGGGGAGAAAACCAAGCGGTGCAAAATTGGTCTTGGCAAGTCTGGCTTACATAGGCCTGTGCTGGAGCCAACGCAACAAGACCCGAGGAAGCAGCAAGGAGTATTACCGCGGAAGAGATAAATATATTTTTCGAAATTTTCATTCCGCAAATGTAAAACCCCTGACAGATTTCTGTCAGGGGTTTTACACAATGTGGACTACTTCAAGCGGCTGTTTAGATTCTGTGCTAGCTCCTGCATGAATTCTTCTGTGCTCTGGTAAGCCTGACTTGGTCCCACTAGGGAAGCCAAATCTTTTGTCATTTTTCCCGACTCAACAGTCTTGATTACAACATCTTCTAGAGTCTCGGCAAATTTCTGTAGCTCGGGGGAACCATCAAGTTTTGCTCTGTGCATTAAACCCCTGGTCCAGGCATAAATCGACGCAATCGGGTTTGTTGAGGTTGGCTTGCCCGCTTGGTGCTGACGATAGTGTCTAGTTACAGTGCCATGGGCGGCCTCAGCCAGAGCAGTTTTTGCATCTGGAGTTGTTAGCACAGAGGTCATCAGACCCAAAGAGCCAAAGCCCTGAGCTACAGTGTCAGACTGAACGTCACCGTCATAGTTCTTACAGGCCCAGACGTAACCGCCCTCCCACTTCAAGCTCGCGGCCACCATGTCATCGATCAAACGGTGTTCGTAGGTTAGGCCCGCTGCCTTGAATTTGTCAGCGTACTCGGCGTCAAAAATCTCCTGAAAGGCGTCTTTAAAGGCACCATCATAGGCCTTCAAGATGGTGTTTTTCGTAGAAAGGTAAACGGGATAGTTGCGGTCCAAACCGTAGTTAAAAGAAGCCCTAGCAAAATCTCGAATGGAATCCATGTAGTTATACATGCCCATAGCAACACCGCCTGCAGCCGGGTAGTCAGCGATTGTCCAGGTTTGTGCTTCACCAGATTCTGGAGTAAAGGTCATTGTCACAGTTCCCTTGCCGGGGATCTTTACATCCGTTGCCTTGTATTGGTCACCGTGAGCGTGACGGCCGATAATAATCGGCTTGGTCCAGCCAGGGACAAGTCTTGGGACGTTGGAGATAATGATTGGCTCGCGGAAAACTACACCATCCAAGATGTTACGGATGGTTCCATTCGGGGACTTCCACATCCTTTTTAGACCAAACTCTTCAACTCTGGCTTCGTCCGGGGTAATCGTTGCACACTTAACGCCAACTCCGTGGGTCTTGATTGCATTTGCGGCATCGATTGTGACTTGATCGTCGGTAGCGTCCCTGTTTTGAATAGAGAGGTCATAGTACTCAAGCTCAACATCCAGAAACGGCAAAATCAACGAGTCTTTGATGTTTTGCCAGATGATTCGAGTCATCTCGTCGCCATCTAGCTCAACTACCTTGCCAACAACCTTGATTTTTTCCATTACCGTTCTTTCTAATCGATGGATCCCGTGCGTTTATAGAATACCGAAGCTAAACCAGTGAGTCTCGCCAAGCCTTATGCATTTTGGAGAACTTGCCTTCACCCGAGATTAGATTCTTCGGTGAATCATCCTCAATTATTCTCCCACGTTCCATCACGAGAACTCGGTCTGCGATGGAAACCGTCGATAGTCGATGCGCGATGATGATTGCGGTTCTATCGGCAAGCAAGGTTTTTAGGCCGTGCTGGACCATTCTTTCGGAAGGAATATCCAATGAACTGGTCGCCTCATCCAGAATTAACACCGCAGGGTTAGCTATGAAGGCTCTTGCGAAAGAAATCAGTTGACGCTGACCAGCACTAACTCTGCCACCTCTTTTATTGACATCCGTGGAGTAGCCCTCGGGAAGCGCAAGGATAAACTCGTGTGCCCCAACGGCCTTGGCAGCCTGCTCGATTTCATCGGGTGTGGCGTCTGGTTTTCCAAGTGAAATGTTGTCGGCTACAGATCCTGAAAACAGATACGCCTCTTGGGTAACCATTACCACCGAGCGCCTTAAGTCTTTGGCAGAAAGGTTTCGAAGGTCGATTCCGTCCAGGCTTAGCGTCCCTGAAGTTGGGTCATAAAATCTGGAGATAAGTTTTGCGACTGTGGATTTTCCAGCTCCCGTTGTTCCAACTAGAGCAATGGTCTGACCGGCAGGAACGTTCAGGGAAAACTCTGGGATTACCTCCACGCCATTGGAGTAGTGGAATCCGACCTTGTCGAATACCAGCTCGCCTTTAGCGTTTGAGAGGACAACCGGTTTTGCGGCATCGGGAACAGAAGGTCGTTCTTCGAGAACACCGGATATTTTTTCTAGAGCTGAGTTAGCAGACTGGTAAGAGTTATAGAACATGGCGAGATCTTCCATGGGGTCATAGAACCTTCGGGCATACAAAATTGCAGCAATTAGAACACCAAGGCCCAAAGAGCCTTCTAGCACCCGGATTCCACCCATGAGCAATATCACAGCAACGGAAATGTTTCCAATCATAATTAGCGCAGGGTCAAAAATTCCAAATAGTTGAATTACTTTGGCGTTGATGTGTCGGTATTTTTCAACCAAGGTTTCATACTCGCCTTGATTTCTTTTTTCCTTACGGAATGCCTTGACAGCGCGAATTCCCGTCATGGTCTCAACGAAGTGGATAATCAACTTGGCCGATGAAACACGTGACTCACGGAACATCAACTTGGAATTGACTTGGAACCACCTGGTTAGGAAATACAGTGGCACCCAGCTAATTAGCAGTATCAAAAAACTTGGAAGGTCAAGAAATAACAAGGCAGAAGCGGTAAAGAGCATGTATAAGATTCCGACAATCATCTCGTTGCCGCCGGTGTCCAAAAGCTCGTTGATGGCGTCAAGATCGCTGGTCTGTCGCGAAATTACACGGCCTGAGGTGTACTTCTCGTGAAACTCTAATGAGAGTTTTTGAGTGTGTACGAAAATTCGCTGTCTTAGATCAAGCAGCACATCTTGGCTGAGTTTGGCGGCGAATCGTAGAAACCAGCTAATCAGTGACGCTGTCGCTGCGGCTGCGAACAGGTAGCCACCGACTACCAAAAACAGCGGTGTGGTGTCTGCCTTTAGTGCCGCAGGTAATGCCCAGTCAATGCTCAGCGCGATAAGCGCAGGCCCAGCAACTCTTAGAGCCTGGGACAAGATAACAATTAGAAAGCTAAAGAGTATTCGGCCTCGAACTGGGAATATAAGAGAGTAAAGAAGTTTCCGTGAGCGCAGCTTTACCTGAAGCGACTCTTCTTTTGTGAGCTGAATCTTGTCCTCACCTGAAACTCCTTGCATACTCATTCGGTCACCTGAATCTGCTTCCCTGCTGCATCGAGCGAAGAAATTACGTACCTGTAGTGCTCGTTACTGGCTAGTAGTTCGCTGTGCTTACCGACTACAACAATTTTTCCATCTTGCATCAAAGCAACCCGGTCTGCGAGCTGAACAGTCGAAGGTCTATGGGCAACAATCAGTGCTGTTGTTTTCTTGAGAACTTTTCTCAGAGCCTGTTCAACAAGAGCCTCGGTGTCGACATCCAAAGCGGACAGTGGATCGTCAAGAACCAAAACAGCTGGTTTGGCTGCGACAGCTCTTGCAAGAGCTAAGCGTTGGCGTTGGCCACCTGAGAGCGATAAACCTTCTTCGCCAATTTTTGTGTCGAGACCATCGGGAAGTTCATAGACAAAATCTGCTTGAGCAATCGATATAGCTTCGGCCAACTCCTGTTCCGTGGAATCAGGTCGACCGAGCAAAACGTTGTCTCGAACAGAAGCCGAGAACAAAGTAGCGTCTTCAAAAGCCATTGCGATATGAGACCTGAGCTCGAGACGGGTAAGGGACCGAATGTCGACACCGTCTAGTTCAATAGACCCGGAAGTTACCTCATACAGCCTTGTAGTTAGCGCCGTTAGGGTGCTCTTGCCGCAACCGGTAATGCCAATAAGCGCAACCGACTCTCCGGGTTCTAGAACCAGGTCGACTCCCCTCAGTAAATCAGGTTGATCTGACTTGCTATCTGGATAGCGAAAGTGGACGTCTCTAAACTCCAGGCGGCCCTTTGGTGAAGCTATCGACACTGGCTCTTTAGGATCCTTGATTAGAACCGGTTCATCGATAACCTCAAAAAATCGCTGAATAGCGGTTTTGGCATCCAGTGTCATGGATAGCAAAAAGCCAATCGATTCTGTCGGCCAGCGCAACACAGTTGCCGTTGCAAAAAAGGCTACTAACCCTCCGACAGTTAAACTTCCTTCAGCAACCAAGAAGACTCCTACCAGCATCGAAACTGCAACTGCTGTTTCGGGAATCAGTAAGAGATAGACCCAGATGTTGGCAATCAATCCGGCTTTCTTTAGTTCTGTCGAGCGAAGCCCCTTGGCCTCGGTAGCGAATTTCTTGGCAGCGTAATCTCCTCTGCCAAAAGCTTTCAAGACTCTGATGCCGTGTACTGACTCTTCGACTGAGGTGGCAAGGTCACCTGCCTGGTCTTGAGAAAGCCGGGCAATTTCTCCATACTTCGCTTCGAAGCGATAACCCTGAATCCAAATTGGAATAGATATAAGAAAGAAGATAAGACCGAGCAGCCAATGAAAAGTAAACAAGATTGCGAGTCCAACGATGATTGTTATTCCGTTTGCAAACAACAAAACAACACCAAATGAGAGCCAGCGTCTTATCAAGCTCAGATCTTGGGTTGCCCTAGATAGCAACTGCCCGGAAGGCCACCTGTCGTGAAAACTAACTGGCAGGTCTTGAAGCTTGCTGTAAAGAGTGGATCTAAGTCCTGACTCAACAAAGGTTCCAGGGGTTAGAACCAGCCAGCGGCGAAGCAGCACCATCGCAGCTTCGAGCGCACCCATCAAAAAAACTAGAAAAACGAACAGGTATAGGGTCTCAAGGGAGCCCGAGCTATCAAGGCTGTCAAATAACGTTTGCAATAATTGGGGAATAGCTAGAGCGAATAAGCTCGCAGCGATTGCCGCAAAAATTCCCAAAACTATGCGAGGAAGGGCCTTTTTCGCGTAGGGAAAAATTCGCAACAGGGTCGCGATTGTCTTGTCTTGCTTCATTTTTCCTCGTTGTAAACCTGCCCTTAAGAGGCAGCCTTATAGGCTACCACCCCGAAGCTCATTCTTGGGTCAGTGGTAGAAGTGACGCTCACCCGTTAGATACATGGTGATTCCAGCATCAGAGGCTGCCCTAATTACTTCTTCATCCTTGACGGAACCACCCGGTTGGACAACGGCCTTGATGCCAGCACGGATAAGTACTTCTAGGCCGTCCGCGAATGGGAAGAAAGCGTCGCTTGCAGCAACGGAGCCCTTGACTCTGCTTCCCGCTCTCGAAACTGCCAGTTCGCACGAGTCCAATCGGTTCACTTGACCCATTCCAATTCCGATGGATGCACCCTCGGATGCTAGCAAAATAGCATTTGATTTCACGGCTCGCACCGCACGCCAGGCGAACTCAAGATCTGCTCGGGTTTGAGTGTCAGCCTTGATCCCTGAAACAAGATTCCAGTTTTTATCAGAGAAGTTTTTGAAGCTGTCTAATTCCTGAACTAGCAGACCACCAGAAACCTGTTTGATTTCGTATTCAGGCAATGCGTAACTTGGCGGTAACTGGAGCACTCTCAAGTTCTTTTTTGTTAGCAGCAATGAAAGAGCTTCTGGTTCGTAACCTGGTGCAATAATGACCTCAGTAAAAATCTCTGCGACCTGAGATGCCATTTTCAAGGTGACAACTCGGTTTGCAGCTATTACACCCCCAAATGCCGAAACCGAATCACAAAAATGCGCCTTGGCGTGAGCATCTGCAATTGGGTCGTCAGAAGAACTCGCGCCAATAGCTATGCCGCAAGGATTAGCGTGTTTGATTATGGCAACTGCAGGCTCGATAAAATCGAAAGCTGCCCTTACAGCCGCGTCCGCATCAACGTAGTTGTTGTAAGACATCTCTTTACCGCCAAACTGTTTGGCTTGAGCGATTCCCTGTTGCTTGTCAAGACCTCCAATTTTGTATAGCGCTGCTGCTTGATGAGAGTTCTCTCCGTATCTAAGGACGTTCGAAAGTGTGGCCTTGATTTCTAACTCCGGCTTGAATCCTGGGTTTTTACCTTCGTCGGATTCTCTAGCTCCGGCTTCGGTTTTCCAGTTGGTGGCCAAAGAACCGGCCATCCAGTTGGAAACCGCGGTGTCATACTTTGCCGTGTGTGAAAAAGCCAGCAGTGCAAGCGCTTTGCGCTGCTCCAGGGTGGTTCCGCCAGTTTGGAGAGCCGAGATGACTTCCTTGTAATTACTCGGGTCAACAACCACAGCAACGTTGGCGTGGTTTTTGGCTGCCGCTCGCACCATCGCAGGGCCACCGATATCGATGTGGTCGATAGCTTCTTCTCCGCTGGCGCAATTAGCAATTGCCTCCACGAATGGATACAAATTCACTACCAGAAGCTGAAATGCACTAACCCCGAGCTGCTCGAGTTCTTTGCGATGGCCAGTGAGCCTTAGATCCGCTAGCAACCCGGCATGAATGCTCGGGTGCAAAGTCTTTACTCTGCCATCGAGGGTTTCCTTGAATCCAGTTACGGTTGCAACCTCCGTAACCGCAATTCCAGATTGAGAAATTGTCTTGGCAGTAGAGCCAGTTGAAACAATTTCCACCCCTGCTAACGAAAGGGCTTTAGCAAGCTCTACGAGACCAGTTTTATCTGAAACCGAAATCAGGGCTCTCTTGATTGGCACCTTGTCGAAATGGATGTAATCAGCGGCTTGATATTTGCTTTCCATCAATTGCTACCTAGCCGTAACTGGGTCAAGTTGCTTTAGAGCCAATGACTGAATTGTCTCAACAAGTAGTTTGCGCTCTAGAACCTTAATTCTTTCGTGCAAGCTTGACTCGTCATCTGATGGAAGTACAGCCAAAGATTGTTGACCCAAAATCGGACCAGTGTCGACGCCTTCGTCAACAATATGAATCGTGGTGCCAGTTTCTTTGGCTCCGCTAGCGAGAGCGTGTCTGACCGCGTGGGCGCCCGGAAAATTAGGAAGTAGCGAAGGGTGAATGTTTATGATTCGCGGAGAAAAAGTGTTTACAAAAGAGCTAGGAAGAATCTTCATAAATCCTGCAAGAACAATCAAGTCAGGGTTGTAATGAGAAATGTTCTCTTCTAGTTTTTTAGCCCAGGACTGTGTGTCGGAAAACTTGGCGGGCTCAACAACAAATGTTGGAACCCCATACAAATCTGCATGAGCTAGTCCAGAAGCGGGTTTATCCGAGCCAACTGCCAGGATTTTCGCTGGAAAAAGCGGGTGCTCCGCGGCCTGTAGTAACGCCAAGAGATTGGACCCCGAGCCCGAAATTAGAACCAAAACAGAGAGCATGGGGTTAGCTTACCTTCGAAGCTTTGCTGGCTTTTCATCTGTTGGCTTGGCGCTATAAAAGGCTGCCAGGGTTGAAACTACTGCGACCTCGACAAAACTGACAATTGCTATAAGCCAAGGATTTACTCCCACTTCAGACAACCTGCCAGGTCCCGCGCTTCCCGAAGCTACCAGTGCCAACAGTCCCAATTGAACTGAAGTGACAAGTGCAATTGAAAGTCCTAGAGAGATTGCAGCGCTCCAAGAAGTGGCAAACTCAAAGCGGATTTCATCGGCTGATTTTCTAATCCCCAGGGTTGCAATAAATGCGGCAAGCAACACAACCCCCACTGCAATCATTCCCACTTCAAGTTTTCCTACTGGTAGCGCTCCGAGAATAGGAATTGCGGGTAGCGGCCCGACGGCCGAACCCAGTGGTGAGATTAGAGATCCTGTTCCCAGTGAAAAACCAACACCCGTAAACCATGAAACTCCATAAATGATTAGGTTTGGAAGCAGAGCCAACTGGCCAACGGTCAAGATTATGGCTCCTAGGACACTTACCTCAACGCTCTCGTAGAGCCTCGTGATGTCGATCCAACTCATTGTTATCAGGGCAGCGATAGTAAAAGATGAAACCATCACAAGCATTACAGTTATCGCAGTTCCAGCTCTAAGGGCTGGGCCCACCAGTGACCTAACGCTCCAGTGCAATTTCAATCGCAACTTGTTAAGTTGCCGTCGTATTTGGTCACGCTCGGGAGCCTGATCAATTTCATCGCCATCGAAAAGCTGATCTGGTTGCCCAAAGACCGAACCGAGAATCTGAAAAACAGCGAACATGAAGGTGGGGAAAAATACCCCTTGCCAAGTCACTGGATAGACAGCACTGTCGTAGGCAAGTGTGCTGATGGCGAAGGAAGCTGCGCCATAAACCGTTATGCCACCGATCCACCCTGGCCACAAAGCCTTTGCCACAAGGAATCTTTTACCAGCGTTGAAAAATGAACGCGCTAACCAAAGCGCCATGCCAAGTGGAATAAGGGAGACCACAAACGCTGGAGCAAGAACACCAAGGATTTCACCCTCCGGAACTACCAGTCTGGTTCCGTGCGAAAGCAGCCAAAAATCAGCGGCAGCCCTAAAAGCTACAATCCAGTCCACGCCCGCATTATTTTCTAAAACCCAAACAATAGTCAGCGGAACCAGAGCCACGCCAAGACTAACGGCCACCACAATCGCAGCTTCAATGGCTGCTATTAAGAAGGTCTGTCTTTTATTCACGGCAAGACGTTCCTATAAAGAACTAATCACCTCGCGCATTAGCGCGGCAGTCTCGCTCGGAGTCTTTCCAACTTTTACTCCAACTGCTTCAAAGGCTTCTTTTTTCGCTTGGGCTGTTCCTGCGGAACCAGAAACTATTGCTCCCGCGTGACCCATGGTCTTACCTTCGGGTGCTGTGAAACCTGCTACGTAGGCAACAACCGGCTTGGTAACGTGCTTCTTGATGTATTCCGCGGCTTTCTCCTCGGAGTCACCACCGATTTCACCGATAAGAACAATCGCTTTTGTTTCAGGGTCATTTTGAAATGCTTCGAGTGCGTCGATATGTGTAGTTCCAATTACTGGATCGCCACCAATTCCAATTGCAGTCGACATTCCAATATCTCTTAGCTCAAACATCATTTGGTATGTAAGGGTTCCAGACTTTGACACCAGACCTATCGGTCCGGTTCCGGTTATGTCCGAAGGTGTAATTCCAGCGTTTGATTTTCCGGGGCTGATGATTCCTGGGCAGTTTGGCCCAATCATGCGAGTTTTGTTTCCCTTGGAAACATTGTGAGCCCAAGCTTCGGCGGAGTCATGCACTGGAATTCCCTCAGTGATAACAACAGCCAGCGGTATTTCGGCGTCAATAGCTTCAAACATCGCAGCTTTCGCAAATGCTGGCGGAACAAAGAGCACGCTTACATTGGCACTTGTTGCCTTCATGGCTTCGGCTACTGTTCCAAAAACTGGTAGCTGGGTACCGTCGACATCTACGCTCTCGCCAGCTTTGCGTGGGTTTACTCCGCCCACGATATTTGATCCTCCAGCCAGCATTCGTCTGGTGTGCTTCATACCTTCAGAGCCAGTCATGCCCTGAACGATGATTCTTGAATCTTGATTCAGAAAAATTGCCATCTAAGTTCTTACTTCCCTTACTTGCTTGCTAGCTCGGCAGCTTTGTCAGCGGCCTGGTCCATGGTTTCAACTACTGTTACAAGCGGGTGGTTAGCATCCGCCAAGATCTTTCTTCCCTCTTTTACGTTGTTGCCATCCAGTCTGACAACCAGAGGTTTACTGGCTTTGGAGCCAAGTTTCTCTAGGGCTCCAACAATTCCATTGGCGACGGCGTCGCAAGCAGTGATTCCTCCAAAGACATTCACAAAAACGCTTTTTACTTGCGGGTCATTCAAGATAACGTCTAGGCCGGCAGCCATAACTTCAGCCGACGCTCCACCACCAATGTCCAAGAAGTTGGCTGGTTTTACTCCGCCGTGGCGAGCCCCCGCGTAGGCAACAACATCCAGAGTGGACATAACAAGACCTGCACCGTTGCCAATGATTCCAACTTCGCCGTCAAGCTTTACGTAATTTAGATCCATCTGCTTAGCCTTAGCTTCTAGTGGATCTAATTCGTCGCGCTGTAGATCTTCCCTCTCGTGGCGGAATTCAGCATTGTCGTCGAAGGTGACCTTGCCATCAAGGGCAATAATTTCGCCATCTTCGGAAAGAACTAGTGGGTTAACTTCAACGAGTGTGGTGTCCTCTTTTTTGAAAACTTCATAGAGCTTTACAAACACCGGGGCCACCTTGGCTGCTAGTTCCTCATCGAAACCGCCAAGCTTGGCAATTTCTGTGGCTTTTGCTAGATCAATTCCCTTGACTGCATCGATTGGAACTTTTGCGAGCGCCTCAGGTCTTTCTTCGGCAAGCTGCTCGATATCCATGCCGCCTTCGACGGAGCAGAGCGCTAAAAAGGTTCGGTTTGATCGGTCTAGTAGTACTGAGAAGTAAAACTCTTTGGCAATCCTTGCGCCCTGAGCAATCATGACAGTTTTGACAATGTGGCCTTTGATGTCCAGGCCTAGGATTTTTTCAGCCGCTTGCTTAGCTTCTTCAGGTGAATGAGCCACCTTGACTCCGCCAGCTTTGCCGCGGCCTCCAGTTTTTACCTGGGCTTTTACCACTACGGTGCCGCCGATTTGCTCGGCTGCTTTTTGGGCCTGCTCCGGGGTGGTGGCGATTAGTCCTTGGAGTACCGGTACCTGATACTTTTCGAACAGATCACGTGCTTGATACTCATATAAATCCAATTCAGAACTCTTTTCAGATTGATCAAATGGCTTTTAGCCCAAACCCCAAGTTTAGAGCTTTTCTATCGGAGCTATCTTTACCACCAGCGATTTGGTCGCGCCAGAATCAAAATTCACTTGGGCCACCTGCCTAGCGCCATCGCCACGCAGTTCAGTCACTAGCCCTTGGCCATAATCTGAGTGTTCGATACGGTCACCAATTTCTAGTTGCAATGCTCCGTTATCTCTTACCTCTTTTATGCTTCCTGCGATTTCGGTTCGAGGCTTCGGCGGCGAGGCAGATTGCGCCATACCGCGATAACCGCCCGTTATCACTCCAGCCGAGGCTCTTTGGGCTCCCTCGGAGTGAATAAGCTCTTCTGGAATATCGGCCAAGAAGCTACTTGGCAAAAAAGCTGTGGTGGAGCCAAAGAGGGTTCTTTGTAAGGCGGAACTCAAATATAGTTTCTGCTTAGCTCTAGTCATCCCAACATATAGCAGTCTTCTTTCTTCAGACACTCCGCCTGGTTCATCAAAAGATCGAACGTGCGGCAAAGTTCCCTGCTCGAGTCCAACCAAGAAGATCACGTCATACTCCAAACCCTTAGCGGTATGAAGGGTCATTAGTGAGATGCTTCCCGAATCATCATCAATTTCGTCTGCCGCTGCCGCCAAAGCAATGTCGGCAAGATACTCGGCAATGGTTGCGTCTGGATACTGCCTTTGGTATTCGAAGACTTGTCCGATGAGAGCGTCTAGGTTATCCACCCTGGCTTCGTCTTGTGGGTCTCGGCTGTCTTCTAAGTTTCCGCGATAACCGGAAAGATTAAGAGCGGCAGATAAAACATCAGCGATTTTTGCCTCAACACTCATGGCATCCAAATCATTCAGCAGTTTCGAAAAGGAATTAAGTGCTGCAGTTAGCTTTGGTCCTAAAGCCAGTGAGTCTGTTTTGAGAAGTGCTTGGCGAAACGAGCTGTTATCTTTTCGAGCTAGCTCTGCAATTTTGAGTTCTGTTTTTTCACCGATGCCTCTTGCTGGCTCGTTCAGAATTCGTCTAACTGCTTCATCGTTACGTGGATTTGCAATAGCCGTTAGATAAGCCAGGGCATCTTTGATCTCTTTGCGTTCGTAGAACTTTAGGCCTCCGATGACCATGTATGGAACTCTTTGGCTTTTGAGTTCAGCTTCCAAAGAGGGCGAGAGTGCGTTGGTTCGATAAAGCACTGCCATGTCCCGATAAGAAGTCCCGGCTTTTCTTAAGACCTGAATCTGATCGACTATGTAAGCAGCTTCGCCTCGTTCGTCCAGCCCTGTGAAAGAAACTATCTTTTCGCCATCCCCCGCGTCGCTCCAGAGGTTCTTATCTGGTCGGTCAAAGTTTTTCGAAATCACGGCATTTGCCGCAGAAAGTATGTTTTGGGTTGAGCGATAGTTTTGCTCCAGCAGGATGGTTTTTGACCCTGGAAAATCCTTTGCGAACTCAGCAATGTTTCGCATATCTGCGCCGCGGAAGGCATAGATTGACTGGTCCGAGTCGCCAACTACAGTGATGGCCGATGGTCCAGCCAACTCTCCAGTGTTTGGGTCGGGCTCGTTGTGTAAATCGGATATCGGCTTGGTGAGCTCTCGAATTAAGGAGTACTGAGCGTGATTGGTGTCTTGATACTCATCGACCAGAATGTGCCGAAAGCGCCTTTGATACTGGGCTGCGATGTCAGGAAAGGAGCGAAACAGGTAAACGGTTTCGGCAATTAAGTCATCAAAATCAAAAGCGTTGTTTTTGCGAAGGGCTGCCTGGTACTGAGAGAAGATTTCGGCAATGGCACGGTCTTTGGGGTTAGAAGAGTCAATTAGTGAATAAAAATCATCCGCGTCTTTGAGCTCATTTTTTGCATTGGATATTCTGGCCGCAACACTTTGTGGTTTCAGCCCCTCGATGTCGCTACCTGATTCACGGATTAGACGCTTGATAAGCGCTCTGGTGTCCCCGGTGTCATAAACGGAAAAGTTTGCATCGTGACCTAGCCTGCTTGCTTCTCTTCGAAGAATCTGTAAACAAGCGGAGTGAAAGGTCTTAATCCACATGCCCTCTGCAATATTGCCAAGGAGCGAGTGCACTCGCTCTTTCATTTCGTTGGCAGCTTTGTTGGTGAATGTGATGGCCAGAATTTGTGATGGCCAGGCTTCTTTATTGGCTAACAAGTGAGCTATTCGATGGGTTAGCACTTTGGTTTTTCCGGAGCCCGCTCCGGCAACAATCAAAAGTGCTGGTCCTCGATCTGTGACAGCCGCCACCTGCTGCGAATTAAGGCCCTCCAGCAGATTTAGATTCATAACCGGCTAAGCCTAAGCCAGACCATCGACAATTTGCCGAAGTAGGTCTGGCTGATCAACGAATATGCCCTGTAGGCCACTTTCTGCCACCTTGCCAAAATACTCATCGACACTTGCCTTCGATTCCTCGGCTCGGAGGGTCCAGCCATAAATCATCAAACCGGCAGCTTTCGCCTGATCAATAAGGCCGTTATCAATCGTGTGATTGCCAGTTGCATCAAGATCCAAGGCCAGCGCTAGATCTACGCTGATGCCATCAAAGCGCGCAGCAAGTGATTCCAGATACTCACTAGAGATACGAGTGGACCCCTTGGGAAGGCGATCTATCTCGGTCAAGAAGACATACTTCTTATCTGGACCGCAGGCATCTTTTAGATGCTCCAGCATCTTTTCGTCGAAGGTTTCGATGACAATCGAAATTCCGCGCTCTTTCCAGTCTGAGCTATCTAGCTGGCTAGAGAGGATTGTGGCCATGTTGATGCCATTTTTCATAAAGTACATACCGTGCTTGATTTCAATTACCAAAGTTTTGCCGTCCATGAAAGAACAGGACAACAGATCATCAATCGTGGGAATTTGAAATTGACCATCAAATTTGGCGCTACCTGGTCTTATTTCAGGAACTCGTTCGATGGCTCGAAGTTCTGAGAGTTCTTCAAGCTTGTAATCCTCGCTAAACCAACCAGTTTCAGTTAGCCCATCTGAGTAGCCAGTGGATTGGGTACCTTGAAATTTTGCTAGAGAGGCAACATTTGTTGTTCCGTTTAGCCAATTCTCGTGACGGATGATTAGCTCTCCATCTTTGGTTGGAACTAAGTCGCACTCGACTCCATCTGCGCCTTGACTAATTGCAAGCTCAAAAGCCTCAATAGTGTTCTCGGGTCTGTAACCGCTGGCACCACGATGACCAAAAACTAGCGGCTTCAAGAAACTACTCCCACTCGATGGTGCCAGGCGGTTTGGAGGTCACATCGAGAACGACGCGGTTTACCCCTTCAACCTCGTTGGTAATTCGGTTCGAGATTTTTGCCAACAAATCGTATGGAATCCTGGTCCAGTCGGCGGTCATGGCGTCCTCACTAGAAACCGGTCGCAAAACAATCGGGTGACCATAACTTCGGCCATCGCCTTGCACTCCAACGGATCTAACATCAGCCAACAGCACAACTGGGCACTGCCAAATTTCACTATCTAGTCCAGCAGCAGTTAGTTCAGATCTAACAATTGCGTCAGCTTTTCTAAGTAGGTCAAGTCTTTCCTTGGTAACTTCGCCGACGATTCGAATTCCTAGTCCTGGTCCTGGGAAAGGCTGACGTTGAACAATCGGTTCTGGAAGCCCTAGCTGCCGGCCAATTTCACGAACTTCATCTTTGAATAAGGTTCTAAGTGGTTCGACGAGTTCAAACTTCAAATCTTCTGGAAGGCCACCAACGTTGTGATGGGACTTAATTCCAGCGGTTGCGCCGCCGCCGGATTCAACTACGTCTGGATACAAAGTCCCCTGGACCAAAAACTTGATCTCTTCATTGGCAGAGCTTGCCTCTTTCATTAGATCTTCTTGGGCTTCCTCGAAGGCACGAATAAACTCTCGCCCAATAATTTTTCTCTTGGTCTCTGGATCAGTTACCCCACTAAGAGCGCTGAGGAATCTCTGTTCGGCATTGACGGTAACCAGTCTTATTCCAGTTGCTGCAACGTAGTCGCGCTCGACCTGCTCGGCCTCACCTTCGCGAAGTAGTCCATGATCTACAAACACCGCTACCAACTGGTCACCCACTGCTTTGTGAACCAGGGCTGCCGCAACAGCTGAGTCCACACCTCCAGATAGGCCGCAAATTACTCTTCCCGAGCCAACCTGCTTCTTGATTTTTTCGACCTGCTCGGTGATTACGTTGTTTGAGTTCCAGTCCGGTGTGATGCCGGCAGCATTGTGTAGAAAGTTTTCCAAAACGTTCTGTCCAAAATCAGAGTGCTTCACTTCCGGGTGCCATTGAACGCCGTATATTTTCTTGATCGATGAGGCAAAAGCGGCAACGGGTGTTGTCTCTGTCGAAGCCAAAACTTCAAACCCAGCCGGGGCTTTAACAACCTGATCACCGTGGCTCATCCAGCAGATTTGTGAATCCGGTTGACCAGACAGTATCTGCCCAGCTGAAGAAACCTTGAGGTTGGTAGCGCCATACTCACGCTTGCCAGTTTTATCTACTTGGCCACCAAGTAGTTGAGCCAAAGTTTGAAAACCGTAGCAAATTCCCAAGATTGGAATTCCAAGTTCAAGAATCTTGGCGTCAAGTTTTGGAGAAGCGGGTTCGTAAACACTCGATGGCCCTCCGGACAAAATTATTGCTAGGGGGTTCTTGGCTTCAATCTCGGCGGCAGTAACGCTGTGGGCAACAATTTCGGAGTAAACACCTGCTTCGCGAACTCGCCTTGCAATTAGCTGGGCATACTGGGCACCAAAATCAACAACGAGAACTGGCCGGCTAATTTTTTACTCCTGAGAGCGAATCGGCAATTTGCTTCTCTGCTAGTTCGGCATAGTGCTTTTCGGTGATGAAGGAAAGAAATGGCACCACACCACCTGCGGCAATAATTAAAAATCTCATGAAACTCCATCGCATCAGAGTCCACACTCGGAAATCGGCAAACAGGTACAACACATACAGCCAGCCGTGCACCACCAAAATTGCAACAGTTAGGCTCAGGCCTGTTTCAGGCATACCTTCACCTTCGTTGAGATATGGCTCTGCGGTGAGAAATCCATTTGGCCCAAATATCCACAAGTCATACCCAATAAGGCTGCCGAACGAAACTACCCCTAGTCTTCTAAGCCCCCAAGTGGCCATAAGTAGAAGTAAGAAAATGCCGGTAATAAACGAAGAGACCTTATAAAGCTTCAAAGCAGATCGAATTGCAGGAACCTGAAGCTGGTGGATTGGTCTTTGCATGTTCCAAGTTTACCTAATGCAATCTCAGGCTAATCTGCCCTACTTGTGCGGTCTTGAATTTCCCTGATCCGTCGATCTTCAACTAGGCGCCACCACAAAAAAACTGCAAATCCAGCAAATAGCGCCCACTCGAGCGCATAAAACAGGGTCAACCAATTCACTTCAGTTCCCGCCTCAGGTGGAGCAATCACAATCCGCTCCAACCCAAAGCCCGGCTCGGCATCTAAGACCATGAAGCCAGCAAGGCTTTCAACATCTGACCCTGTATACAAATTGACCAGCTGCGAAAGAGAAAAACTTTCCAACAAGTAGGGTTTAGCTGGGTCGGGCAGAGCTTCTGGCCCTTCGGTTTGCAGATACCTACCTGTCTGTTCCAGAAACGCTTGAGCTTGAATCGAATCCATCAATTCCGCTCTTGCGGCTTCTGCAGCTGAAAGGGTTTCGGCAAATCCAATACCAACACTCAAGCTCGCCGTTGAGTCCCCGTCTTCTAACAGCACACCAGAATTTGCGATAACCCAATACCCCGGGACGACTTGGTCTGCTAAACGCTGCAAACGATTGGCAACGATAAAAACGTTCTCAGTGTCTACAAAAATTTCAGCCTGAACAAACTTGTTTGCCGCTGCTGCAGTTAGTGGCTCTCCGGGCTTTTCTGAGTCAACAAGAACAAGTGGTAATTGAGATTGATCTTCTGGTTCAACTTCTGTGAAGGATCTTTCTAGCTGCCACTGACCTAACAAAGCAAAGACCGCGGCCACCGCGAGCGCCAAAAACAATCCCACAATCCACTTTGGTCTTCTTGCTACCTGGGACCAGGTCGGGTTAGTCATTAGCTCTTGGTGTATGGCGCAATTACAACTTCAACGCGTTGAAACTCTTTTAGATCGGAATAACCGGTGGTTGCCATGGATCGAGCTAGTGCTCCGACGATGTTTGATGCACCATCGGCTGAAGAAGAGGGCCCCTTAAGGATCTGTTTTAGTGATCCAGTTTGCTCAACGCGCACTCGGTTACCTCTTGGAAGTTCTGGATGGAAGGTCTCTTGACCCCAGTGCCAGCCCCGTCCTGGAGCGTCTTTGGATCGGGCAAGAATTGATCCCAGCATCACGGCGTCTGCTCCGCAGGAGATTGCCTTCACTACGTCTCCTGAAGTTCCAAGGCCACCATCGGCAATGACGTGAACATAGCGGCCTCCGGACTCGTCCATATAGTCACGTCTAGCCCCGGCAACATCGGCTACCGCAGTGGCCATCGGGGCGTGGATACCCAAAACCGCGCGGGTTGTGGAGGCGGCGCCACCACCAAAGCCAACCAGCACTCCCGCTGCACCGGTGCGCATTAGGTGCAAGGCTGCGGTGTAGTTTGCTACCCCTCCAACAATTACAGGGACATCCAGCTCGTAGATGAACTTTTTCAAGTTCAAGGGCTCTGAGTCTTTGGCAACATGCTCTGCTGAGACAGTGTTTCCGCGAATGACAAAAAGGTCAACGCCAGCCTTGAGAACCACATCGCTGAACTGAACTGTTCGCTGCGGTGATAGCGCCGCTGAAACGGTGACTCCACCGGCTCTAATTTGTGCAATGCGATCGCGAATTAGTTCTGGCTTAATCGGCTCAGCATAAATCTGTTGCATTCTTGCGGTGGCTTCGGACTCTTTGAGCTTAGAAATTTCCTCAAGGAGTTTTTCTGGCTTGTCATACCTGGTCCAGAGACCTTCCAAATCCAAAACACCTAGTCCGCCTAGTTTTCCCATTTCAATAGCAGTGTCTGGGGACATCACCGAGTCCATTGGTGCCGCGAGAATCGGCATTGAGAACTGGTAGGCGTCAATTGACCAACTGGTTGACACATCTTTTGGATCGCGTGTTCGTCTGGTTGGGACGATTGCGATGTCATCAAAAGCGTAGGCACTCTTGGCGCGCTTGTTTCTTCCAATTTCTATTTCGGTCATGAATCTACTTCCTAGCGAGTTCCGTAGTTCGGGGCTTCAATGGTCATTTGGACATCGTGCGGGTGTGACTCTTTGAGTCCCGCAGCTGTAATGCGAACAAACTTTCCTTTTTGCTGAAGTTCAGGGATGGTAGAGCCACCAACGTAGCCCATTGATGCCCGCAATCCACCAATTAGTTGGTGGGTTACGGAAGCTACTGAGCCACGGTAGGGAACCTGCCCCTCGATACCTTCTGGAACAAGCTTGTCTTCGCGCAATACATCGTCTTGGAAGTAACGATCTTTGGAGTAGCTCTGGCCCTCTCCCCTGGACTGCATGGCTCCAAGGGAACCCATACCTCTATACGTCTTGTATTGCTTGCCGCCTACGAAGGTTATTTCACCTGGCGCCTCGTCGGTACCGGCAAGCAGGGAACCAATCATCACGGCGTTGGCCCCAGCAACCAGAGCCTTCGGGATGTCTCCAGAAAATTGCAATCCGCCGTCGGCAATAACTGGAACACCAGCTGGCTTGCAAGCCAGGCTTGCTTGATACACCGCGGTGATCTGTGGAACACCAACACCGGCGACTACTCGCGTGGTGCAAATTGATCCTGGACCAACTCCGACCTTTACGCCGTCGGCTCCCGCGTCAACTAGTGCCTGCGCACCCTCTCTTGTTGCTACGTTGCCTCCGACAACATCAACATTTTTTGCGAATGGTTCTGCTTTGAGCTTGGCAACCATTTCCAAAACCGCTTTGTTGTGACCGTGGGCTGTGTCAACAACCAAAATGTCAACACCAGCGTCAACAAGTGCCATTGATCTCTCCCAGGCATCGTTACCAACACCAACCGCGGCCGCAACAAGCAATCTTCCACCAATGTCTTTGGATGCCAAAGGATACTTTTCACTCTTGTCAAAATCCTTGACAGTAATTAGTCCGCGAAGTTTTCCTCTATCGTCAACCAGTGGCAACTTCTCAATGCGGTGTTGGGCAAAAATTGCAATCGCTTTATCTGGAACAATCCCTACCGGTGCGGTGACCAGTGGCATGGGTGTCATTACGTCCTTGACCAAAGTAGTGGTTCGTTGCACATCGAGCACAAATCTCATGTCGCGGTTGGTCACAATGCCAAGGAGCAGTCCATCCTCGTCAATAACAGGCAACCCGGACACTCGGAATTTGCCGCAAAGATCATCTACCTCTTGAATTGTCGCTAGCGGTCCAATAGTTACTGGATGAGTGATCATGCCAGCTTCTGACCTCTTTACTAGATCCACCTGGCTGGCTTGGTCTTCCAAAGAGAGGTTCCGGTGCAAAACACCGATTCCACCTTGTCTAGCCATGGCTATGGCAAGCCTTGCCTCGGTAACGGTGTCCATGGCAGAAGAAAGCAGAGGGATGTTGATTTCGACTCTTTTGGTCACCCGAGTTTTGGTACTCACCTGAGACGGGACCACATCTGATTCGCCGGGAAGGAGAAGGACGTCATCGTAGGTCAGACCAACTAGGCCAAAGGGGTCTGACTGGGCCATTTGGTGCCTAACTTTAGGTTGGTTTCAGTAACGTTCTCCTAGTCTAGTTTTTTATCACCTCTTAATACAGTGCTATTCTTTGGTAACCCCTGAAAATTGGGACAAATGCTTAGGTAGGGCATCGATGCCCAGAAACGACATGGAGACACGTTGATCCTCTCAGAAGCCAGAAAAGGTTCAAAGAAGTGGCTTCAGCTATTGATGCTGGCCGTTGTGGCCTCTATATCTTTTGGCGGTCTATTCGCCTCCAGCGCATCTGGCGATGAAGTCGGAACAGAATTACCCTTCAGCGTCGTTGGTAACGTCAAAAACGAAGGAATCGCCCTTGAAGGAGTTCGAATTGTGGTGTCCGGGGGAGGTTACACCGCTGAAACAGTTACTGACGCTGAGGGCAAGTGGTACATCGGTGTTCCTGAGAAAGCTGGATATACCGTAACGCTTGATCAAGAGAGTCTGCCTTCTGGTATTGCCGTCATCGAAGAAGGCGGAGCCGAGCAATCGGTTGAAATTGGCCCATCTGGTCGCGTAACCAAGAACTTCTTTATCGGCGAAGGCGAAAGAATTGTTGTAAGCCTGTTTGATCAAGTGATTGCGCGAGTAGTATACGGTTTGAACTTTGGGCTAATGCTTGGTCTGGCTTCGGTAGGTCTATCGCTAGTATTTGGAACAACCGGGCTATCAAACTTCGCCCACGCCGAAATGGTTACCTTCGGTGCTATCACCGCATTCTTCCTAGGTGGAGTCCTGTCACTTCCTATATGGGTGGCAATTCCAGCAGCGATTGTCATCAGCGGACTAATGGGTTGGGGTCTGGACTCAGGTCTTTGGCGTCCTCTCCGAAGACGTGGACTTGGTCTAGTTCAATTGATGATTGTATCGATTGGACTATCCCTAGCTGTTCGTTACCTGTTCCAATTCTTTGTTGGAGGAGGAACTACGCAGCTTCCTGGTTTTGACTCACCTAAAATCAAGTTGTTTGGGGCAACCGCACTAAGTGTCATTGACATGGCCTCGATGGTTTTGAGTCTTGTTGTAATCATTGGCTTCGCTTGGTGGCTCCTAAGCACCAAAACAGGTAAAGCTACCCGCGCTATTTCTGATAACCCCGACTTAGCTGCCGCATCTGGTATTGATGTCGACCGGGTCATAAGGACGGTTTGGATTGTCGCAGCGGGGCTTGCGGGTCTAGCGGGCGTTTTGTGGGCTTACTTCAGACCAGGTATCAAGTGGGACATGGGTGCTCAGATCCTGTTGTTGATTTTTGCTGCGGTCACCCTTGGTGGACTTGGAACGGCTTTTGGTGCTCTACTCGGCGCTTTGGTGGTGGGTATGTTGGTGGAACTTTCGAGCCTTGTAATTCCTGCGGACCTGAAGTACGTAGGTGCTTTGGTCGTACTCATTGTGATATTGCTAGTTCGACCACAGGGAATCCTGGGGCGAAAAGAACGAATAGGTTAGGTAAAAGCTATGGACTGGTCTGCGATTTTATCCAACACCGCTCAAGGGCTACTGAGCCCAGCAACCATGGCCTTCGCGCTTGCCGCTTTAGGCCTTGCGATGCATTTTGGATTTGCTGGTCTGCTTAACTTTGGTATCGCAGGCTTCATGGCGATTGGGGCTTACGGATATGCGATCTCGATTCTCACCTTCGGCTTTAGCTGGTGGCAAGGAATCTTGGTGAGCCTGGTATGTTCAGTTGTTTTCTCACTACTTCTAGGAATTCCTACGCTTCGCCTTAGAGGAGATTATCTGGCTATTGTCACAATCGCTGCTGCCGAGATACTTCGACTTCTGTTCCTTACGAACGTTTTTGTTGGTGTCACCGGTAGCGCTGATGGCCTTTCTGGATATCACAGCAGCTTCCGGGCCGCCAATCCATTCCCAGAGGGTGACTATGGATTCGGGCCATGGACTTACAACAACATCGAGCTTTGGGTGCTCATATTGGGTCTAATCACGCTGTTTATCTGCGCATTCTTGCTGCTTCTTCTAATGAAGAGCCCTTGGGGTCGAGTAATAAAGGGTATTCGTGAAGATGAGGATGCAGTTCGAGCCCTAGGAAAGAACGTTTTTGCTTACAAAATGCAAGCGTTGATAATCGGTGGTCTCTTTGGTTCTTTGGGTGGAATCATTTACGCTTTGCCTTCAGCCGTAAACCCAGGTGTTTACGTAACTTCGCTGACATTTTTTGTGTGGACGGCGCTGCTTCTCGGTGGAGCCGCAACAATCTTTGGTCCGGTGCTGGGAGCCGTTATTTTCTGGGTGCTACAGGCTTTCTTGTCGAACTTGCTACCGCAGCTTGTCTCAAGTGGGATACTCCCATTCATTACAAGCATTCAAGCATCAACAATCAGGTTCATCTTGGTGGGAGTGGGGCTAATGCTTCTAGTTATTTATCGTCCTCAAGGAATACTTGGGGACAAAAAGGAGCTAACTTTTGTCAAGTAGTAGCGCAAAACTTCCAACCAATTCTGTAACAAAATCAACTGGACTTCACGCCGGAACAATTCGTCCTGGCGTCGCAAAAGTTGACCCAATTGTCACAATCGACAATGTCTCGCGCAAGTTTGGCGGCCTTGTTGCTGTTGACGTTGAGCACCTCGAGATTCCTAGGGGTGCTATCACGGCTCTGATTGGTCCAAACGGCGCAGGAAAGACGACTCTGTTTAACTTGTTGACTGGTTTTGATAAGCCAGATACTGGGACTTGGAACTTTGCTGGAAAATCCCTTGCGGGTATTCCTGCATTCAAGGTCGCCCAGATGGGTCAAGTCCGCACATTCCAGCTAACCAAGGCACTTAGCCTGCTAACTGTTTTGCAGAACATGAAACTTGGCGCCAAGGATCAGCGTGGTGAGAAGTTGATGTACTCAATTTTCCCTTTCCTTTGGAAGGCGAAAGAGCAAGAAATTGAGGAAAAAGCGCTAGAGCTGCTGAAGAGATTCAAGCTAGATGCCAAAAAGGATGACTTTGCTGCCAGCCTTTCTGGCGGCCAACGTAAGCTCCTTGAGATGGCTCGTGCTTTAATGACCGACCCGGTTTTGGTGATGCTAGATGAGCCAATGGCTGGAGTAAACCCAGCCCTTACTCAGTCCCTTCTTGAGCACGTACTCGCTCTCAAAAACGAAGGCATGACTGTATTGTTTGTTGAGCATGACATGCACATGGTAAGACACATCGCTGACTGGGTAGTTGTAATGGCCGAGGGTCGAGTAGTTGCCGAGGGGCCCCCCGAACAGGTCATGAAGGATCCTGCAGTAATTGATGCATATCTTGGTTCCCACCAAGACACTGACTTAGGAGCAGTCACAGGACGCATAACTCTTCCAACAAAAGGAAAGAAGTAGGTCATGGCAATAGTTCCAGTAATTGAGACCAAGTCATTGGTCGCGGGTTATTTGCCCGGAGTAAATATCTTGAATGGAGCAAACTTCTTTGCAAATCAAGGCGAGCTTGTTGGAATAATCGGTCCAAATGGAGCGGGTAAATCAACACTGCTAAAGGCGATTTTTGGACTAGTCAAGGTGCGCGAGGGTGAAATTCTTCTGAACGGGGAATCTATCGCGAATCTAAAAGCCAACCAACTTGTAGCAAAAGGGGTCGGTTATGTACCTCAAAACAACAATGTGTTTCCTTCACTAACCATTGAAGAAAACCTTCAAATGGGTTTGTTCCAAGACCCTAAGAGTTACCCAGAGCGCTTGGAGTTTGTGACAAGCATCTTCGCTGAGCTCGGTAAGAGGCTCAAGCAACGTGCAGGATCGCTATCCGGCGGAGAGCGCCAAATGGTCGCAATGAGCCGGGCCTTGATGATGGATCCTAAGGTCTTGCTATTGGATGAGCCATCGGCTGGTCTTTCTCCGGTAAGACAAGACGAAGCTTTCATACGTGTCTCCGAAATCAATAAAGTCGGGGTGACAACCATTATGGTTGAACAAAATGCTCGTCGTTGCCTTCAAATCTCAGACCGAGCGTATGTGCTGGATCAAGGCAAGGATGCCGTTGTAGGCAGCGGCCGTGATCTACTCAAGGACCCGAAGGTCATTGGGCTCTACCTCGGTACTCTAGGCGAGTAAAGAACTTTCAAAAGTAAAAAACCCCCGGGATTTCTCCCGGGGGTTTTTCTAAATGATGCTTACTTGAATGGAACGTAGGTGTTGTCGTCCTTGTAGACGTAAATACCGATGCTCGCCTCAGTTGGGTCACCATTGTCATCGAATGTGATTGGACCCGAAACACCATCGTAGTCAGCGACTCCGCCGCCAATGATGATGTCAGCACACTCAGCAAAGCTGGTGCACTTGGTACCTGAACCGGAACCTCCAGAAACTTCCTGAAGCTTGCCGGCCATGTCAACGCCCTCTACTGATCCGGCAGCAAGAGCTGCAAGAGCTAGTAGAACAACTGCGTCGTATGACTCTGGTCCGTATGAGTAAACGCCGTCTAGGTCAGCGTTACCTTCTGCTACCCAGTTGTCGTTCATCTTGGTTAGGAACTCAGGAATGGTCTCAATGTCCAAGCCTGGAAGAGTTCCTTTTGCACCAGTTAGAGTACCAGGTGCAAAGTCCTTGAAGTTAGCTAGGTTTCCATCAACAAAGTAAAGCTTGTCGGCTGGGAATCCGCTTAGACCAGGAATAATGGTCTTTACTTCTTCGAAAGTAATCAGAGCAATCGCGTCTGGGCTTTCTGCAAGAACTGCTGCAATCTGAGATGTAAAGGTAGTGTCACCGGTGTTGTATGTCGGTGCAGCTACAACTTTTCCACCTGCAGCTTCGAAAGCCTCAGTTACGAAACTGGCAAGACCAGTTCCGTAGGAGTCGTTTAGAACGATCATTCCTAGTGTCTCGTTACCATCCGCAGCGATTAGGTTACCAAGAACCTCACCCTGTAGAACGTCAGAAGGTGCAGTACGGAAGTACAGTCCCTTGTCTTCGTAGGTAGTCAGCGCTGCAGAAGTGTTAGCAGGTGAGAACTGAATTACTCCAGCACCAACAACCTGGTCAATGAACTGCAATGAAGTACCAGATGAAGCAGCACCAATGATTGCGTTAACTCCTTCGTTTAGAAGTTTAGGAATCGTGGTCTCGTATGCCTTGTTGTCTGTGTCACCAGAGTCTCCCCAAGTAACTTCGACCTGTACACCCTTGTCAGCTTCGTTGATGTCCTTGATAGCAAGGGCAACACCAGCTTCTTCAGGTGGGCCTAGGAAGGCAAGGTTACCGGACTGCGGAAGTGCAGTACCGATCTTTAGTGTTAGCTCGCCGCCAGCAGCGCCACCGTCTCCGGTTGCTGCGCAACCAGAAAGAACCAATGCAGCAGCAGCAAGAGTTGCAACTGCGGTAGCGGTCTTTCTGTTACGACGAGAGAATGAAAATGAGCTCATTTTTCTCCTTTATATAATGGGGTTTGAACCACTTCCGAAGAATATGGTTCAAGTTCCCAAGTATAGATTGGGGAAGTTTCGAAAACCATAGCCTTCAAGCCCCACTTGACTCTTCAGGAATTCGCAGCTTTGAAATCGACCAAAAACAGCCAAAAAACCCTCTTTTTGTCGCTTAAGTGGACGATTTGCTTCGAAATCAGTTGCCAAAAGCAGCTTTTTGGCTTTATTACAATTCGGTTTCAAAATCTGGAATAGGTCTCTCTTAGGAAATCTGAGGGGTTGTTTGCTTTCCCTTGTTGGTTAACTGCCTCAGAGCATCGAATGACAAAATGGCCAGGGCAAACCAAACCATAATGAAACCGAACCAGCGAGCTGGAGCCATGGGCTCCTGAAAATAGAAGAGGCCCAGCAAGAACTGTAGCGTCGGTGTCAAATACTGCATAAACCCTATGTAACTTAGCGGGACGCGCTTCGCGGCAGCGCCAAAAAGCAATAAAGGAATAGCCGTTAGGAATCCATAGGCTGCTAAGCCAAGAGAAGGTAACAACCCGGCCGATCCAAATTGAATCCCAGAGAAAGTTGCTAGAAACACTAGTTGGGCAATACCCAAAGGCAGCAGCATTGTTGTTTCAATAGTGAAGCTATTTAGGGCTGAGACTTTTCCGCCCAAGCGATTTTTAGCGAGACCATAGATACCAAAAGACAGAGCGAGGACCAAAGCAATGATTGGCGGCTGGCCAAGACTAAAAGTCATCACCAAAACTGCGGAAGTCCCGAGTCCAACTGCTATCCATTGAAATAGGTTTAGCTTTTCTTTAAGGAATATTGTCGCGAGCGCTATTGTCACCAGTGGGTTAATGAAATAACCAAGCGAGGCTTCTATTACATGCCCGTCGGCAACGGCAAAAACATAGACTTGCCAGTTGATGTAGATAACTACTGCTGCAATTGATATCCAAAGTAGTTGTTTGGGTTGACTAAAAACTGCGCGGTAATCAGCAAACTTTCTGGTAATCAAAATTGCACCAATTCCAAAAACGAATCCAAAGATTACTCGCCACACGACAATTTCAAATGGCTCGGCGAAAGAAAGTGCTGCAATAACTATTGGAAAAGAGCCCCAGATCAGGTATGCAGAAAGTCCGTAGCCAATTCCTTTTCCTACTGCTTTATCACTCACACACTAAATCTAGGGGTAAATGAAAACCCCACAGGCAAGCAGGCCTGTGGGGTTATCTAGAAAGTGTCTACTTGGTGACTATCGCCAGTACGTCACGAGCTGATAGCACGAGGTATTCCTCGTTGTTGTACTTAAGCTCAGTGCCTCCGTACTTTGAGAAAATCACCATGTCGCCTACTGATACATCAACCGGGATACGTACTCCCTTGTCATCAACGCGTCCTGGGCCAACGGCAATAACCTCTGCCTCTTGGGGCTTCTCCTGAGCGGTGTCAGGAATTACAAGTCCTGAAGCTGTTACCTGCTCGGCGGCTACTGGCCGCACAACAATGCGATCTTCAAGCGGCTTAATTGAAACCGACATTATGACCTCTTCTTTTTCTAAGTTTTGGATGAATTAGCACACTCAAGGTGAGAGTGCTAATCAACAATAGCACGGGATTTGGTGGCCAGCCAAGGCGGGGTTGGTAGCCTGAAGCGATGGAGCGCGAGGACTTTATAAGGCTAGCTAGCCCCGGTGGCCAGTTACTTCTTGAGGAGCTCGACTACTCCTCGGATACTGACGTGCTCAAGTTGGTGGCCCGACTTCGAAAAGCCGGCCATGACCCCCTAACGGTGGCAGCCGCCCTGACCCAGGCCAAGCTAAGAAAGCGGGCGGTAGCCAAGTTTGGCGATTTTGCCAACCGGATGCTCTTTACCGAGGCTGGCTTGGAGCAGGCATCAAGACTGAAAGTCGCTGCGCTGCACGCCGGAAGATTTCGCACTGCTGGCATCAGCCAAGTTGCCGACTTGGGTTGTGGCATAGGCGCCGAAGCCATGGCCATGGCGGCATTGGATCTTGAAGTAAGAGCCTTCGAGATTGATGAGGTTACCGCAGCCGTAGCAACCTACAACCTTGCTCCGTTTGAAAACGTCACGGTTGAATTGGCTGATGTTCAAGAGCTGGATTTGGATCAATTCGAGTCGCTGTTTTTTGACCCCGCCAGGAGAGATCTCAAAGGAGCAAAAAAAGCTTCCGCGAAGCGGATATTTGATCCAGCAAACTACTCTCCGAACTTTGAGTTCTGTCTGGATGCGGCCCGCAAAAAACCAACCGGCATAAAACTTGGTCCAGGTCACGATCATCGACAGATTCCAAAAGACGCTGAAGCACAGTGGGTTTCTATCGACGGTGATTTAGTTGAGCTGGGTCTATGGTTTGGTTCTTTGAAACGAGAAGGTGTGGTTCGCTCGGCATTGCTAATTGATAGCAATGGTCATCAAGAAATAACTTCTTCAGAAAGCGCTAGTTCTAACGCGCCAGTTGGTGAGTTAGCAAAATACATTTACGAGCCTGATAACTCATTGATTCGCTCAAGATTGATTTCAGATTTTGCCAAACCGCTGGGGCTTCAGATAATCAGCCCCGACATTGCCTACCTTACCTCCGACGAGAAAATCAGTTCGCCTTGGGTCCGTGGCTTTGAGATTGTTGACAATCTTGTCTTTGATCGCAAGCAGCTCAAGGCCTATGTCAAAAAAAATGGAATCGGAATTTTGGAAATCAAGAAACGAGGCTCTGACATTTCACCTGAGGATCTAAGGCGTGAACTATCCCCCAAAGGGGAAGGCGCCGCCACTCTGATTGTTACCAGAGTGGACGACGCCCACCGAGTGCTAGTCACGCAACCCATCAGCTGACTAGAAGTTTTTTGTTACCAGTCCCTGCCCATTCGAGGTCCCATATCCATGCCGTACATGCCGCGCAAGTAAGCTCCTGCAAGGACGAATCCGATTGTGGTAAGCACCCATAGAGCGATAGTCACGTAGCCGACTATGGTTCCAGCTAGTGCTAAACCTCGGCCGCTCTCCCCAGATTTCTTGATCTGAGTTAGAGCCACGTGGCCGGTAATGATTGCCGCCACTGCTCCTATAGAGGTAAGGGCTGAGGCGATGGAAACAACCGCGAGGGTGTTTAGTTTTGTGAAATCGAACTTCTTGTCTTTTTCGGCCATTTGTGGCTCCTTCTGTTTGTTTACCTATTCCCATTTGAGCACCTCAGTCTGGGGAATGACTCCGGTTTAGCTGTTAGTAGGCTGTGAGTAGAAAAAGGAGAGTGTTGGCCATCTTTTTTGGAACCGCCATAATTGGAACAATTCCCACTCGAACCCAGGAGAAATGCTATGGCTCTGATACAAGGAGAAGTCCGTATTTTGGACTCACTCGGGGCGCACGGTGACCAAGCGCATGTAACGTCAGTTAGCGAAATTGGGTCAAGGTACTAGCGAAATGGAATTTGGGAACTGGGTTGTTTACCTTCTGGCAGTTACTGGCTTGACCCTTACCCCGGGCCCAAACGGCCTATTGGCCCTAACTCACGGGGCTATTTATGGCAGGCGAAGAACACTTTCGACTATTTTCGGAGGCTCGATTGGTTTTGCAACTGTTATTGCCTTATCAATGTTTGGCATCGGTGCCCTGCTTGCAGCTTCGGTTGAAATCCTCACAGTTTTGAAATTTGTCGGTGGAGCGTACTTGATCTGGCTAGGTATCTCAGTTTGGCGTTCACCGGTTATTGGCACACAAGAAACGACTCCAGTGAAAGAGGTAAGAAACTCCCACCTGTTTAGACAAGGTGCATTAGCTGCCCTTACAAATCCAAAAGGAATATTGTTTTTCGTGGCATTCCTGCCTCAGTTTATAGATCCTGAAATTTCTCTTGTCTCGCAGTTTGTTGTCATGGCCCTAACGTTTGTTGTCATCGAATTTGTCTACGAATACGTGGTTGCTTCGCTGGCTAACACTTTGAAACCTGCTTTGGCAAAATTTGGGAAACGTGTCAATCAAGTTTTTGGTGGCGTATTCACAGCAATTGGTATTGCTTTGCCACTTAGAGGTTAGAACGCAGTAGTCGAGTAAACCCCAAAATCTAGATTATTTGGTTTAACTCCTGTCATAACCATTTGAGCGCCAAGGGAAGCAATCATTGCCCCGTTGTCTGTGCATAAAGAAAATGCAGGGATTCGTAGCTCAATCCCAGCTTCTTCGCATCTATCGGCTGCGACTTCCCGAAGTCTGAAATTAGCAACAACCCCTCCGCCAAGAATCAATCGTGGGACTTTGTTTTCCAAGCAAGCATTAACTGCCTTGGTAACCAATACATCCACTACCGCTTCTCGAAAAGATGCCGCAACGTCCGGGACAGAGATTGTTTCTCCCTGTGATTCAGCTCGTTCTACGTGTCTGGCTACTGCTGTTTTCAGGCCAGAAAAGCTGAAGTTGTAGCGGTTTTGATCCATGTCCTTAGGAAGGCTAAGTCCCCTTGGGAACTTGATTGCCTTTGGATCGCCTTGTTTTGCGGCCTTGTCGATCTCAGGCCCACCAGGATATGCCAAGCCCAGCACTCGGGCCACCTTGTCAAAAGCCTCTCCGGCCGCGTCATCAACAGTCTCGCCCAACAATTCCACATCGTTCAGGATGTCCCGAACTAGCAATAAAGAGGTATGGCCACCACTTACTAGCAGTGCCACGGTAGGCGTCTCTAGCTTTCCGCGCTCCAAAATATCTACCGCCACATGAGCCACCAAATGATTCACGGCGTAGATAGGTTTGTTTAGTGCCACGGCTAACGCTTTAGCTGCACCAACTCCGACCATAAGCGCTCCAGCTAATCCCGGACCGTTGGTCACTGCTACAGCATCCACATCATCGATCGAAATGTTTGCGTCCTTCAAGGCTTGTGCAAGAACTGAATCCAGCGCTTCCAAGTGTGCTCGAGCTGCTATCTCCGGCACAACGCCACCAAATCTTGCGTGCTGATCCATGGAAGAGGAAATGACATTGGCAAGTAACTTGTTGCCTTGAACAATTCCGATTCCGGTTTCATCACAACTCGTTTCGATTCCTAAAACAATCGGGGCGCTGTTTGTTCCTAGTTCAAGATCAAGTCGCATCACAATTGCGGCCACTCCATCTGGTTGGTAATAGTTTTCACGGTGATCAATTGCCACAAAACCAAGAGATCCATACAACGCTTGAGGAATTGGCTTATCCTCACGAACCTCAAGGAAGACATCTTTGGCACCTTGCTTTTTTGCAAACTCTAAAAGGCTCTGCATTAGTAATCGACCGATGCCTGAACCCCGGTGGCTATCGGTAACTGCAATGGTTTGAATATCAGCACTTGTTGAGCTGGCAAGTTTGCTAAGTCCGGCATAGCCAATCAACAAATCGCCTTGTTCAGCCACCACATAAGTTGTGTGAGGAGCCACAAGTTCGCTTTTCATGTTTGATTTAGACCACGCGTCATTGCCAAAACATGCCTTCTCTATTTGCATGATGGGCCCTAGATCAGATTCCGTGGCAATTCTGATTTGATGACTCAACCGCTCACCTTCTTAGGCTTGGCCTGGGTGGCGTCGGGTTCCCTCAAATAATTAGCCTGGATTGGCTCTGGGTTTACTCCCTCTGAAAGCATGGCGATAGCCAACAGTCCAATGGACGCTGCTGAAACTGGGCGCTGAACTAGCTCATAGGGCTGACCTTGGCTTTGGAGGTTGGATTCGACCTGTGCTTGCTTGGCAACTGCTGGCACCTGCAGGCGCCGTGGGACACCGTTTGGGCTCTTTGCCTGAAAGAGTCCGAAGTAAACTTCGGATCTTCTCGCATCTGAGATCACAAGGGTTGGTTCCTCGAGTCCGAGCTCAAAAGCAATCGCATCCAGTGATCCAACGCCGTGAAGCCTAGCTTTCGAGCCCGCGGCAAACATCTTGGCGGCAGCAATTCCAACTCTTAAACCCGTGAACGGGCCAGGGCCAACGCCGACGGCTACATCGGTAATCTCACTAGCCTTTACACTAGCTTGTTCAATGCAACTGGCAATGAGTGTTCCGATGTTCTCTGCGTGACGCATGGGATTGGAATCTGCAGCTTCTGCTGCAACTTCACCATCAAATAGCACCGCGACTGAGGTACCTTGTGAAGTGTCTATCGCTAGAAAAACTTGCTTCATGTTGTTTCTCCAAGCAGCTCAGCAACTTCACTAAAGCGACCGTGGCCAGAAAAAGTCAACCTGCGCTCTTCGGTTTCAAGAAATCTTTCAATGTGTATTTCTAGAATTGATTCAGAAAGACCATCAGTGAACCCCTGACCCCACTCAATTACAGAAATTGAGTTTGGGTAATTGATATCAAGATCATCTAGTTCACTGGGGGAAGATAATCTATAGGCATCAATGTGCACAAAGTGGGAACCGGAATTTGTTGGATGAGTGCGAGCAATTAGGAAAGTAGGTGAAGATATAACTCCTTGAACACCAGCGCCTTCACCTATCGCTTTTGTCAGAGTTGTTTTTCCAGCACCCAAAACGCCGTTTAGCGATACCAAATCTCCCGGTTGCAAGATTGAGCCCAACCGAAATCCGAGATTATGCATCTGCTGCTCGTTCTCAATCAAAATCTTCAGCTGACTTGACTCACTCAACTAAAGACCCGCTTTGCCCGGCCGCCCATCTTGGTCACAATTTCATAATTAATTGTTCCGGCAGCTTTAGCGAGATCTTCAGCGGTTGGCTCACCCTTGGTGCTATCGCCAATGATCACAACCTCGTCACCAACTTCGGCGCTATCGCTTCCCAAATCCAAGATGAACTGGTCCATGGCCACCCTGGCCAGCACAGTGTATTTCTTGCCATTTAGTGACACCTGCGCTTTACCGGTGGCAACTCTTGGAAAACCCTCGGTATAACCGAAGGGCACTAGGGCAAGCGTTGACTCACCGGTGGTGCTGTGTAGGTATCCGTAGCTAACGCTGTGACCTGAGGGCACCTTCTTTACATGCACCACCTCAGAAGTAACTCTCATGGCAGGTAGCAAACCGTGTTGTCTAGCAACTGCTTCTGGGCTCGGGTCGATTCCATAAAGTGCAGCGCCGACTCGAATCATGTCTAACCTGGTGCTTGGATAAAGCAATGCTGCCTGGCTAGCTGCGATGTGACGAACCTTGAATGAGGCTCCGAGCTTCGCGGCGGTTTCGATAGCCGCTTCGAATACTCGAAGCTGCTCCAGATCATCTTTCTCGCTGGTTCCAGAAAGGTGCGAAAAGACACCCACTAGTTCAATAGCGCCAGCATTTTTTAGCTCAACAGCTTTTTCAATAAGAGCTGGCCAGTCAGATAAAGCGGCGCCGTTCCTACCAAGTCCAGTGTCGACTTTTAGGTGCACCTTAGCTACCTGGCCAACACTCTTCGCTGCAGCGGCAATCTTTTCCACGGTAGTAACGGAAGAAGCACCCAGTTGAATGTCGTTAATGATTGCTTCTTCGAACTTCGTGTCTTTGCTGTGTAACCAAGCCAAAATGGGAGATTTGATTCCGGCCTCTCGAATTGCCATTGCTTCTTCCAAATCAGCTGTCCCCATCATGTCAACACCAATTGACTCAAGTTTTTTTGAAACCTCAATCATTCCGTGGCCAAAAGCTTCTGCTTTCACAATTGCCAAGACAGCAGTGCCGGTAAGGGCCTTTAGTGTTTTGTAATTTGCTGCAATGGCCTCCAAATCAATTTTGATGAATCTCAATTTGTTACCTCGGCTATTACGTAGGCGACTGCTATGTTGCCATCGTGACTCAGGGAAAGATGGAGATTAGTAATTCCTTCAGCTTTTATGGTCTTTTCGGTTTCACCAGCAAGCTCGAAAAACGGCTTGCCGTCCTGATTTTTTGCCACATGGACATCTTGGAAGGAAAGACCTTTGGCTTTTCCTAAAGCTTTGACTAGCGCCTCTTTGGCTGCAAATCTTGCTGCTAAGGATTGAGTGGAAAGATTTCTCTCACTCTCAGCGAATAAGCGGTCTCGAAGTTTGGGTGTTTGCTCGAGCGCTTTCTCGAATCTACTGATGTCAACCAAATCAACACCGATTCCAAAAATCATTACTCCACCGTGACTGATTTTGCCAGGTTCCTCGGTTGATCGACATCGAGACCCTTAGCGGTGGCAAGCTCCATTGCAAATGCCTGGAGGGGAATTACGGTCAGGATTGGTGCCATTAGCCATTCAGTTTCAGGAACGTACCATACGTTTGCTGCATAGTTGGCAACCTCAGTATCGCCCTCAACTGCGATGGCAATTACCTCCGCTCCTCGGGCCTTAATTTCCTGGATGTTGGACACCACCTTCGGGTGCAACGGATCTTGTGGCGCTGGAAGAATCACAATAACTGGCTGGTCTTTTTCGATTAGAGCTATTGGACCGTGCTTTAGTTCACCCGCGGCAAATCCTTCAGCGTGGATGTATGCAAGCTCTTTAAGCTTGAGGGCTCCCTCCATGGCCACCGGATAACCAACGTTCCTGCCCAAAAACAGCACAGTCTTCACTTTTTCCATTTTCTTGGCAAGCTCGGCAACTTGACCTAGAGAAGTCAAAGTTTGCTCGACCTTAGCAGGAATCTTCAGGAGTTGCTTTCCAAGAGTCATGAGTTCATTGCGAGTTAGTACCGCTCTGTTGGCCGCTAGGAAAAGAGCTAACAAATAAACGGCGGTCATCTGGGCAGTAAGTGCCTTGGTGGAAGCTACCGCTACTTCTGGACCTGCGTGGGTGTAAATAACTGCATCGCTTTCCCGAGCCAGAGTTGCACCTTGCGTATTACAAATTGCTAGAACCTTGGCTCCTTGTTCCTTGGCAAAACGAGTGGCCATCAAAGTGTCCATCGTTTCACCCGACTGGCTAACTGCAACAATCATGGTTTTCGTGGTCAGTATCGGATCTCGGTATCTAAACTCGTGGGCTAACTCCACCGAAACTGGAATCTTTGCCCACTTTTCTATTGCGTACTTTGCAATTTCTCCGGCATAGCTTGCTGTGCCACAGGCGACAACAATTATGCGTTCAATTTCGTCGAAGTACTTTTTGTCTAATGCGTCCAAGTCGCTCAGTGTTACAAGACCGTCGGAACTAATGCGTCCCATCATGGTGTCGGCAACAGCTTGAGGTTGGTCAGCGATTTCCTTGGCCATAAATGATGGCCAACCGCCCTTTGATGCCTGCGACGCATCCCAGTCGATTGTGAATTCTTTACTGACAGCTGGCGTTCCATCAAAATTAGTGACCGTGACCTCACCAGATCGCAAGCTCACGATTTGATCTTGACCTACAGAGATTGCGCGCTTGGTGTGCTCAACAAAGGCTGCCACATCGCTACCTAGGAAGTTTTCACCCGATCCAAGTCCAATAACTAAAGGTGCGTTTCTGCGCGCTGCAAGAATAAGGTCTGGGAAATCCTCATGAATAATCAAAATAGTAAAGGCTCCATGGAGCCGGTTGACAACTTGACCAAACGCAAACGGTAAATCTCCAGATTTCTCAAACTCTTTGGCAATCAAATGAGCCGCTACCTCGGAATCGGTTTCGCTTGCGAAACTGGTTCCCGAATCAAGTAATTCCTGCTTCAGTTCAGCAAAGTTCTCGATGATCCCGTTGTGAATCAAAGCTAACTTGGATCGAGCTCCACCTAGATGCGGGTGGGCGTTTTGATCAGTAGGAGCCCCGTGAGTGGCCCACCTGGTGTGACCAATTCCGGTCTTGGAATCTTCCAGCGGATTAGCTTCAATGTCGGCAATGAGGTTGTCTAGCTTGCCGGCTTTCTTTCTGGTTTCTAGAGTTCCGTGACCGGTGATGACTGAGATACCCGCGGAGTCATAGCCTCGGTATTCCAGGCGACGTAATCCTCCGAGAATGACATCTTTGGTTGATTTCGGCCCTACGTAGCCAACGATTCCACACATACCCTAATTTTACGGCAGAATGACTTGTTGTGAGCTCTCCCAGCAAATCCTCCCCCAAAAACCAAGGAAACTTAACTCCTTTTGTGAAAATTGATCGCTCTGATTGGTCGCAACTTGGGACAGCGAATGAACAGCCACTAACGGAATCAGAAATCTCCCAGATTCGTGGTCTTGGTGACTTCCTGGATCTGCAAGAAGTTAGTGATGTTTACCTTCCGCTAAGTCGATTTCTAAACATATACGTATCTGAGTACTCCAAGCTGCATCGGGCAACAAGCGACTTCTTAGGCGAAAGAGCAAAGCGGGTGCCCTTCATTATTGGTGTTGCCGGTTCCGTGGCTGTTGGAAAATCAACTGTCTCAAGATTGCTTCGTGAACTACTAGCACGCTGGGATGGAACTCCAAAAGTTGAGCTGATTACAACTGACGGATTCTTGTACCCAAACGCTGAGCTCGAGAAACGCTCGCTAATGCACCGTAAAGGCTTTCCAGAATCCTATGATCGGTTGGCACTGATTCAATTTGTGTCGGATATCAAAAGTGGTAAAGAAAACGTCTCAGCTCCGGTCTATTCGCACTTAAGCTACGACATCATGCCGGGCGAGCAGGTAACCGTTAGCTCTCCAGATGTTGTAATCATTGAAGGACTAAATGTTCTTCAAGGTCCTGGACCAGATCAAGACATTACCTTGAGCGATTTTTTCGATTTTAAGATCTATGTTGATGCAAAAACGGCAAACATAACAAAGTGGTTTCTAAACAGATTCCACGCCCTTCGAGAATCGGCCTTTGCCAATCCAGAGAGCTACTTCCACCGCTATTCTCAGATGCCAATGGAACAGGCCTTGGCCAAAGCCGAAGAAATATGGGAAACCATAAACCTACCGAACCTGACTCAGAACATCCTTCCCACAAAATCCAGGGCAACGCTGGTGTTGAATAAGGGCGACAATCACAAAGTAGAAAGCATGCTACTTAGAAAGCTTTAGTTGCTTCTCAACAACTCGAGCTATTCGCTCCGCCCAGCTCTGGGCGCTTCCAGCGTCTTTGGCCTCAACCATTACACGAACCAACGGCTCGGTTCCCGAAGCTCTAAGAAGCACCCGGCCGTTTTCACCAAGTTCAGCTTCTGCTTCTGAAACGGCTTTCTTTAGCTCTGGATCGGAATCAACCTTGGATTTATCAACGCCTGGAACATTTATTAGAACTTGCGGGTATACGCTCATCACAGCCGCTAGTTCTTTTAGGCTCTTGCCGGTTGACTTCATTTGAGCCAGAAGTTGTAATCCGGTCAAAATACCGTCACCGGTTGAAGCAAACCTGGAGAAGATTAGGTGGCCAGATTGTTCTCCACCTAGTGTGTATCCGCCCTCTCTAATTTCTTCCAATACGTAGCGGTCACCAACTTTGGTTTCAATAAGATTAATCTCGGCCTGCTTCATGGCAATTCGAAGACCCAAGTTGCTCATCACCGTTGCAACCAATGTGTTTCTTGCGAGATCCCCGCGTTGCTTAGCAGCCAATGCCAAAACCGCCATTATCTGATCACCGTCGACAATTGCTCCCGTTGCGTCAACTGCCAGCGTGCGGTCGGCATCTCCGTCATGAGCAATACCGACATCGGCTTTGTGTTCCAAAACAGCAGCTTGCAAAGCACTGAGGTGAGTGGAGCCGCAACCTAAGTTAATGTTGTGACCGTCAGGGTCATTGCCAATGACAAAAACTTGGGCTCCAGCGTCTTTGAAAGCCTGTGGGGAAATATCCGAGGCCGCGCCGTTTGCGCAATCAAGCACGACTTTGATGCCCTCTAGGTCATTAGGTAGTGTGCTGCTCAGGTGAACCAGGTAACGCTCTTTGGCATCCGCGAACTCTTGGACGTGGCCTATCTCTGTTCCAATAGGTGTAAGAACTGATTTTGACAAAGCCTGCTCAATTTGGTCTTCAACCTCGTCGGATAATTTGTGCCCACCGCGGGAGAAGAACTTGATTCCATTGTCTGGAGCTGGATTGTGTGAGGCAGAAATCATGACACCGAAATCTGCATCCAAGTCGGCGGTTAAAAAGGAAGTCGCAGGGGTTGGAATAACCCCGGCGTCAAAAACATCAACGCCGCTACTTGCAAGCCCAGCGGAGATGGCCGCCGCTAAAAACTCACCGGAAATTCGAGGATCACGGCCAATAACCGCAATTGGTTTTTGCCCTCTGGATCTTGACTGCTCTCCCAGCACAATAGCTGCAGCTTGGGCTAGCTTGAGTGCGGATTCGGCAGTAATGTCTCGGTTAGCGAGACCTCTAACTCCGTCGGTGCCAAATAGGCGTGCCATGATAAAAAGGTTAGCGAAATCTCTGAAAGATTAACGCTTGCTGAACTGAGAAGCCTTTCGAGCCTTCTTGAGTCCAGCCTTCTTACGCTCCTTGATTCGGGAGTCGCGGGAAAGGAAGCCGCTCTTTTTTAGAGTGGCGCGGTTGTTGTCTTTGTCGATCTCGTTTAGAGCACGAGAGATGCCTAGGCGCAGTGCGCCGGCTTGACCGGCAATTCCTCCACCTGAAATCTTTGCAATTACGTCGTAGCTACCAGATAGCTCCAAAACAGTGAACGGGTCTTGAACCAGTTGCTGGTGCAGCTTATTTGGGAAGTACTCATCAAGAGCTCTTCCGTTTACTTTGATGACACCAGTACCTGGAACCATGCGAACTCTTGCAATTGCTTCCTTGCGACGACCAAGACCTGCACCTGGAACAGTTAGCGGGGCGCGGACTTTCTTGGTCTCGGCCTTCACTGCTTCTGCAGGAGTCTCGGTTGAGTAGTTAGTAGCTTCTACTTCGGTTTCGTTCTTAGGCAAGGTGATCCTCTAGTTTTCTTATGTCGCCAGTAATTACTGGGCTACCTGATCAATAACAAATTTGGTTGGCTTCTGGGCTGCGTGCGGGTGCTCGCTACCCTTGTATACCTTTAGCTTGGCAAGCTGGTCGCGACCAAGAGAGTTCTTTGGAATCATTCCGCGGATGGCTTTTTCAACAGCCTTCTCTGGAGTCTTCTCAAGTAATTCAGCGTATGTGGTTGCAGTTAGTCCACCCGGGTAGCCAGAGTGACGGTAAGCCTTTTTCTGCAACAGCTTAGAGCCGGTTAGGGCAACCTTCTCGGCGTTGATAATAATGACAAAATCTCCGTTGTCCATGTGAGGAGCAAAGGTTGGCTTGTGCTTGCCACGAAGCAAAGTTGCGGCTTGAGTTGCCAAACGACCCAGAACAACATCGGTGGCGTCAATGATCAGCCAATTGTTGTCTAGCTCGTGAGCCTTTGGAGAATACGTACGCACGCTAATTTGCCTTACTTTTCTTAGTCGATTTCATGTATCCAGCCTTGAGGCTTGGATTCACTTTGCAAAGGTCCTAAAACCCGCAACAAGATAACAGTTTAGCCCCTGCCAAGTGGCTTGGTCAAACCCTAATTTTCCTCGAGAACCCTTCTTTTACGGGTGTTTTGGGCCTGCAAACCCATCTTAGAGTCCTTGGGGTAACCAACCTCAATAAGGCTAAGACCCTTAGCCGCAACTACCTTCAAGGACCCTGCTCGAGAGCCAGACTTGAGCCGCTTTTGAACATCCAAGACGGTAGCTCGCCCTCTGCCAACAGCGACTAAAGCTCCGACCAGAGACCTAACCATGTTGTGACAGAAGGCATCACCTTTGAGCTCGATTTCAATAATCCGACCCTTATTGAGATTCCTAGAAATCTTGACTGAACGTAGTCTTCGAATCGTCGTTGCCCCAGCTCGCGGTTTGCAAAACCCACCAAAGTCATGAAGTCCAACCAGCAACCTGGCCGCTTGCTTCATGAGCTTCAAATCCAGCTCTGGCTTGACCTCCAAAACGTATCTAACATCCAGTGGATCAACAAAGCAGTTCTTATCGGCTACTCGATATCTATAACGCCTAAAGGTTGCCGAGTATCTGGCATCGAATCCCTCCGGAGCCAATTCAAAGCTATAAACCCGAATGTCTTGTGGCAAGGCGGTGTTAACTCGCCCTGCAACATCTGGGTTTCTACCAATACGCTTTAGCTGGGTCGGGGTTAGATCAAGGTGCGCAACTTGGTGCTGAGCGTGAACCCCGGCATCAGTCCGACCAGCAATTCGAAGCTTAAAATCAGAGCTATCTTTGCCAAAGATAACGGCAATCGCTTTTACCAGCTCAGCTTGAACGGTGCGAAGTCCTGGCTGTTTGGCAAAGCCACTAAAGTCTGTGCCGTCATATCCAAAGTCAATCCGGTAACGACAAAACCCGTCGACCGGCAGGTCAACGGGTTTAGTCATTTCTAAGTACTACTTGCTCTCTTCTTCAGAAGCGGCAGCTTCTTCGGCAGGAGCTTCTGCAGCAGCCTCGGCTGCTGGCTCTTCGGTAGCAGCTTCTGGTGCGGGAGTTTCCTCAGCTGGAGTCTCTGCAACTACTTCCGCAGCAGTTTCTACAACTTCTGCCTCAGCAGCTGGAGTTTCTACTACAACCTCTTCAGCTACTACTTCTTCGGCCGGAACTTCCGACTTTGGAGCAGCCTTAACAGCATTTTCAAGCTTTGGCTTCTTGTTCATTTTCTTTGGCGAAACTGGGTCAAGCACCAACTCGATTACCGCCATTGGAGCGTTGTCGCCCTTGCGGAAACCTAGCTTTGTGATTCGGGTGTATCCACCCTGACGCTCAGCAACCTGAGGTGCAATGTTTACAAACAGCTCGTGAACAACGTTTTTGTCAGTGATTGACTGCATGACGCGTCTACGTGAGTGAAGGTCTCCACGCTTTGCGAAGGTTACGAGCCTCTCAGCAACTGGACGAAGGCGCTTGGCCTTGACCTCAGTTGTGGTGACAGACTTGTTGATAAACAGCGAACGAGCCATGTTGGCAAGCAACATTCTCTCGTGAGCTGGTCCGCCACCTAGGCGTGGACCCTTGGTTGGGGTAGGCATTTTGTTTCTCCTCTAGTATTTCTTGACGCTCCAGGCCTAGACCCGGTCGTCCTCTTCGTAGTTAGAGCTGAAGTAAGCAGCGTCAAAACCAGGCGCTGACTCTTTCAGGCTTAGGCCCATAGAAACCAACTTGTCGCGAACCTCATCAACTGACTTGGATCCGAAGTTTCTGATGTTGATTAGCTGCTCTTCGGTTAGGCCGATTAGCTCGCTTACGGTGTTGATACCCTCACGCTTTAGGCAGTTGTAGGAGCGAACTGTTAGGTCCAGTTCCTCAATTGGTAGAGCTAGCTCTGGTGACAAAGTTGCCTCCACAGGAGCCGGGCCAATTTCGATACCCTCAGCTGCAATGTTTAGCTCACGTGCAAGACCAAATAGCTCAACCAAAGTTGAACCAGCAGATGCAACGGCGTCTCTTGGCGTCATTGAGTTCTTGGTCTCAACATCAACAATTAGCTTGTCGAAGTTTGTGAACTCACCGGCACGAGTTGCCTCCACGCGGTAGGAGACCTTCAAAACTGGAGAGTAGATCGAGTCGATTGGGATAACACCTGGGTCAGAGTCAGGGTTGCGGTTCTGAGAAGCCTGAACGTAGCCACGGCCACGCTCAATGATTAGCTCAACTTCGAACTTGCCTTTACCGGTCAAGGTAGCGATAACTAGCTCTGGGTTGTGAATCTCAACTCCGGCTGGAGCCTGAATGTCAGCTGCTGTTACGGTTCCGGCAGTGGACTTCTTTAGGTGTGCAACAACAGGTGCGTCGTTCTCGGAAGAAACAACGAGCTCCTTGATGTTCAAGATGATTTCGGTCACATCTTCCTTGACTGAATCAACAGTCGAGAATTCGTGGCTAACGCCATCAATTCTGATGTTGGTAACAGCCGCTCCCGGAATGGAGGAGAGCAGGGTGCGACGCAGTGAGTTTCCTAGTGTGTATCCAAAACCAGGCTCAAGTGGCTCAAGAGCAAACCTGGAGCGGTTTGGAGAAAGTACTTCTTCGTTTAGTGTGGGGCGCTGTGCAATTAGCACTGTAGTTCCTTTCAGCTGAGCATCCGCTATTTGATGCTCATTTGTTGGGGCTGCCAAGTGGCCACTTGGCAGTTTGTTGCTTGAAGCTAAGTTTTAGTGTTAGACGCGACGACGTTTTGGTGGACGGCAACCGTTGTGAGCTTGTGGGGTCACATCGGAAATTGAACCAACCTCAAGGCCGGCAGCTTGCAGTGAACGAATCGCAGTTTCGCGACCAGATCCAGGTCCCTTTACGAAAACGTCAACCTTTTTTAGTCCGTGCTCCTGAGCCTTCTTCGCTGCGCTCTCGGCTGCTAGCTGAGCTGCGAATGGGGTGGACTTACGAGAACCCTTGTATCCAACATCACCTGATGAGGACCAGGAAATCACAGCACCGGATGGATCGGTGATGGAAATGATTGTGTTGTTGAAAGTTGACTTGATGTGTGCCTGACCAACAGTCACGTTCTTCTTCTCTTTACGACGTGGCTTGCGGGCTGCTCCCTTCGGTGCCGCCTTAGCTGCGGTCTTAGCTGCTGTCTTAGCTGCTGCCATGATTTTCTCCTAAATCCTTGAGTGACCCGCCTTAGCGAGCCACCTTCTTCTTGCCGGCTACGGTGCGCTTTGGTCCCTTGCGGGTACGAGCGTTGGTCTTAGTTCTCTGGCCGTGAACAGGCAGGCCCTTGCGGTGGCGAACACCCTGGTAACTTCCAATTTCAACTTTCCTACGAATGTCAGCAGCAACGTCACGTCGCAACTCACCTTCAACTTTGAAGTTTCCTTCGATGTGATCACGAAGTGCGACAAGTTGGTCATCGGATAGATCCTTGACGCGAATGTTCTTGTCGATTTTGGTTTCTTCTAGAGTCTTGACCGAACGAGTCGGGCCAATTCCGTAGATGTAGGTTAGGGCGATTTCAACACGCTTGTCGCGTGGAATATCAACACCGGCAATTCTTGCCATTTGGATTACTCCTGTTTGTCAGAAGGTCTGTAGCAATACCATCCCGATTAAATCGGGCTCCGGCCTTCTCCGGAGGTAAAGTGATTTCTCACCTCGGTACTGCTATTGGATCTATTTAGTTTTGAAGCTCTAGCCCTGACGCTGTTTATGGCGAGGGTTATCGCAGATGATCATGACGCGACCGTGGCGACGAATGACCTTGCACTTGTCACAGATCTTCTTGACGCTTGGGTTTACCTTCATGTCTCTTACTTCGTTTAGGGTTTTGTGTTACCAAAACCGATTTACTTGTAGCGATAAATAATTCGACCTCTGGTGAGGTCGTAAGTGCTTAGCTCAACAATTACTTTGTCTTCAGGCAAAATACGAATGTAGTGCTGACGCATTTTTCCTGAGATGTGAGCCAAAACTTTGTGACCATTAGTCAACTCAACTCTGAACATTGCGTTCGGGAGTGCTTCAACAACAGACCCCTCGATCTCAATGACACCGTCTTTGTTGGCCATAGCCTCACTTATCTTCTTGGTTTTAGGCACCAAAAAACAAATCCAAAAAATGGGATTTCGCTCTTACAGCGCCAAAGTCCTAGCCTAGGCTAAAACACGCCCAAATGGAAATTATATTTCTAGGCCCCAAGGCCCCCGAATGGCACTCCCAGGCTCTCGAGCCTTGATTTTCCGCCATCTAGAGCGGTCAAGACCCAGATCCCAGAAGACGTAACCGCCACCGAATGCTCCCAGTGGGACGCATCGGAAGAGTCTTTGCTAACAACTGTCCAACCATCGGCTAGCACCTTGGTCTTGTTAGACCCTTGGGTCACCATGGGCTCTATTGCAACAGCAAGTCCGGGGGTTACTTTGGGTCCAAGTAACTTGGTACGGAAGTTATAAACCGGTGGCTCCTCGTGCATTGATCTACCAATTCC
>JBIIAT010000012.1:0-38613 GCA_044239775.1 Rhodoluna sp. | reverse complement strand
CGTTTGTTGAGTCAACAAAGCCAGGACCGGTGTACATAGGTAGACCTCCACCAAGGGTGTGACCGTTGGTTAGGTTTAGGTATAGCAAGGCAACCGATAGGTAACCCTGTGCGTACTGCTGCTGGTCAATCGCGAATTGGATTGTTCCTGCCTTGATTGCATCTAGAGCTTCAGCTGACATGTCAACAGTTCCGATGTACATTTCTACACCTAGATCTGTAACTGCTGGAAGAACTGCCTTAGCTGCGATGTCAGCGTTCAATGCGAACACGCCATCGTAGTCTGGGTTAGCTTCCAATTCAGCCTTAATCTTTGCAGATGCAGCTGTTATGTCCTGAAGACCGCCATCTAGGTTGAACTCAACAACGTTTCCATGAGTTTCCTGTGCACCTTCACAACGCTGCTTTAGACCGATGTTTGCTGCTTCTTGCATTGGGCAAAGAATCTTCTTTACACCAGCTGCCTTGAAGCGAAGACCAGCTTCACGACCAGCAATTAGTTCATCCTGACCAACGTGTGTGATTGCTCCAAGGTCCTTGAATACAGAGGATCCTGAGTTCATGGTTACTGTCGGAATGCCAGCTGCAGCTGCTGCCAACATTGCGTCTTCAATAGCACCTGGGTCTGGAGCTGATGCAGCGATAGCGTCACAGCCACCTGCGATTCCAGCTTCGATTGTCTGAGCCTGTTTTCCAGAGTCGTTGGTTGAGCCCTGGTAGTCAACTGTGACACCTAGGTCTGTTCCAGCCTGCTCGGCACCCTTTTGTGCTACAGACCAGAATCCGCCACCGTCACCGTGTGTGTAAACACAGATCTTGAAGTCGCCTGCTGGTGCTGCTGTTTCTTCTTCTGCTGCGGTTGTTGCACATCCGGTTAGTACTAACGCGGAAACGGCAACAAGAGCAGCTAGCTTCTTGATGTTCATAGAGATAACCTCTCGTTTTCATTTAAATGGTCGGAAAGACCCGACTGCTGATAATTATCCCGCTTTGTAAGGACAATTAAGCTCGTATTCATACCCCGTTATAAAAACGATACCTAACCGCCTGAACCCCAGTGTTTTCAAGCCAGACCCAGAGACCAAGGGCGACCACTGTTAGTTACAAAGCTTGCTCTATGTAAGCTAACTAGCGCTCAACGATGGTGAATTCAAAAGAATACAAGTCGGTTCGATAGCAGTGCTGTCCATACTCCAACGCAACCCCAGAGTTATCAAATGCGGTTCTATCCAGGGTCAATACTGGTGAGTTCTTTTCAATCTCTAACAAGTTCGATTCTTCTGTGCTGGCGCGACGTGCACCGATTTTTTGTTTAGCAACTTGGATTGAAGCCCCGTTTGTTCGAAGCCAAGCGTAAAGACCGGACTTCGAAACGTCGCCCTCAGTTAGGTGCGCAAATCTCGGGTAAATCCAGTTTTGCATCACTGCAACTGGAGTTTTCCCAGCACTTCTCACCCTGTGTAGGAAAACAACTTTTTCTCCAACAGCGACTCCAAGTTGCTGCGCAATCATGGCATCAGCCGGTACAAGTTTGAATTCAACGACTTTGGTTGATGGTTTTCTTCCTGCTCGCTCAAGATCATCAAATAGCGATGTGAGCTCAACTCCGCGGGTCACTTGGCCATGAACTACTTGAGTCCCAAGACCGCGTCGGCGAACCAAGAGTCCTTTGTCAACGAGTTCCTCGATGGCTCTTCGAACAGTTGGCCTAGATAAACCAAGGCGCTCGCAAATTGAGATTTCATTCTCTAATCGGTCACCAGCAGACAACTGACCCGAAAGAATTGATTTCTCTAACAGTTCAGAGATTTGAAAATATAGCGGTACGGAAGAATTCCGATTCAGTTTGGAAAACATTGATAGCGGAAGGATAACTTCGGTCTTTCGCATCCGTCTATTCTCCTAACGAAGAGTATGTTATGACAATACTTCATTTCGAAGAATATGAATAAATTTCTTTTTCGCTTAGACGAGCTTGCCCGACTGATTAATTGGTTTGGTAATTGGGCTCAGCACTGCTGCAATCAACATGAACACGAGTGGGATTCCAAATGCTACATACAATCCAGCAAATTCACCCAAGGTTCCCAAGGCGGGGCCTACGGTAATCGACGAGATATAAACCACAGTGATGATCATGTTGATTCGAGCTGGAGCCAAAGCTTCTTGATCTCCCATGGAAGCTACCGACATCGGGAACCCCATTGCGATACCAAGCCCCCACAGAATCAGACCCAGTAGCGGCAAATTGATCAGGTCTTGAGCGATAAACACGGAGATACCGCCTGCAGCAAGGAGAGCCGAAAACAGAATTGTCTTAGAGCGTCCTATTGCGTCAACAATGAAACCTCCAACTAGCCTCCCGGCAGTAATTGCTATCCAGAAAATCCCAAACATGATTGCAGCTTCGGACCCTGTGTAGCCAGAACCAGTTAGAGCGATTGGAACCCAGGTCCCAGCCGACATCTCAGCCATGATAAAAGAAAAACCAACGACGGCAATAAGCAAACTTCGCTTTTCGGTCCAGACCTTTTTGGTTTCACCCTTTGGAGATGCCTTGCCAGCAGAGTTTTCGGCAATACTCTTTCGAGCCGGCAATACAACACCTGCGGCAATAGAGATAACTGCAACAAACAAACCAGTCACAAAGTAGTGACCGGCAAGTCCTATGCCCTGATCAATTGCCCAGCCCGAAACCGCTGCACCACCAAGCATGCCAACACCGTATGCTCCGTGAATTGCCGGAAAGATTGAGTGCTTTGACTTTCTATCAGCTGCGTTACCTTCGTAGTTTCCAACAAAGTCTTCTACCGCCATTGGCGTTCCAATGGAAACTAGGAGCAGGCTAGAAACTAGAACCATACCTAGTTCTACGGAAAGACCGATACCCATGAGTGAAGCTGCTCCAATTGAGAATCCAAGAGCTGCAATCAGTCTGGAGCCATACCTTTTTACTAAGTAATTCGCGAAGAAGATTCCAAGGAGTCCACCAACTGCATACAGCATGGTGAAGATTCCAAATTCAAACTCATTAAAGCCAAGTAGTTCCTGCACCTCTGGTCCGCGACTTACCCAGGTTGAAAACAAAAATGCTCTAGCAAAAAACAATGTGGCGGCGGCTGTGGACCAAACAACTATGGACGGCTTAGACAATTGATACCTAACTTCTTTCGTTTTCAATAAAGCTCCATGAGACCGCATGAGTAATCATCATGTGAACATCTTCAATTCGACCCATGTTTGGCTCTGGAACTCTGATTTCAAGGTCGACTAAAGAGCCTAGCTTTCCACCATCTCTTCCGGTCAGTCCGACAGTCCGAGCACCAATTGATTTTGCATACTCAATGGCTTTGATGACATTATTTGAGTTTCCAGAGCCTGATATCGCGATTACAAGATCACTTTTTTCCAGGAAGTTTTTCAAAGGCTCAACTAGAGCTTGTTCGTAGTCAACATCATTGCTGTAGGCAGTGAGGGTGGAAACCGAGTCATTTAGACACATAACCTTGAACCTCTCACTCTTTCCAAATGATGCGCCCTTGACTAAATCATTTACCCAGTGCGAGGCGGTTGAGGAGCTGCCTCCATTACCCATGGTGAAGATGGTTTGTTTGGCAGCACGAGTTTCGGAAAGCCAGGAGATAAGTGTCTCTATCTTTGAGGCATCGACAAGGTCGATGGCCTCTTTCACCTTTGCCAAGTAATTAGCCACGTAGTTCATTTGTTGCCAGCTCTCTTGCTCCAATTAATACATTTGAATTACCCAGTGTAGAAAACTCCAGTTTGGTTTGTGTCTGATCCAAAAGATCCTGCAGATTATTCAATAGAGCAGACTCTAACCTAGGACCAGCTTTAGTGATTCCGCCACCTAAAACTAGTATCTCCGGATTGATTAGTCTTACCAGAGTAGACAACCCTGCTGCTAGTCGTGAGCTGTATTCCAACAAGAAGCCTTCGTTCTCAAGAAGCTCTTGAGCTGATTTTCCATAATCTTTTCTCAGCCAGTAACCACTGCAGAATCTCTCGAGCGTGCCATGATTACCGAGCTCATCCGCGGGTCCAGATGGGTCAATCACTATGTGACCCAGTTCTCCGGCAAGTTCACCGTGTCCGCGATAGATCTCGCTGTTGATAATCAACCCAGAGCCAATTCCTGTTGAAACAGTCACATAGGCAAGATTTGCGTGCTTAGAACCTCGTGACACAAACTCACCCAGGGCCCCGACATTTGCATCATTGTCTGCAATAGAAGGTATGCCAAGTACCCGCATCGACCAGTCGGAGAAATCGAATTCTTCCCAACCTGAAACATGGACAGATCGTTTTACTCTTTGGTTAGCGAAATCAAACGGACCACCAAAACTGATTCCCACTCGGTCAATAGCTTTGTCCTTGGCTATTAGATCTGAGGCGTAAAGGGCTAGCTGATCAAGAATTTTGACAGGGGTTTTGTACTCTTCGGTTACCAGCTCAAAAACAGCTTCGAGGTTGCTAGCTGTGGCAATACTGCATTTAGTCCCACCGATGTCCAGCAACAATGCACTCATGAAAAAGAGCATAGCCAGAGAATTTGGCGGCTAGCTTCCAGAGCCGTAGCTATTTAGTAATCAATCGCAGCGTTAGTGGGTACTTATAGAACTCACCTTGGGAGGTCTTTATTGCGGCGATAACTCGAAAAATGATCCACAGTACTGGTGGAAGCCAAAGCAGGACCCAACCGATTATTGAAACCGCCAGCACAACGACGGCTAGCAACATTGTGATTCCAAAATTCAGCGATTCTTTTACATGGTGTGAGATAAATGGCCCCTTGCCATTAAATGCAATGTAACCAATCACTGGTGCAAAAAATTCAAACGGTATTGCAAGCAAGTGACCCGCAACCGCCCATGCTTTCTCGCCGTCCTTGGACATGGGTGAGTTACTTGCGTATGGGTTGCTTTTAGCCAATTGAGTTACCCCTTTTATCTCTTCGCTTTCAAGACTAAGTCGCTGATAGCCTTTTTGTTGTCAGGAGTGAGTTTGGTTAGCGCGAAGGATGTTGGCCACATTGAGCCAGAGTCCAGGTTTGCGGACTCATCGAATCCAAGAGTTGAGTACCTTGATTTCCATTTGCCAGCATTTTGGAAAAACACCAACACTTTGCCGTTTTTGTAATAGGCAGGCATTCCATACCAAGTCTTTGGCTCAAGTTCCGGAGCAATCGATGTGATGAGTTTGTGGATCGATAAAGCAAGCTCTTTGTCTTCCCTGTTCATAAGCTTCACTTTTTCCATAAGTTCTGCCTCGCCCTTGAGGCCCCTGGCCTTGTTTTTGAGCTCTTGAGCTCTGTCCTTCATGGCCTGGCGCTCAGCGGCACTGAATTTCTCCGACGGCTTGGACTTACTAGATGTGGTGGCTTTGGCCATGACTGCGGTCCTTTTCTCATTGGCTTTAGGGGGCGTCTAGCCCGTTTCTCAATATTATTGGCCTTTAGATTGGGGGATAGCACCACTAGATCCATTGGTTAGTATTGGAGGAATACTCCAGCGTCGGGGATTCTTCGGCGGTGGCCAACCCTCGTGGAAGGTAGAAGATGACCCAGAGTCCATGGCTAGCCCACTATCCAAAAGACGTCCCAGCAGAACTTGCCAAGGTGCCATTTGTTCACCTGGCAGAGCTAGTAAAAAAAGCCAGCAACGAATACTCCAAGACCATAGCTTTCACCCAAGTGATGCCAAATGGCATGAACGGGTCTCTTACTTACAAGAAGATCGACTCACTATCGGATGACTTCGCAGCTTACCTACGAGAAACTCTGAAGCTAGCGGCTGGAACCAGGGTTGCAGTTCAGATGCCAAACTGTTTGGCCTACCCAATCGTTGCCTTTGGAGTAATGAAGGCTGGTTTGGTTCTTGTTAACACCAACCCTCTATACACCGCTCCTGAGATGTCATACCAATTTGCAGATTCCGGTGCCGAAGTGCTTGTTGTTATTGACATGTTTGCTGATCGACTACCTGCGGTACTTCCAAAAACCAAAATTAAGACCGTAGTAACGGTCAAGATTTCTGAATTCTTCCCACCGATTGTTGGCGGGGTTATTCGTATCGTGCAGAAAGTTTGGAGCAGAACTCTTCCCAAGATCACTGTTGATCACACCAAGTTCCAGGCCGCTCTGGCTGCTGGTAGAAAAGCAAAAACTCCAACTGCAGCAGAAGGTTACCTAAAGGGCGTAACTGCTGATTCGATTGCCGCTTTGCAATACACCGGTGGAACAACTGGAGTGTCCAAGGGTGCGATGCTCTCTCACGGAAACCTAGTTACCAACACCTTGCAGCTAATTACGATGTGTGGATCGTTTATGCGTCCAGGTAAAGAAGTTGTCATTACCGCATTGCCGCTGTATCACATCTTCGCTTTCACAATCAATCTGCTCGGTTTTTACCACATCGGTGGAAGAAACATTTTGGTTCCGACGCCGAGACCGCCAAGCAACCTAAGACGTGCTTTTGAAAACTACAAAGTCACCTGGCTAACCGGTGTGAACACCTTGTTCAATGCGCTGCTAAATGAGACCTGGTTCACTGACAGCCCGCCGAAGCAGCTACGCGCTTCTGCTGCTGGAGGTATGGCGCTACACGAGTCAGTATCCAAGAAGTGGCGTGAAGTTACCGGAACGCCAATCGTTGAAGGATATGGTCTAACCGAGTCATCACCAGTACTTACCTTTAACCCACTTGGCGGAAAGGGTAAGGACGGCACAATCGGTATCCCAGTGCCATCCACTGAAGTTTTGTGTGTTGATGAAAGTGGCAAGGAAGTTGCTCTTGGCGAAGCAGGCGAACTAATTGCCAAGGGTCCACAGATCATGCTCGGCTATTGGGAGAAGGAAGCTGAAACCAACAACACCCTGAAGAAGGGTTACTTGTACACCGGAGATGTTGCAACCATGGACAAAGACGGTTACTTCACAATTGTTGATCGCAAGAAGGACATGATTATCGTCAGCGGTTTCAATGTTTATCCAAACGAGATTGAAGAGCAGATTGCTGCAGTTCCAGGAGTGAACGAAGTTGGTGTCATTGGAATGCCAGATGACAAGACTGGTGAAGCTGTAGTTGCTTATGTTGTCGCAGGTCTTCCTGCTCCAACCGAAGAGCAGATCATCGCTCACTGCAAGACAGCACTATCTGCATACAAGGCCCCAAAGAAGGTTGTCTTCGTTGATGAACTTCCAAAGAGCCCAATAGGCAAGATCCTGCGTCGTGAACTAAGAACTGGCGCAATTGAGAAGTCCAAGGCAACATCCGGGAAAGGTGCATAACCATGCTGAACTCAATGATTCTGATGGCGGAAGAAGTCGCCAATGAAGCAACCGTTGTTAATGAGTTTGAACAGACCCTGCTTAGGATATTCATCCTCATCATCATGTTCGGTCTTGGTGCAGGCCTTACTCCAAAAGACTTTGGTCTGGCGCTTCGCAGACCTTGGGGATTGATAATCGGTTGGTTGACACAGTTTGGTGTCATGCCACTTACTGCATACATCTTGATTGTTACTGTCTTGTTCCCCTTCTCCGCCGATGAGAACATTGCCTTCATCGCACTCGGTGCGTTGATTATGGGTGCCGTCCCAGCGGGAACAACATCTAACTTGTTTACCTATTTTTCAAAGGGAAACTTGGCATTGAGCGTGATGATGACCATCAACTCGACTCTTTGGGCGTTTATCATGACTCCACTGATGCTGTTCATCTACGCAAACTTCCTGAGTCTGGATGACACAATCACAATTGAGTTCACAGAACTGGCAACGGTAATTGTTGGACTTATTATTCCTGTCGGCCTCGGAATGCTTGTGCGTCGATTGAGCGCCAACGCAGGTTCGGTTTTGGAGCTTGTAGGTGGATTATTTGGAGTGCTTTTTATTCCATTCCTGATTGCAATCTGGGTTCCAAGAAACTGGCAGTTGCTTCTAGACACCCAATGGCCAACCTATGTAGTTGCTATTGGGCTTGGGTTGGTTGGAATAACGGTGGCCTTCTGGATTGCAAAAGCAATTGGTCTTCACCCAGCAAACGTTCGAACCATCGCTTTGGAAACTGGTATCCAGAACGGACCGCTGGCCATTGCTGTTATCGTCGCCGTTTACATCGACAGCCCAGGACTGGACAAGATCTTGCTAGTTCCTGCACTGTACTCCCTGTTCATCGTGCTGATTTCAACCGCTGTCACCTTCGTGTTCAGGCGGGCCAACTTGGCAGCAGAGCAGAAGATTCCAAACCTTCTTTAGGAACTAATCGCAAACAAACCCCCCACGGAAATTGTGGGGGGTTTGCTTTTTGTCATGGAACCTTGGAAAGTTCTGGGAATACTAACAGGCGTCGCACAGGTAAGCAGAGACCAAATACCATAGAGATACACAAATCTTCTGCTTAGCCAAGAGGTAATCAATAGCGCCCCGGGTTGGCTTTCTAACGAATGGAATTGCACTTGGCTACTTTGCTTTACAAACTTGGGCTGTTATCTGCTCGCCGTGCATGGCAAGTTATCGTTTCTTGGATCGTCTTACTTGTAATAACTGCGGGACTTGCCTTATCCCTTGGCGGAAAACTCACAACAAGTATTTCGATTGATGGAGTTCCATCTCAGGAAGTTGTTGATCAACTTCAGGAGACTTTCCCACAAGCCTCTAGAGCCTCAGGCCAGATTGTCTTTCACAAACCAGACGGAAAATTCGACCAAGCAGATATCGATGCAATTACCAAAGCACTAGATGGCGCAGAGAAGCTGCCCGGAGTTTCCGAGGCCTTTAACCCCTTCGAAGTTCAACAAGACATTGATCAAGGTAGCTCTGATCTTGTGGAGGGCAAGCAGAAGCTTGCTGATTCCGAAGCCAAAATCAAACAGGCTGAGTTAGATATAGCTAGCGGCGAGATAGAAATTGCTGATGGGAAAATCAAAGTTGCCGATGGACTAGTTGTTATCCAAAAGAAGAAAACCGAGTTAAACACAAGCCTGACTCAGGTTAATTCCGGAATCCAGCAATATGTTGATCTTGGCTTTCCAGCAACTGCTGAATTGTTGCAATCAAAAGCCTTGCTTGAAGCAGGATTGACAGAGCTTGCCAAGCAGGAATCAATTGCGAAAGCCTCTGCAGCAGAACTGGCCCAGGCCGAAATAGATCTAGAAGCAGCGCGAGTTGGAGTTGCTGAGGGGAAGCTGGAAATTGAATCAGGCAGAGAAGATCTTGAGACCGCCCAAAGAATAATTGACGCCTCCCAAAACTTCACAACTGTTTCCAAAGATGAAACAGTAGCTCTGGCAACTATTCGTTTCGATAAAAGAGGAACAGAACTAGAAGCCGGAACTAGAGAGTCAGTTGTTGATTTTCTGAAGGAATCGGACCTGGATGGAATAGAGGTTGAGTTCTCACAAGAGCTAACCCAGTCCTTCGGTGACATTCTTGGGATCGGCGAGATTGTCGGACTCATAAGCGCTGGAATTGTTCTGTTTGTGCTTCTTGGCACCTTTATTGGTGTTTCGCTGCCAATTTTCTCAGCAGTTGTTGGAGTCGGAATCTCGGCAACTATTACCTTGGCTTTGGCTTCCCAAATTGAAATGACTTCCACAACTCCTGTTTTGGGGGTCATGTTGGGTCTGGCCGTCGGTATCGACTACAGCCTCTTTATTGTCAACCGTCACCGCAGGCAACTTAAGTCTGGGGCCAAGCTTCTGCAATCAATTGCGACTGCAAACGGAACCAGTGGAAATGCGGTGTTGTTTGCGGGTGTAACCGTTGTTATTGCACTTGTGGCTTTGAACTTAACCGGTATTGGATTTGTCGGTCTAATGGGATCGATGGGAGCAATTGCAATAGTCGTGGCAGTGTTGATTGCCTTGACCGCTACACCAGCTGCGTTGTCATTGATTGGTGACCGTATTCTCACCAAAAAGGAACGAGCCAGCATTTCAACAGCGGCCAAGCGCAAGAAAGCTGCCACAGTCAAAACTTCTAAGGCGCCAGTTTGGGCCACCAAGAACCCGTGGCTCGCGCTAGCTGCAACAATTTCTGTTCTTGTAATAATGGCAATCCCTCTTTCCGAGATGAGACTTGGATTGCCAGATGGTGGATCAGAACCAACTGACTCAACTGCATACAAGTCATACACGCTAGTTAGCGAAGCGTTTGGACCTGGCTTTAACGGTCAGATCACAACTGTTTTAGAACTAAATGAACCTGTGGCCGAGCAGGACACTCTTACTCTGCAGTCCGAGATGGCTTCTGCGCTGGCTGAGCTTGAGAATGTAACAGCAGCTGTGCCAGCTGCTGTGTCCGATGACAAAAAGACTTTCTTGTTCCAAGTTGTACCAACCGGAGGACCCTCCAGTGTTGAAACCGAGCAAGTTGTCTACGAGATACGAGATCTGAACCAGATGGTGGATCAAAAGTATGACGGCAAGATTGGTGCAATCGGTATTACCGCAACCAACATTGATGTTTCAGACAAGATTTCTGATGTGCTACCTCTATACCTTTCAACTGTCATAGCTCTATCGCTTCTACTTCTAATGCTGGTATTCCGCTCGATATTGATACCAATTCTTGCGGCAGCAGGATTCTTGTTGACGGTGACGGCAACTCTTGGAGCGGTTGTGGCCGTTTACCAATGGGGCTGGCTGTCTGAGTTGCTCGGTGTGACAAGCCCTGGACCCATCCTTAGCTTTTTACCGATATTCCTGATTGGAATAATCTTTGGTCTGGCCATGGATTACCAACTCTTCCTGGTTTCTGGAATGAGAGAGGCCTTCACTCACGGCAAGAAACCAAAGGATGCAATCAACTACGGTATTCATCAAAGTCGGGGAGTTGTGGTTGCGGCAGCGCTGATCATGGTCACAGTCTTTGGTGGCTTCGCCTTCTCGCACTTAGCCACCATTAGACCAATTGGTTTTGGTTTAGCAATTGGAGTTTTGATTGACGCATTCTTAGTGCGCCTGATTCTAGTTCCTGCAGCTATGACAATTCTTGACAAGTCGGCTTGGTGGATACCGAAGTGGCTAGACAGAATTCTGCCAGACGTAGACGTTGAGGGAACCAAGATCGAGAATAAGAAGCTTCACTAGAAGCTAGTTACACCGAGAAGTATTTCGCCTCTGGGTGATGGAATACAAAAGCGTCAGTTGACTGCTCTGGGTGAAGCTGTAATTCATCGGACAAGCTAACTCCAACTCGTTCGGGCATTAGAAGCTCAACTACCTTCTTGCGATCTTCCATTTCAGGACAAGCTGGGTAACCCAGTGAGAACCTGGCACCTCGATACTTCAAGTCAAAGTAGCCCTGCATGTTGTCAGGCTCTTCATTGGCAAAACCAAGTTCAGCTCTAATGCGAGAGTGCCAGTACTCAGCTAAAGCTTCGGTTAGTTGCATTGCTAAACCGTTTAGTTCCATGTAATCGCGGTAACTGTTGTCTTCGAAAAGAACCTTGGTAACTTTCTCAACTGCAGATCCAAAGGTAACTAACTGAACGCCAAATACGTCAATCTCTCCTGATGCCCTGGATCGAATGTAATCGGCGAGGCAGAGGTGGCCATCACGTCTTTGTCTTGGGAAGTTAAATCTCATCCGATCAGTGCCGATGGCTCCACCTGATCCACCATCTGGTGCAAGTAGTCCGGCTTTGCCTACCAGTCCAGACGGGTCGTTATCGTGGTGTAAAACAATTAGGTCATCGCCTTCCGAAACAGCAGGGAAGTATCCGTAAACAACCGAGGCGTCAGCAATAGCTTCAGAAAGAATTCGATCGAGCCAATACCTAAGCCTTGGTCTTCCCTCTGTTCGAACTAGCTCTTCATAACCCGGGCCATCGCCCCTGGTTGGCTTGAGCCCCCATTGGCCCATGAAAGTTGCTCTCTCGTCCAAATAAGACGAGAAGTCCGCCAGAGCAATTCCCTTAACAATCCTTGTTCCCCAGAAAGGTGGTGTTGGAACAGCGTTATCGCTTGCTACCTCTGATCGTTCAGGCATGTTTTCAGGCTCAGTAAGAACCAACTTGCTTTGCGCGTGAATTCGTTTCTTGAGCGGCTTCAAACCCACAGATTCAGGTTCTGCACCTCGGGCAATCGCAACAAGAGGTTCCATTAGATCAAGACCCTCAAAAGCATCTTTGGCGTACCGGACTGTGCCATCAAATTCACCAGCTAGGTCATCTTCAACATATGACCTAGTTAGCGCAGCGCCACCAAGAATGATTGGCCACTTTTTCGCTAGACCCCTGGAGCCAAGCTCGGCAAGGTTTTCTCGCATAACAACGGTGGATTTCACGAGTAGACCACTCATACCAATAACATCTGCGTCATGCTCTTCGGCAGCCTTGATGATGTCAGCAACCTGCTGCTTGATACCAATGTTCACAACGTCGTAACCGTTGTTGGTCAAAATAATGTCAACTAGGTTTTTTCCAATGTCATGAACATCCCCACGAACGGTAGCCAAAACAATCTTTCCCTTGCCGGCAGCCTCGCTTTTTTCCATGTATGGCTCTAGTAAAGCAACTGCGGATTTCATAACTTCAGCGGATTGCAAAACGAATGGTAGCTGCATTTCTCCAGCACCAAAGCGTTGACCAACAATCTGCATTCCAGCAAGCAAGAAGTCGTTGATGATTGCAAGCGGCTTATTTCCTTCAGATCTTGATAGCTCAAGATCTGCTTCTAGTCCCTTGGAGTCACCATCAATGATTCGTCGTTCGAGTCTCTGGTTCACTGGCAAAGCTGCTAACTCAGCCGCGCGAGCATCTCGAATCGATGCGGAGTCAACGCCGTCAAACAGATCCAACATCGCAGACAGTGGATCGTAACTTATGTTTCCGTCGGCATCGTATTCGCGGCGGTCGTAAATCAAATCGAGAGCGACCTTTAGTCGATCTGCTGGGATGTCGGCTAGCGGGACTATCTTGGCGGCATCGATGATTGCGGAATCCAGTCCTGCCTGGGTGGCTTCGTGCAAGAACACCGAGTTCAAAACAGACCTGGCCGCTGGGTTCAGACCGAAGGAGACATTTGAAACTCCGAGGGTGGTATGAATCCCTGGGTACTTGGTGGTGATTTCCTTAATCGCGGCAATGGTTTCCAGGCCATCTCGACGGGTTTCTTCCTGACCGGTTGCTATTGGGAAGGTAAGTGCGTCCACAATAATGTCTTCAACTCTCATGTCCCACTTGGAAATTAGGTCATCAGTCAATCTGGAAGCAATACGAACCTTGTCGGCTTGGTTTCTTGCCTGGCCCTGTTCGTCGATGGTTAGCGCGATAACTGCAGCGCCGTGCTCTTTTACTAGAGGCATGATCTTTGCAAATCGCGAAGTTGGCCCATCGCCATCTTCGAAGTTGACAGAGTTAACAACTGGCCTTCCACCGATTAGTTCAAGACCTGCTTTTATAACCGCGGGCTCGGTTGAGTCAATTACAAGAGGAAGTGTTGAAGCACTGGCTAGTTTCGACACCAATGTCCTCATGTCGGCAACACCGTCTCGTCCAACGTAGTCAACCGAGACGTCAAGCAAATGCGCGCCATCGCGAACTTGCTTCCGCGCAATGTCGATGCAGTCATCCCATCTTTCATCGAGCATTGCTTCCTTGAATGCTCTGGAACCATTCGCATTGGTTCTTTCACCAATTGCAAGATAGGTATTGTCCTGAGTAAGAGGTACGTGCTGGTACAAACTTGCAACTCCCGGTTCAATTTCAACTTTTCGGGTGTGAGTTGTTGACTTGCCCAGTCTGTCAACAACCGCCTTTAAGTGTGCAGGTGTTGTTCCGCAGCAACCGCCAATCATCGCCAAGCCGAACTCTTTAACAAACTGCTCGTGTGCAACCGCTAATTCTTCAGGCCCCAACGGATAGCTTGCGCCGTTCGCCGTGAGCACCGGAAGTCCCGCGTTTGGCATCACCATGATTGGAACCCTGGAGTGCTTCGAGAGCTGACGAAGGTGCTCACTCATTTCGGTTGGACCCGTCGCACAGTTCAAGCCAATCATGTCAATGCCAAGCGGCTCTATTGCCGTAAGGGCAGCACCAATTTCAGAACCCATGAGCATGGTGCCGGTGGTTTCTACCGTTACCTCGACAAAGATTGGCAGCCTGGTTCCAGTTTCAAGAATCGCTAGGCGACAACCGTTAATTGCCGCCTTGGTCTGGAGTAAATCCTGCGAGGTCTCAACCAAGAATGCGTCTGAACCACCCTTGATTAGGCCAACGGCTTGTTCCTTAAAAGTGTCTCTTAGAAAGGCATACTCAACATGACCAAGGCTTGGAAGTTTTGTTCCAGGTCCCATCGAACCCAAGACCCAACGTGGCCTGGAATCTTTTTGGGTAAAGCCATCTGCTGACTGCCGAGCAATTCTTGCTCCAACCTCAGCTAGCTCTTCAATCCGATCCTCGATTCCGTAGTCGGAAAGGTTTGACCAGTTTGCTCCAAAAGTGTTCGACTCGATGCAATCAATTCCGGCCTCAAAGTAGGCATCGTGAACGCTTTTCACGATGTCAGGTCTTGTGACATTGAGAATCTCGTTACAACCTTCCAGGTTCTGGAAATCCTCAAGGGTTGGCTTTCGCTCCTGCAGCTCAGTACCCATGGCGCCATCGGCAATCACCACACGAGTGTCGAGTGCGTCCATAAGCGCTTTAGATCGTGGAGCAAACTTCATGGACTTAATGGTGTGCATCAGCGAATTCCTGCTCTTTGGAGAACTTGGGTGACACTTTCATGTTGATTGAACGCATACAGGTGGACCCCCGGGGCACCCGCTTCAACTAGTTCTGTAACCAGATTAGCGGCCCAATCAATTCCCGATTGCTTAGCATCTTCTTTAGAGCCAACACTCAGTAGTTTTGCAAGAGCTTCAGGGTTTTTCTCACCGGTTAGTTCAATGACTCGATTAAGTCGCTGCATAGAAGTAACAGGCATAATGCCAGGCAGAATCGGTATTCTCACTCCCGCCTCTCGAGCGCGCTTCACAAAGGCCACATAGTCTTTAGCAAAAAAGAACAACTGGGTAATTGCGTAGTCTGCCCCAGCGCTCTGCTTGGCTAGCAAGGCTTGAATGTCCTGAGCGATGCTGTCCGAGTCCGGGTGTCCGTTCGGGAAAGTGGCGACTGCTACTTTCAGATCGGACCTACTATTTCCTCGCTCCTGATGAACTTGCGAAATCAATTGCACTAGCTCAGATGATGACTTGAGCTCACCTTTTGGCTCTGAGGGCATGCCAGCTTGAGGGTCGCCCCGAAGAGCCAAGAAGTCGGTGATTCCCTCGTCCATAAACTCGTTGACCAAAGCCTTGGTCTCGAGAAAGCTATGACCCACACAGGTTAGGTGAGCCAAGGCGGAGGCAGAAGTGTTTTCCAAGATGAATTTCAAGACCGCCAGTGAGTTCTTAGTTGAAGAACCCCCTGCGCCAAAGGTCACCGAGATAAATTCTGGGTTTAACTTGGCAAGCTCGAGTATTGAAGACTCCAGGCTCTCGCCTGAGTTTTGGTCCCTGGGAGGGTAGACCTCGAAGGAAACTCTTATCTCACCAGTCAAAATCGCTCCAAGTCATTGGTTTCAAGCTTATCTTCAAACCCTGCTGGCAGCTGGGCCCGGAATTCATAGTTAGTTGTGAGGGCCAAACCCATCTAGGAGGGATTTTGAATCCAGCCAATTTTCCCACTATGATTTTGTCTATTATCCAAACCAAGAAGAGGTACCAGAAAATGACAGGATTGCGTTCATCGCTACCTATCATTTGTGCAATGGGTATGTCTATGGCGTCTATGGAGCGAATGCTCTAGACGCTTGGTTTCTGCGTTTTTTCAACGGTGAACTAAGCCGCGGGGGTTAAGCCCCGTAAACTTCCAACATTTCAATTCAACTAAAAACCTAAAAACGTCTTGAATTTCAGGCCAATTCAGTGATTCCACTGAATACATCTGGAACCGGACACAAACAGAAAGAGAAAAAACATGTCAAGAAACAGCAAACTATCCCGCCTAAGGGCTGGAATTGCAGCGGCAGCCATTGTGGCATTCGCCCTAACTGGTTGTGCAGCTGCTGAAACATCAGAAACGATTACAGCAGGAAAGCTAACCATCGGAACCGGAGAGCCAGCCTATGGCCCTTGGGTTTTGGAAGACAGTCCTGAAAGTGGCGAAGGCTTTGAGGCTGCAGTTGCTTACGCAGTTGCAACTGAACTAGGTTACGCAGCTGAGGATGTTGTTTGGGTTCGCACCACATTTGAAGAGGCAATCCAGCCAGGTCCAAAGACCTTTGATTTCAACTTGCAGCAGTACACCATTACTGAAGAACGTAAGGCAAATGTTGACTTCTCAGATCCTTACTACCAGACCACCCAGACAGTAATCACTGTTGCTGGGTCAAAGGCAGAAAAAGTCACTGACCTTGCGGGACTAAAGGGTCTATTGGTTGGAGCTGCAACTAGCACCACAAGCTTTACCGCAATTGAGGAGTTCATCAAGCCAACAGCTGGCGCGCAAGCATTCAACTCAAACGATGATGCAAAACTTGCTCTATCGAACGGTCAGATTGATGCACTTGTTGTTGACTACCCAACTGCATATTTCCTCACCTGCTGTGACCTAACAGACGGAAAAATCCTGGGACAGATTGGTGGCGCTGAAGGTGGCGACAGCTTCGGTCTAGTTCTAGACAAGGGATCATCGCTAACTGCAAAGGTCAACGCAGCGCTAAAGACGCTTCGTGACAACGGAACTCTTGCAGAGCTAGAGAAGAAGTGGCTAACTGACACCGGTTCACCGATTCTAAAGTAAGGCAGTAAATTGTTAAGGGGGTGGGAAACCACCCCCTTTTCTTTAGGGGAAACATGAAAGATTCACAGCCATCCGAAGCGGAGCTTCGTCGGAGAGTTTGGCGAGCCAAGCGCAAGCAACAATCCATCACGATGGCGCTTCTATCAACTTTGGCTTTTGCTGCTTTAGTTTGGTTTGGACTGCTAGCCACCCCAGGTTGGGAAAGAGTTCAAGGAGCATTCTTTGACTGGGATGTTGCAGTGGCAGCATTTCCGAGAGTGTTTGATGGTTTGCTTTTGAACCTTCGGGTTCTGGTTGCGGCAGCCATTTTGGTTGTTCTGTTCGGACTTCTTCTAGCAATCTTTCGAACTCTAAAGAACCCGATCTTTTTCCCACTAAAAGTTCTTTCTCAAGGCTACGTGGACCTATTTCGCGGGCTTCCGCTGATTATTGTTTTGTATTTAGTTGGCTTTGGTATACCAGGGCTTCGACTTGAATTTCTTGGCCGAATTCCATCAGAGGTTCTTGGAACAATTGCACTCACACTGACATACAGCGCTTACGTTTCTGAGGTGTTCAGGGCTGGTATCGAAGCGGTTCATCCTTCTCAAAGACTGGCAGCAAGATCATTGGGGATGAATTACTCGAAATCAATGAGATTTGTGATTTTGCCTCAGGCTGTGAGAAAAGTTGTCCCACCGCTAATGAATGACTTTGTCGCACTGCAAAAAGACGTTGGATTGATTTCAGTTCTCGGCGCAATTGACGCTGTTCGTGGCGCGCAGATTGAGGTGGCGAAATTCGCTAACTTCACACCCTATGTTGTTGCAGGATTACTATTTGTTTTGCTTGCCATTCCGACAGTGAGACTAGCCGACCGGATTCAACGCAAGTATTCTGAACGCGAGCAAGCGGGGAGCACCCTGTGATTGATTGGACTAAACCAAGGCTCAAAGTAGTAAATCTCAGAAAAAGCTATGATTCGAAACTCGTGCTGGATGGAGTTGATGTTGAAGTATTTCCGGGACAAATTGTTGCAATCATTGGATCCTCGGGCTCTGGTAAGTCGACGGTTCTTCGTTGCGTGAACCTAATCGAAGAGATTCAGGACGGACAAATATTTCTTGAAGGCAAAGAAATCTCTGAACCAGATGTCAACCAGGACAAGGTTCGAGAAGAAATTGGTCTTGTATTCCAATCCTTTAACCTATTTGCCCACCTTTCAATCTTGGAAAACATCACACTTGCGCTGGTCCAGGTAAAGAAAATTCCAAAAGAGGAAGCGAAGAAGCAAGCTATTTCTTGGCTGGAGCGAATTGGTCTTTCCGATAAGGCCGACTCTTACCCAGATAAACTCTCCGGCGGTCAGCAGCAGAGAACCGCGATTGTTCGAGCGGTAGCAATGGAGCCCAAGGTACTGCTTCTTGACGAGGTCACTAGCGCTCTCGACCCAGAGTTAGTTGGAGAAGTGCTTTCCCTGATTAAGGACCTAAAGGCCAATGGGACAACCATTTTGATGGCTACCCATGAGTTGTCTTTTGCAAGAGAAGTTGCTGACTGGGTGATTTTCTTGGAAAACGGAAAGATCTTGGAACAGGGAGAAGCGAAGGACTTTTTTGATAACCCTAAGCAACCTAGAACTAAAGAGTTTCTTACCCGAATGATTAAGCGAACTGACTAAGTAGTACCAGTCACAAATCTGTGAATTAGTTTGACCAGCTAGGCTGGATACATGTCCCGCAAAGCCCTTCTGCTGTTTTTGGCGACCGGCGTAGCCTGGGGTCTTCCATACTTCTTTATTCAAATAGCCCTTGAGGACTTCTCGAGCTACTCAATTATTTTCACCAGGGTGCTCATTGGGGCGGCAATCATGATCCCGCTGGCATTGAACTCAGGTGCGCTAAACATCGCCCTCAAGCACTGGAAGTGGGTCTTGTTTTTCGCTGTCATGGAAATGGTCATTCCTTGGTGGCTAATTACCGAAGCGGGTAGGCATATCTCATCCGGGCTAACAGCTCTAGTGATCGCAACAGTTCCAATGTTTGGCGTTGTCGTTGCAAGCCTCTTGGGGGATAAGTCCGTTAGGCACCCGAAGACCCTAATTGGAATGGTTGTTGGATTCGCCGGAGTAGTTGCCCTGGTAGGAATCGACTCCCTGCAGGGAATTATTGATCCGATTTGGGTTGGTGCGGTAATCCTTGGAGCCGTTGGTTACGCTATTGCGCCAGCTGTTATCTCTTACAAGATTGGATTTGTGCCAACAACCGGAGTGATTAGCTTGTCCATGGTTTTTGTTGGAATTGTCTATCTGATCCCAGCAATGACCCAGCTTCCGCAGGAAATTGCCAACGTCCCGACCTGGGATTCTTGGTTAGCACTTATCGGATTAGGAGCAATTTGCTCCGCTTTGGCTTTTGTGCTTTTCTTTGCGCTAATCAAAGAAATAGGCGCAGCGCGAGCGACACTTATTGTTTATATCAACACTCTGGTTGCGCTGCTTCTTGGAGTTCTATTCTTGAGCGAACCGATTACCCCAGGACTACTTATTGGACTGCCGCTTGTGCTTATTGGCAGTTGGCTGGCAGGTAAAAAGTATGAGGTTAAGCAGCCCACAGCCAGCTAAGGGGTCAAAAAGCCTTGATTTCGGGCCTAATGCCGAAAAACTCCTTCCATTTGAGTAAAAATTCTGGTATTTTGATACAAAGTCGGAATTTATTCAGAGGAAGTAACAAATTGCAGAAAATCGCCCAAATACTCATTGACCAGTCGCATCGTCAGGCTTGGAGCATTGATGCGGAAAAAGCCAAAGAGTTAAATCCTGGGAATCCGCAAGACTCGGGTTATTCAAAACTGGTGTCTTCCGCTGAGGCCTCAGGGTTTGGTGTTCGATCTCACCAGAGTGGCACTTTTACAAAGCAGTCACTGGCTGGAGTAGATGTTCTGGTAATTCCTCACGCATCAGAAGACGAGTGGGAAAAAACTTTAGGCGAAGGATCGCCAAAGCTTACTTCCGATGAAATCTCTGCAGTTAAGGACTTCGTAAACTCCGGTGGCGGGCTTGTTGTTCTAGGAGAATCTGAACAACCAAAATATGGAAATAACTTCTCCGAACTAACTGAAGAATTTGGAATCAAGATTGCAAACGCGACTGTTCAAGATTCCGAAAACAACTTCAAAGGTGTTGCAACTTGGGTTCTTGCAGATCTCAAAAAATCTTTTGATTTTGATCTTGGATTCAAAGTGGACCAGACAGCCTTCTATCGCTCCGGCATTCTTGAAATCGAAGATGGCTCGAATGCTCATGTAATAGCAACTAGCTCTTCCGCTGCAACGCCATCGGAAGCTGCGCTAGTTGCGGCTACCAACTTCGGCAAAGGTCGAGTAGTTGTTTTAGCCGACAGTGACATTTTTGGTGATGACTCAATTGATGAGCTAGATAACAAGAACTTCTGGATCAACATTGCATCTTGGGTTTCTGGCGGTAAAGCTGCCGCCTTAGCACAAACGAGAAAAGATCCATCTTGGGCAGCCACAAACCCAAGCTGGCTAAAACTCGCCACAGCAATTGAAGCAATAAAACCAATGCAGATTAAAGACGGTTCTATTGACTCCACTAAACACGACTTGGCAGAAGCGAATAAGCAGATCACCCTTGTCCTAGAAGCCATTACTGAACTGACCCCAAGATTTACCCACCAAATTGATTACTTGACTCAAGTCAAGAAAGACATCCAAGCCTGGGCAGATGGTGGATTCCTAGTTCCTGATTTCTATGACTCCTTGGAGCTATTTCGCCCTGACCTAAAGCGCGAGAACAACGTTGAAAACCTAGCGGTTTTTGCTATGTATACCCAAAACGGAAACCCAAATCGGAACCTTGAAGCGGTTATAACCAACACCTTCTGGCCAGACTGGCTAGCCGAAAAAGAGCAGGTTTACCAAAACAGCGCTTTCATTCCAATTGAGTTCATCGCCTTCACGTCTGGCTATGACACATATTCGGCGGTGTTCTTTCCAGAGACTGTTGCAACCAGAGAACTAGCAAAGTTTCACTGGGGAGGAATATTCTGCGACCGTGAGGCCGCTAGATTCCGTATGGTCACTAGGGCTGCCCAGAAACTACTATTCCTGCCACTTCCTCCGGATGCCGAGAGAGTTGTCAACGATCAGTATCTGGCGCAAGAGACTTACGTGCTCTGGGACTTGATTCATGACCGCACTCACTCCAGAGGAGACCTTCCTTTTGATCCATTCATGATTAAGCAGCGTATGCCGTTTTGGATGTATGCATTAGAGGAATTACGTTGCGATCTTTCAACATTCAGAGAGACATTTGTTTTGGATGAGCAAGGCGAGAGACTTGGTAAATATATTCGCTACGCAATTTTGTTTGACAGATTGTTTCGTTTCCCAATTACTGGATCCAGAGTGAGAAACTATGACGGACTCAGTGGGCAAATCGTGTTTAGTTACTTGCACCGTCACGGCGGTTTGAAGTGGACTAATAACAAGCTAAGTTTTGATTGGGACAAGGTAAACGAACAAATCCTTGCACTTTGCGTTGAAGTCGAAAGTCTTTACCACGATGGAATTGACAGGTCCAGATTGGCCCAATGGATGGCTTCTTATGAATTTGTAAGCGACCTAGTCCAGCCTCACCCGGCTTCAACTTGGGCCAAGGGCCCAGATGCATTGCCGGTTGAGGGAGAGCTAAAGGAAATGGTGAACGCTGTTCTAGATGATGAGTTCCCATTGAATGTGTTCTTCGACACTCTAAATCGCAACTTGCAAGATGTGATTACTTCCACAAAAGGCGTAACTGCCTAGGGCAGTAACTTCTAATGGAAGCTATAGACCGAAAAATCCTCACTCTCCTCGCAGAGGACTCTGAGCGCTCGCTCCAAGATCTGGCTCTCGAGGTTGGATTACCGACATCGACTCTGCACCAGAGAATTAAACGTCTAGAAACCAGGGGTTTGATTTTGGGCTACCAAGCCAAGTTGGATCTTCGAAAAGTGGGACTGAGCATGACTTCTTTTGTTTCACTAACCCCTATGGATCCTGCTGCCCCAGACACCATCCCTAAGCAGTTGGAATCCATTTCGGAGATCGAGGGTTGTTGGAGTGTTGCTGGTGAGGAAAGCTATATAGTCAAGGTGAATGTGTCTGAGCCTGCGGATTTGGAAGCTCTACTAGGGAAAATCAGAGCCCAGGCCAATTGCTCGACCCAAACCACCGTTGTTTTGTCAACCGCATTTGAGAACAGACCACCGGCAATTCCAGAATCAGATCAGAACGATAGCTAGAGAAAGAAGCGAAACTAGAGATGACCACAAGAAAAATCTGGCGCGGATTCGCTAGCGACAACTACGCAGGTGTTCACCCAGCAGTATTTGAGGCAATGACCAAGGTAAACGAGGGTCATGAGATTGCCTACGGCGACGACACCGAGACAGAAAAGTTCAACAAAGTCGTGGTGGAAAACTTTGGCCCTAAGGCTGTGGGCTTCCCGCTTTTCAATGGCACCGGGGCGAACGTGGTTGCACTTCAGGCAGCGACCAATAGGTGGGAAGCAGTTATCTGCGCTGAAACCGCTCACATCCATGTTGATGAGGGCGGCGCTCCAGAAAAGATGGCTGGACTGAAACTTTGGACCGTCCCTACTCCTGATGGAAAACTAACACCTGAACTAATTGAGTCACAGATTTTTGACATGGGTGTTGTTCACAGAGCACAACCTGGGGCGGTCTCAATTACCCAAACAACAGAGCTTGGAACTTTGTATCAACCGGCAGAAATCAAAAAGATTGCCGAAGTTACCCATAAGCACGGCCTACTGCTTCATTTAGATGGCGCAAGAATTTCAAATGCCGCCGCCGCGCTCGGACTGTCTTTCAAGGAGTTCACCACCGATGTTGGAGTAGATCTGGTATCTGTTGGCGGAACCAAGATTGGCGGCTTGGGTGCAGAAGCTGTGATTGTTGTTGACTCAAGCTCAGTTCGCGGAAAGTTACTTGCAGAGGCCATGCCATTTCTTCGAAAGACTTCTATGCAATTAGCTTCCAAGATGCGCTTTGTCTCTGCTCAGCTAAATGCTCTTTTTGAAAACAAAGCGGCGTTAGCTATGGCTAACGCAAAGCACGCAAATCAGATGGCTAAGAAGCTTTATGAGGGAGTAGTTGAGATAGCAGCTAAGAGCTCGCTAGTGACTGTTCCGAATCCAACTCAGGCAAACGCTGTGTTCCCGATCCTGCCTGCTGATGTAACCAACAAGCTACTGGAAGATTACCGTTTCTACGTTTGGAACCAGGCCACCGGTCAGGTTCGCTGGATGTGTGCCTGGGACACCCAGGAATCCGATGTCGATGGCCTACTTGCTGCACTGAGTGCAGCAGTTAGTTAGATCGGGAACAATGAACACTCTTATGTGGTTGGGAATCAAATGAATAAAACACCTGAAACCTCTGCACCACTTACTGACCTACTTGAAAAGCGTTGGAGTCCAAGGGCATTTGACGATACCCACTTGATTGCCGATAACGACATGCTTTCGATTCTGGAGGCTGGCCGCTGGGCCCCTTCAGCAAACAATGGTCAACCGTGGAGGTTCTCAGTCGCGGTTCGGGGAACTGATATTCACTCCAAAGTAGTTGAGGGACTAATCGGTTTTAACCAGTCCTGGGCTCCTAGCGCCTCGGCACTAATTGTTCTTTCGATAAAGAAAAACGAAGATGGCTCAATTAGCGCCAAGAATTTCTATGATGCCGGACTAGCCATGGCGCTAATGAGTGTTCAAGCGCAATCGCTTGATCTCCACACTCACCAAATGGCCGGAATTGTTGTTGACGTTCTTCAGCAGGTACTAAGTATTCCAAGTGATTTCGAAGTCGCAGTTGTCGTTGCCGTTGGCAAGAGAACCGGACCTGAAAAGTTTGAGGGTGCAGCCTACGAGAGAGAGATTGCTCCTAGAACCAGATTGCCGCTTGATGAAATTGTCTTGCACGGCAAGCCTTAGGCTTAATGGGTGCCCATTTCCGAACAGATAACGCTCTGGTATGACCAGATTGGTCCAATCCTCTTTATTGCTGCTGTCTGGGCTTTGGTTTTTTCCGGCACAGGACTTTTAATTGGTGCCTTTATTCCCTTTATCACTGGCGACTCGCTGGTTTTTGCCTCAGGTTTAGTGGCGGCAAGTTTTCCGGAGAGCATCAACATTTGGGTTCTATGTATCGGAATTGGAATCTTCGCATGGTTGGGAGACCAAGTTGGTTACACACTCGGCCGACACTTGGGCAGGCCATATCTGGACAAAAGACAAGGCGCAGTAATCCAAAGCGCTATAAGTAAAGCTGAAAAGTTTTATAAAGCTTGGGGTTGGTGGGCAGTTGTGGTTGCAAGATTTATCCCAATGGCCAGAGTTTTGATTCCAGTCATTGCCGGAATTGGAAGAATGAATTATTACAAGTTTTTCTCCGCCAACTTGGTCGGTGCAGTTGTTTGGGGTGTGGGGCTATGTCTTGCTGGTTACTACGCGGCAAGTATTCCTCTTGTGAAAGACACCACTTACATAATTGCAGTGTTGGTAATTGCCGCATCGCTTGTTGCCGGGATTAGGTCTTGGTACAAAAACAACGAATCCAAACAAAAAGCATAAAAGCGAAATTAGCCATCGGTAGCGATTACTAGATCAGCTAATGCCACAGATTTTTCCCGAGCATAGAAATCGAGCTCTTGCGCTGCCCACACTTCAAACTTGTCCAAGTTACCCTCACGCTCTAGCCAACGAGATTGTCTAACTGGTTCCTTCGCCTCTAACCAAATCCTTAGGAAAGCTACCGACGAAGCGCGATCGCTGAGAGATCCGCAACCTTCGATAATCAGAGGAGTTCCTCCGGAAAACTCCATCCAGGCACCTCTTTGATTTTTTGACCAATCCCACTGCTGCCAAGAAGCGGTTGACTTTTTAGTTAGCGGCTCGAGTATGAAACGGTTTAGGTAATCTGCTCCAAGACTCAGCCCTTCCCATCCCGGGTAAAGATCATCCATGTGAATAACTCGCGGTAGAGACTCGCCTTGGCGGAAGAGATTTTCTTGCAACGACTTAGCAAAAGTCGATTTACCGGAGTTTGATCTTCCGTCAATCAGGACAATTGGCGCTGCGTTACCGAGTTCAACTTGATCTAAAACTTTGTCGGTGATTTCCTGAATGAGTTCGGAATTGGAAGGCAAGAAAACCCCAGAGCTTCTAGCTAGTCGGCGAGACCGTAAAGACGGTCTCCAGCATCGCCAAGACCTGGGACGATGTAACCAATTTCGTTTAGCTTTTCATCCAAAGCGCCAAGAACGATTGATACTTTCTTGTCACCTACGGCTTGTTCAACAGCCTTAAGTCCTTCGGGGGATCCGATTAGGCAGATTGCAATTACTTCTGCTGCTCCTCGGTCGAAAACATACTTTATTGAATCGATCAAAGTGCCACCGGTTGCAAGCATTGGGTCAATGATGTAAACCTGACGACCGGTTAGATCATCCGGAAGTCTTTCTGCGTAGGTAAATGGCTCAAGAGTTTCTTCGTTGCGTTTGATACCCAAGAATCCAACTTCTGCAGTTGGAAGTAGCTTTAGAATTCCCTCGAGCATTCCAAGGCCGGCTCGTAGAATTGGAACAATTAGTGGCAGTGGCTCGCTTAGACGGACACCGGTAGTTTTTGTCAGAGGTGTCTCAATGGTTATCTCCTGGACCTTTATTTCCTTGGTTGCTTCGTAGGTAAGAAGTGTTACCAATTCTTCAACAAGCTGCCTAAAGGTTGTGGAGGGTGTGTTTTTATCCCTAAGAACGGTGAGCTTATGGGTGACCAGCGGGTGATTGGCTATGTGGGTGCGCATACAAGTAAATCTAGTGGTTTCGAAGCGAAGCCCAGATAACCCTAAAGTGTTGGAATACTTGGAGCAAGGGAGTATCTAGCAAATGACTAATCACTGGGACAAAGCTATGCAACTGGCTTTGGATGAAGCCAACCGATCTGGCAGCGACGTGCCGGTCGGTGCTTTATTGATTGATCCGGACGGTAATGTGGTTGCCTCGGCTCACAATGAGCGGGAGGCAACAGCGGACCCAACTGCTCATGCGGAGATCTTGGCAATCCAACGAGCTGGCAAAGCATCGAAACAGTGGCGGTTAGATCAGCTGACTATGGTTGTCACTTTGGAACCATGCGTGATGTGCGCGGGAGCCATAATTGCTGCCCGAATCCCGAAACTGGTATTTGGAGCATTTGACGATCGGGTGGGTGGGGCTGGTTCCCGTTATGACCTGGTTAGAGATTCCAGACTAGGTTCACCGGTTGAAGTCATAACCGGAGTTATGCAACAAGAGTGCTCCAAGGTTCTAAAAGACTTTTTTGAGAAACGACGCTAAACACTAAGCTTTGTTGTGGTGACGTGTCCGAGCGGCCGAAGGTGCAACTCTCGAAAAGTTGTGTGCGTGAAAGCGCACCGTGGGTTCAAATCCCACCGTCACCGCCAGAACATCCTAGAAAGAGGGATTTGATGAATTACAGAAAACACATGACCGTATTCGGAGTCATTGCCCTCCTAGGCTTCATCCTGTTTTGGTTCATGCCTCAGTTTGGTGCAGCTATTTTCTTGCCTGCTATCGGTGCCTATTTTGGCGCTCGCAAGGCCGATTTAGATGGCCCGGCGCAACCTAGCTATGTTCTTTGGGGCATTTTCTTTGTATTCGTGGCGATTGCTGTAGCAATCAGATTCTTGGTGCCCGAAGAAAACTTTGGGGGATTCGAAGCGGCTCCGCAGAACATTATTTTGCTCTGGGTCTATTTGGGTTCTCTGGCCCTGGCCTTCCCGCTATTTGGTTTTCTTGCTTACTTACAGCGCGTTGGAAGAGCTAATTCTTAGCCACTAAACCCATTCAGGTCGCAATACCCTCGAGGAATTTGTTGTTATTTGAGTGGTGATTTATACTTAACTTAATTTACTTCGCGCAAATGATGAATTTCATGCGCCTAGATTCAAAATACGGGGATTAGTTGAACTGGAATGCTTTGGCCATCGATGGCCCTGGTGGCGCTGGCAAGTCTGCTCTGGCAACTCAGCTTGCCAATGATTTAGGCGCAACCATAATTCCGATGGATGCTTTCTTGCTTCCAGAAAGAAAGCATCGCATTAGCGCGATAGCGAAAAACTATGATCTGGACCGGTTCTTCGAAGAAGTTACGGACAATCTGCTTGCAAAAAAAGACATCCGCTACCGAGCTATGGATCTGATCACTGGAGAGCTCAAGCCTGAGAAAGTCACTGTTCCGGTGGGCCAGAAGGTAATTGTAGAAGGCATTTACTCCCTAGAACTTAGCTTCCGAGACTCTTATGATCTGAGCATTTTCGTGGATGCCCCGAAGAAGTTTCTAATGACCAGAGCCTTTGAGTTTGAAGCCGGGGCATCGTCTTGGCTTGATAAGTGGCTTCCAGGCGAGGAAACCTACCTTGCAGCTCAGCATCCCCGGCTTGGCGCGATGCTGGTAGTGGACGGGACCCAGCCATTTCCACCAACTAGCCAGATTATGGAAGCTTTGAGTCAAAAGCGAGCCGAAGACCGGGTTTAGAACCGATACACCCAAAAAATCCAAAAATTGGTATTTAAATGGGGTGTTTACAACTGTGGCTAAATCGTTATAGTATTGTCACTTGACCCAACAAAACCAGCTCGCATATTTTGGCGTGCCCTGTTCGCATATTGTGGCGACAATCGGTTTCGGGACAGCCCTTAATCTGACCGCTTTTTAACTAATGTGCCCTTGGAGGGACCGCCTTGGCTGCTTCGAAAAATGCAAAAAACACCCGTCTAGCATCAAGACCATCGTTCGCGAAGGTTCAAGAGCAGATTGATCTTCCAGATCTTCTATCCTTGCAAACCGAAAGCTTCGAGTGGCTTATTGGTGGACCATCATGGAGAGCCAAGGAAGGCAACAAGGCCAAGACTGGTCTTGACGAAGTATTCGAAGAGATCTCTCCGATCGAAGACTCAGCAAACTCATCACAAGACCCGAAGATGGGTCTAGTTTTTGGTGACCCAATTTTGTATGACCCTGCTTACACTCCAGACGAGTGCAAGACCAAGGGTAAGAGCTACACCCAACCTCTTTATATCAAAGCCGAATTCACCAACTACCTAACCGGTGAAATTAAGTCACAGACCGTTTTCATGGGGGACTTCCCAGTAATGACCGAAAAGGGAACTTTCGTCATCAACGGAACTGAGCGAGTTGTTGTTTCTCAGCTTGTCCGCTCTCCAGGTGTTTACTTCTCGGTTTCAACTAACACCACAGGAAACTTGGATGTTCGAAACAACAAGGCTCAGATCATTCCATCTCGTGGTTCTTACCTAGAGTTTCTAACTGAGTGGGTAAGAGACGAACGTAAGCCGATCGCACGCTTCGGTCAGCCAATTGTTCAGGTCCAAGTGGACCGTAAGACTAAAGTATCCGCAACCATTTTCCTTAAGGCCCTTGGTTTCACAAAAGAGGAAATCATTGCAGAATTTTCTGACATTGAAAAGGCAGTTGGTTCAGCTGCACCAACTTGGAAGTTTGACGTTGACCTAATTGCAAACACTTTGGCCTACGACGAGTCGAAGGTATTCGTAAACCCAATTCTTACCAAGGAAGATGCTCTTCGTGAGCTTTACCGCAAGGTTCGTAGCGAAGCTGCCGGTTCAGAAGTAGCAGCTGCATGGCTGAACTCGACTTACTTCGAGTCAAAAAGATACAACCTGGCCAAGGTTGGACGTCACAAGCTAAACCGCAAGCTAGGTATCGACGAACCACTAGAGGTTAACACTTTGACCAGAAGTGACGTTATCGGTGCTTTGAAGTACCTGTTGCTATTTGACCAGTCAATTGCGAACCAGGCTTCTGCATCAAATGCTCGTATCGAGTTCCCAGTAAAGATGAACGGTAAAGCTGTAAAGATTGCCGTTTCTGCTGATGATATCGATGACTTCTCAAACCGAAGAATTCGTTCGGTTGGGGAACTTATTCAGAACCAGGTTCGCATCGGTCTATCTCGTATGGAGCGTGTTGTTCGTGAGCGTATGTCAACTCAGGACATCGAGGCAATTACTCCTCAGACACTTATTAACTTGCGACCAGTAGTTAGCGCAATCAAGGAATTCTTTGGTGCCAGCCAGCTGTCACAGTTCATGGATCAGAACAACCCACTTGCTGGTCTTGCACACAAGCGTCGTTTGTCAGCGCTTGGTCCAGGCGGTATCGCTCGTGAGCGTGCCCAGATGGAAGTTCGAGATGTGCATCCTTCCCACTACGGAAGAATGTGTCCAGTTGAAACCCCAGAAGGTCCGAACATTGGTCTGATTGGGTCTTTGACAGCATATGCTCGCATCAACGCATTTGGTTTCATCGAGACTCCTTACCTGAAGGTAACTAACGGCAAGGTCTCTGGAAAGATCGAGTACCTAGACGCAGCAGCAGAAGACGGCAAGTCAATCGCTGGTGCTGACACTCCTTTGAACGCAGATAAGACATTCGCTAACAAGAAGGTATTCGCAAGATTCCGCGGAGACGTAGTAGAAGTAGATAAGGAAGATGTTGACTTCGTTGACGTATCTCCTCGTCAGCTTGCTTCTGTTTCGACATCTTTGATTCCATTCTTGGAGCACGATGACTCATCACGTGCGCTAATGGGTGCAAACATGCAACGTCAGGCTGTTCCGCTAGTTCGCTCCGAGGCTCCATTTGTTGGAACCGGAATGGAAAGAACTGCAGCTTTTGACTCCGGAGCCTTGGTAATTGCCGAGACCGCCGGTGTTGTTGAAGAAGTTGCTGCCAACATGATTGTTATCAAGCAGGAAAACGGCCGTAAGAAGGAATACCTGCTTCGCAAGTTTGACCGCTCGAACCAGGGAACTGCTATCAACCAGCAACCGCTAGTTTCAGTTGGCCAGAAGATTGAAGCCGGAGAAGTTCTTGCTGATGGTCCATCAACCGACAACGGTGAGCTAGCTCTTGGAAAGAACCTACTTGTAGCGTTCATGCCTTGGGAAGGTCACAACTTCGAAGATGCCATTATCTTGAGCCAGAACCTGGTCAAGGAAGACACTTTGTCCTCGATTCACATCGAAGAATACGAAGTTGACGCCCGAGACACCAAGTTGGGTAAGGAAGAAATCACCGCAGATCTTCCAAACGTTTCAATGGAAGCCCTTGCGCAGCTTGATGAGAATGGAATCATTCGAATTGGTGCTGAGGTTCGTCCAGGAGATATCTTGGTTGGAAAGGTAACACCTAAGGGTGAGACCGAGCTTTCTGCTGAAGAGCGTTTGCTACGAGCTATCTTCAACGAGAAGTCCCGCGAAGTTCGCGACACTTCCTTGAAGGTTCCTCACGGTGAAGGCGGAACCGTTATTGCTGTGAAGGTGTTTGACATCGAAGCAGGAGACGACGAGCTAGGTGCTGGTATCAACCAGAGAGTTGTTGTCAACATTGCTCAGCGCAGAAAAATCACCGAGGGTGACAAGCTTGCTGGACGCCATGGAAACAAGGGTGTTATTTCTAAGATCCTTCCGGTTGAAGACATGCCGTTCATGGATGATGGAACACCAGTCGATATCATCTTGAACCCACTGGGTATTCCTGGTCGAATGAACTTCGGTCAGGTTCTTGAAACTCACCTTGGTTGGATTGCTAAGCAGGGTTGGAAAGTTGAGGGAGTTGCCAAGTGGGCAGATGCCATCGTTTCTGAAATGCGCGAGGGTAAGCCTGGAACTAAGGTTGCAACACCTATCTTCGATGGTGCATCTAAAGATGAAATCATCGGACTACTTGGATCCACACTTCCAAACAGAGACGGTCAGCGACTAGTTGATGAAACCGGTAAGACCAGGTTGTTCGACGGAAGATCGGGAGAACCATTCCCAGAGCCAATCTCGGTTGGATACATGTACGTGCTGAAACTTCACCACTTGGTTGATGACAAGATTCACGCTCGTTCCACTGGTCCTTACTCCATGATTACTCAGCAGCCACTTGGTGGTAAGGCTCAGTTCGGTGGACAGCGATTTGGTGAGATGGAAGTTTGGGCGCTGCAGGCATATGGTGCAGCTCACACACTTCAAGAGCTTCTTACCATCAAGTCCGATGACATCACAGGACGTGTTCGCACCTACGAGGCGATTGTCAAGGGAGATAACATTCAAGCCCCTGGTATCCCAGAATCATTCCGCGTTTTGGCTAAAGAGATGCAGTCTCTTGCTCTAAACGTTGAGGTTCTAAACGCCGAAGGTCAGCCAGTCCAGATGAAGGACGACGACTTCGAGTTTGATCGCGCAGCTGAAGAGCTGGGCATCAACCTCTCTCGCAACGAGAACCTAACAGCAGACAACGAATTCACCGGTTTCTAAAGAAAGACTAGGAAAACATAATGGAAGTTGAATCATTCGACGCCCTCAGAGTAGGCCTTGCCAACGCTGACGATATTAGATCTTGGTCTCACGGTGAAGTAAAGAAGCCTGAGACCATCAACTACCGTACCCTCAAGCCTGAGAAGGACGGTCTGTTTTGCGAGAAGATCTTCGGTCCTACCAAGGACTGGGAGTGCACTTGCGGTAAGTACAAGCGCGTTCGCTTTAAGGGAATCGTTTGTGAGCGCTGTGGCGTTGAGGTTACTAAGTCTTCAGTTCGTCGTGAGCGCATGGGTCACATCGAACTTGCTGCTCCGGTAACTCACATATGGTACTTCAAGGGTGTTCCATCAAGACTTGGTTACCTATTGAACATGGCACCAAAAGATCTTGAGAAGATCATTTACTTTGCCGCTTACAGAATCATGTCGATTCATCACGAGGACAAAACTCTTGACGCAGGTCTTACCAAAGAAGACTACGTAGCAAGAATGCGCACCATCTCTGACGAGAGAATGCAGGAAATGCTTTCTGTTGCTCAGGCTGAGTATGACGCGCTAACTGGAATGGGTCTTTCACTGCAGCACGCAATCAAGCTTTGGGAAGCTCCAACTTGGGTTGATGCACAGTTTGCCAAGAGCCTTGAGCAGCTAATCGATCAGGAAGAAAAGAACCCTGAAGGTTTCTGGAACAAGAAAGCTCTTGCCGAGGCAGAAGCAGCGGACGACGAAGAGATTTCTCCGGTTGTTCGCCCAGCTGCTGAAGAGAAGCAGATAAAGCAGTTGATTTCTGAATTCAAGAAAAAGACTGACAAGATCGTTCGCGAGTTCGCTCGCGTTGAGCGTCCTGCAAACCTACAAAAAGAGCAGCTTGCTTGGAGAATGTATCTGACAGTAAAGGCTGGAGACCTAATCCAGAACGACGTGATCTTCGATCACTTCGACTATTCATATGGTGAGTTCTTTGACACCTCTATTGGTGCCGAAGCAGTTCAGCGAGTGCTTTCAGAGTTTGACCTAAGTGGTTGTGCTGTTGAGCTGCGCGAGCAGATCGCTACCACCAAGGGATCGAAGCAGACCCAGGCCATCAAGCGCTTGAAGGTTGTAAACAGCTTCATGCAGTCAAACACCCCGCCAACCTCAATGGTTTTGGATGTTTTGCCTGTGCTACCTCCAGAAATTCGTCCAATGGTTCAGCTAGATGGTGGACGCTTTGCTACCTCTGACCTAAACGATCTCTACCGCAGGGTAATCAACCGTAACAACCGTCTAAAGAGATTCGTTGACCTAGGTGCTGTTCCAAAGACCATCTTGAACAACGAAAAGCGCATGCTTCAGGAAGCTGTTGACGCGCTATTCGACAACGGTCGTCGTGGACGCGCTGTTACTGGAACTGGAAACCGTGCACTGAAGTCCCTTTCAGATCTTCTAAAAGGTAAGCAGGGTCGTTTCCGCCAGAACCTTCTGGGTAAGCGTGTTGACTACTCCGGTCGTTCCGTAATCGTGGTTGGTCCTCAGCTAAAGCTGCACCAGACCGGACTTCCAAAGCTGATGGCACTAGAGCTATTCAAGCCATATGTAATGAAGCGATTGGTTGATTTGGGTCTTGCCCAAAACATCAAGTCTGCAAAGCGCATGGTTGAGAGAAGCCGTCCACAGGTTTGGGGTGTTCTAGAAGAGGTAATCAAGGAGCGTCCGGTACTACTTAACCGTGCACCGACTCTTCACCGTCTAGGTATCCAGGCTTTCGAGCCACTACTAGTAGAAGGTAAAGCAATCCAGCTTCACCCGCTAGTTTGTGCAGCTTTCAACGCTGACTTCGATGGTGACCAGATGGCTGTCCATCTTCCACTATCAGTTGAGGCACAGGCTGAAGCTCGTGTTTTGATGCTGGCGTCAAACAACATCTTGAAGCCTTCCGATGGTCGTCCAGTTGCTACCCCAACTCAGGACATGATCATTGGTTTGTTCCACATGACTGCTCTCAAAGAAGCTGTAAAGGGTGAGGGCAGTGCCTATGGATCTGTATCCGAAGCGCAGCTTGCATTCGATGCTGGATTCTTGGATCTAAACGCCAAGGTCAAGATTCGTCTTCCAGAAAAGGGCGAGCCTGCAATTCGCGAGACCACCTTGGGTCGAGCGCTATTCAACGAGACTCTGCCAGTTGAGTTCCCATACCAGGAACTGCAAGTTGGAAAGAAAGAAATTGGTCGCATTGTTACCGATCTAGTTGACACCGTTAGCCGCGTTGAGGTTGCTCAGTCACTAGACCGCATCAAGGATGTTGGTTTCTACTGGGCCACCCGTTCTGGTGTTTCGATGTCCATCTCAGATGCCAACTTTGACACCTCCGGTAACTTCGATAAGGCTCGCGCAAAGATCTTGCTTGATGGTGAGAAAGAACACACCAAGATTCAAGAAGCCTTTGACAATGGTCTAAAGAGTGACTTGGAGCGTCGTGACGAGCTAGGTGCTTTGTGGTTCAAGAGAACTAACGAAATCGGTACCTTGCTAGAAGAATCACTTCCAAAGGACAACGCAATTTACAAGATGGTGACATCTGGTGCTCGTGGAAACTTGCTGCAGATTCGTTCCATCATGGGTATGCGTGGTCCGGTTGCAACTTCATCTGGTGACTTCGCACCTATGCCTGTCAAGGGAAACTACTTGCTAGGTCTAACTGCTAATGAGTACTTCATTAACGCAACTGGTGCTCGTAAGGGTAACGCTGATACCGCTATGAAAACTGCTGCTGCGGGTTACCTAACCCGTCGTCTAGTTGACGTAGCTCAGGACGTTATTGTTCGCGAGCCTGATTGTGGCACAACCAAGGGTCTGGACAAGGACCTACTCGATGATGACCAAGTAGAACTATCGATCTTGGCTCGTTGTGCAGCGGTTGACGTCAAGGCTGACGGTAAGACAATTGCCAAAGCTGGAACTGCAATTGACTCCAAGCTAGTGGCGATTATGAAAGAGGCAGGTCTTGAGACCGTTGCTGTTCGTTCGGTACTAACCTGTGAATCAGTTCACGGTGTTTGTGCCAAGTGTTACGGAAACTCTTTGGCTACCGGTGACGCAGTTGAGCTTGGAGAAGCAATCGGAATTATTGCTGCTCAGTCAATTGGTGAGCCTGGTACTCAGCTAACAATGCGTACATTCCACACCGGTGGTGCTGCATCGAGCGCAAAGAAGCAGACTATTTTGAAGTCCATTGGTGGTCGTAAGGTTCGCGTTGAGCGATTGATTTCTTATGACATCACTCAGGGTCTAAATGGTGTGACTGACTTGCTAGAAGCTCGTGTTGGATGGCGTCAAGCTGGAAAGGTTGCCGTTATGGCATTCTGGCCAGGAACCGTAGACATCGTTGAGGTTGCTAGCGCAACCGGAGCAAAGAAGTACGACGTTTACGTCCGTCCAACAGGCGAAGCTGCCGAGAAGGAAGCCGAAGCTCTTGCGCTTCAGTACTCGTTCTCTAGAACAACTTCAAAGACCTTCAAGAAGCTATCTCCATACACACCAATTACTTCTGTGAGCTCACCTGATGATCTACTGATTGAAAAGGGCGATGCTGTGAAGGCTGGAGACTACCTAGTTGATGGAACTCCAATTCCTCACGAGGTATTGATGGTTAAAGGAAGCCGCGAAGCTGCTGCTGAAATCATCCGTGGTGTTCAGGCAATCTATGGTTCACAGGGTGTGCCACTGCACGACAAGCACCTTGAGGTTATCGTTCGCCAGATGCTTGGCAAGGTTACCGTTATCGACTCTGGAGATACCGAAATGCTTCCAGGTGAGATCATCGACCGTAACCGCTTCACCCGCATTAACCGCCAAGCGGTTTCCGAGGGTAAAAAGCCTGCCTCTGCTCGTCAGGAAGTAATGGGTATGACAAGGGCTTCCTTGGCAGCTCAGTCCTGGCTATCGGCCGCATCGTTCCAAGAGACCACCAGGGTATTGACCCAGGCGGCATTGGATCGAAGAAGCGACCCACTAGTTGGACTAAAGGAAAACGTAATCATTGGAAAGCTAATTCCAGCTGGAACCGGATTATCCGCCTACCGAAACATCGAGGTAGATGGAACCGAAAAGGCCAAGGAAGAGCGTTACCCGAACCGCATCTGGGGTCAAGAAGCCCTAGTTGAAGAGGCGGCTCCGGTTGCAACACTTAGCTTCTCAATGGAGGAAGATTCAGCTGATTCAAGTTCCGGGCCGGTCTAAATAACCATTTGACCGCTAGGAGCCTAATCAGCTAGGCTTGGCAAAGCGTGCTTGAGGCACGCATTGTCTTGCCGAAGCAGCTAAATACTTGGCTGTTAGCAAACTAAAGAAACTTTTTTCTCGGTATTTGACCGCGAGAAAAACCTTAAAGGAGAAAAGCAGTGCCAACAATTCAGCAGTTGGTCCGTAAGGGACGTTCGTCGAAGGCCTCAAAGACCAAGACGCCAGCTCTTAAGGCCAGCCCACAGCGCCGCGGTGTGTGTACCCGTGTTTACACAACCACACCAAAGAAGCCAAACTCGGCACTTCGTAAGGTTGCTCGTGTCAAGCTATCCAACGGAATTGAAGTAACTGCCTACATTCCAGGTGAAGGTCACAACCTTCAGGAGCACTCCATGGTTTTGGTTCGCGGAGGTCGTGTAAAGGATCTTCCAGGTGTTCGTTACAAGATTGTTCGTGGAGCACTTGATACTCAGTCCGTTAAGGGTCGCCAGCAAGCAAGAAGCCACTACGGCGCTAAGCGAGGTAAGTAATGCCTCGTAAAGGTCCAGTTACCAAGAAGCCAGTAGTTGCAGATCCGGTTTATGGATCCCCAGTTGTTTCTCAACTTGTAAACAAGATTTTGCTAGATGGCAAAAAGTCCATCGCTGAGTCAATTGTTTACGGAGCTTTGGATGGAGCCAAGAACAAGAGCGGCAGCGAAGCTGTTTCTCTTTTGAAGAAGGCTCTAGACAACGTCCGTCCAACTGTTGAGGTTCGCTCACGTCGTGTCGGTGGTTCAACCTACCAGGTCCCAATCGAGGTAAAAGCGCACCGTGCCAACACTTTGGCTATGCGTTGGTTAGTAACTTACGCCAAGGCAAGACGCGAGAAGACAATGACTGAGCGTCTAATGAACGAGATCTTGGATGCTTCTAATGGTTTGGGAGCTGCTGTGAAGCGTCGCGAAGACACTCATAAGATGGCAGAGTCCAACAAGGCGTTCGCGCACTACCGCTGGTAGAAACTACAGCAAACTGGCTCAGGAATAATTCTGTGCTGCACTAACTAATTCGGAGGATAACCGTGGCACAAGACGTGCTTACCGACCTGAGTAAGGTTCGCAACATCGGCATCATGGCTCACATTGACGCGGGTAAAACCACCACCACTGAGCGCATCTTGTATTACACAGGTATCACTCACAAAATTGGTGAGGTGCACGATGGTGCAGCAACCATGGACTGGATGGAGCAGGAGCAAGAGCGAGGCATCACCATTACCTCCGCTGCAACAACTTGTTTCTGGAACAACAACCAGATCAACATTATTGACACCCCGGGCCACGTTGACTTCACCGTTGAGGTGGAGCGTTCCCTTCGAGTACTAGATGGTGCCGTTGCGGTATTCGATGGAAAAGAAGGTGTTGAGCCTCAGTCTGAAACTGTTTGGCGTCAAGCTGACAAGTACGACGTTCCAAGAATTTGTTTTGTAAACAAGATGGACAAGCTCGGTGCAGATTTTTACTTCACCGTGGACACCATCATCAAGCGCCTCGGAGCTAGACCTCTAGTCATACAGCTTCCAATCGGTGCCGAGAGCACATTCGAAGGCGTAATTGACCTAGTTGAAATGCGCGCACTGGTATGGCGCGGAGAAGTTGAGCTTGGAGCAAAATACGAGATTGAAGAGATTCCTGCGGACATGAAAGCTAAGGCTGACGAGTACCGCAACAAGTTGCTTGAGGCAGTTGCAGAAACCGATGACGCTCTAATGGAGAAATTCTTTGCTGGAGGCGAGCTTTCGGTTGCGGAAATCAAGGGTGCAATTCGAAAGATGACCGTTAAGTCTGAAATCTACCCAGTTCTTTGTGGCTCTGCCTTCAAGAACAAGGGTGTTCAGCCAATGCTTGACGCCGTTATCGACTACCTACCAACACCACTTGACGTTGAGTCAGTTGTTGGCTTGGACATTCGTGACGAGACCAAGGAAATCATTCGCGAAGCGAAGTCAGATGCTCCATTCTCCGCTCTAGCTTTCAAAGTTATGTCGCACCCGTTCTTTGGTCGTCTAACTTACATCCGCGTTTACTCCGGTAAGGCGGCCTCTGGTGACCAGGTTCTAAACTCCACCAAGGACAAAAAAGAGCGCATCGGTAAGTTGTTCCAGATGCACGCCAACAAGGAAAACCCAGTTGACACTGTAACCGCGGGACATATCTATGCAGCTATTGGTCTAAAAGACACCACTACTGGTGACACACTTTGTGACCCAGCTAACCCAGTGGTACTTGAGTCAATGACTTTCCCGGAGCCAGTTATCTCTGTTGCCATTGAGCCAAAGACCAAGGGAGACCAAGAAAAACTAGGTCTTGCTATTCAGAAGCTTGCCGAAGAAGACCCAACCTTCCGCGTGGAGCAGGATCAGGAAACTGGTCAGACTGTTATCTCCGGTATGGGTGAGTTGCACTTGGACATCTTGGTTGACCGCATGAGACGCGAATTCAAGGTTGAAGCTAACGTTGGTAAGCCTCAGGTTGCTTACCGCGAGACAATCCGCAAGGTTGTTGAGCGCTACGACTATACCCACAAGAAGCAAACCGGTGGTTCTGGTCAGTTCGCAAAGATTCAGATCAAGCTCGAGCCAATGGAGGTCGAGGGCGACAAGGTTTACGAATTCGTGAATTCGGTTACCGGTGGACGTATTCCTCGCGAATACATCCCAAGCGTGGACGCTGGAATCAAGGACGCCATGCAGGTTGGTACCTTGGCTGGTTACCCAGTTGTTGGCGTAAAGGCAACCCTGGTTGACGGCGCTTACCACGACGTTGACTCGTCAGAAATGGCGTTTAAGATTGCTGGTTCGATGGCCTATAAAGAGGCTGCGAGACTAGCGAATCCAGTACTACTCGAGCCGTTGATGGCCGTCGAAGTGCGAACTCCTGAGGAATATATGGGAGACGTTATCGGAGACCTCAACTCTCGTCGTGGTCAAATCCAGTCAATGGAGGACGCTTCTGGCGTAAAGGTCGTTGCGGCCCTAGTTCCACTGTCTGAAATGTTCGGTTACGTTGGTGACCTACGCTCGAAGACCTCGGGTCGTGCGGTCTATTCGATGACTTTTGACACCTATTCAGAGGTGCCAAGGGCCGTCTCCGACGAGATCGTCCAGAAGAATAAGGGCGAATAAAGTCCCCTTT
>JBIIAT010000011.1:0-39355 GCA_044239775.1 Rhodoluna sp. | reverse complement strand
TATCTAATTTCAATATAAAGTCAGCAAGATCTTCCCTGGTTAATCTCTTGCCCCTTGTGAGCTCCTTTAGAAGTTCGTAAGGGTCTTTGATTTTTGATTTGCCAGCTAATACTTCAGCTCGAATGACTGTTTGAATGGCCTCGGCTAAAACTTCCCAGTTGTCTGCAAGATCTGCTGCCATAACAGAGTCAGCAACACTGAGTTCAGCTAGTCCTTTGAGGATGTTATCTAGTGCTACCAGAGAGTGACCAAACCCGACTCCAATGTTGCGCTGCGATGAAGAGTCTGAGAGATCTCGTTGCAGCCTGGAAGTTACTAGGGTCTGGGACAGCGAATCCAAAATGGCATTTGAGATCTCAAGGTTGGCTTCGGCGTTTTCAAACTTGATGGGATTGACCTTGTGTGGCATTGTCGACGAGCCTGTCGCTCCCTTAACCGGAGTCTGCTTGAAGTATCCAATGGAGATGTAGCTCCAAATGTCGGTAGTGAGGTTGTGTGCAATTCTGTTGAAGTGAGTAATTGCTTGATAAAGCTCTGCTTGCCAGTCGTGAGATTCAATCTGTGTGGTTAGTGGATTGAACTCAAGTCCCAAAGATTCAACAAACTCCTTAGAAAGTGCTTGCCAGTCAAAATCAGGAACGGCAACCATGTGCGCGGAGTAGGTGCCAGTTGCCCCTGAGAACTTTCCAAGGTAACTGGTTTTCTCAATTCGTTTGATTTGTCTGTTTAGTCGGTGTACGAAAACTGCAAGTTCTTTACCCATAGTTGTTGGTGTTGCGGGTTGTCCGTGAGTTCTTGAAAGCATAGGAGCCGATGCTGAAGCTGTAGCCATCTCTTTGAGTGCATCAACTACCAACTTCGCTTTCGGTAACCAAACCTGGGTGATTGCCTGTTTCACAACTACCGCGTAAGACAAATTGTTGATGTCCTCACTGGTTGCTGCAAAGTGTGTTAACTCGAGCAAATCCTCACGTTCAACCTCAGTCAGTTTTTCGCGTACGAAATACTCAATAGCTTTCACGTCGTGTTTTGTAATGGACTCAAATTCGGCAATTTTTGCAACGTCCGCGTCAGTAAAGTACTCGTATGAATTTCTGAGTCTTCTTGCCTGCTCTTCAGTCACGTATCGATCGCGACCGAAGATCTCTTTATTGGCTAAAAGAACAAGCCACTCAACTTCTACTTGAACTCTGGCTCGGTTCAGCCCTGCCTCCGAAAGAAGCAACGAGAGCTCTTGAACTGAAGCAGCGTAGCGACCATCGAGCGGGCTTATTGGCTGAAATGAAAGACTCACGGAACTATTCTGGCCTACCTTGCTCCGTAATCTTGTTTGAGCTTTCAACAATTCGCAAAAAAGACCACAAATTACCGGTCAAAGCACGCAGGGTATTTGTGTGGAGCAGATTCAGTTTCAAGTCGACCAAAGCCTTTATCGAATTAGGCTGGCGCGTCCAAGCTATGGTTACTGGTCGGGAGCAGCAGCGCTTCAATTGACCAATCAGCTCGCGAGCTTGGAATCTGAGCTTTTGTACCTTAGACAATTCTTGATCTGGTGAGCCTCGATAGCTACGGGGGAAATCCAGACCTTGTTGCCACCCGGGAGGAAATCTATCGTGTGGCATTTGAGATAAAGCTTGCAGCTGAGCAGCTTAGTTTCTTTCAATCAGTGGAATCGATTCTGGTAGATCCGATCCGGCAATTGCAATTTAGGTTTATGACAATCAACATCTCTTCCAAGCTTGAGCAGCTTTACAACAATTGCCTACTTGCCGCAGAAAGCTATTTCACAACAGAGGCTCAGATAAATCGACGTTTTGAGATTTCCTGCATTCCACAACTTGCACAGTTAGCAACAAATTTGGGTGAAGCCTCAGGGTGGAAATTGGACCAGAAAGTTTCTGCCAGCTTGTCCACAAGCGCATTGACTAAACCACCTGGTTCGATTTCGGAAATGCTAGATAGGCTGACGCAAGTTTCGTTCAGAAAAAATCCAACTGTGGGGATTGACATTTTTCACGATAGCTCGGGAACCAAGTTAGCAATCGTCTACATCCCAGGAACACAAACTATTGGGTTCGGACAAGACACTAATCCACTAGATATGCAATCAAACGTTGTTGCCATGTCAGGACCAGATCAAGCAGCAAGCGAACGGGCTGCGACTCTAGCAATTCAACAATCCGGTATCAGTGCAAGTGACGAAGTTATCTTCGTCGGTCATTCGCAAGGTGGGATGGTGGCCGGGAACTTGGCTGCTAATCCCGGAAACTATATTGTGTCTGGCTTACTAACTTTCGGTGCACCGCTTGCGCAGCTGAATCTAACCAAATTCCCAGTTATGGCGGTCGAGCACATTAATGACCCAGTGCCAAACGTTTCAGGGAAAGCAAATCCAATGAGAAGCAACTGGGTCACGGTGCAGAGAAATTCATCCCAAAAAGAATCGGAAGCTTTACTGCACTCTCATTCATTGGAAAGTTATCGAAATACTTCCGAAGAAATAGATCAAGAGCAAAAGTCAGGAATTCAAAGAATCCGAGAAAAACTGCTTGGGGCTACTCGGGGCTCAAAGACTGGAACCACTCTAGATTTTGTAATCTCTAGAGAATTCTAAGAATTTTGAATACCCAGCGACCAAGCAGCGAAGCTATTGAAATTATTGCTGCACCCAGGATTGCCCAACCCATTGATTCGATAGACAAACCTTCCGAAGTGAATCCATCGATGGTAAATATGTCCGAGCCGATTTGCGAAGACAGCCAGGCCACAAAAAGTAACAAAGCACCATTGATTACAAATGAGATTAAACCGAATGTAAGTATGTAAAGCGGAAATGCCAAGACCTTAATGATTGGGGCAATGATTGCGTTTACCAAACCGAAAATTGCTCCTACTACCAAGTAAGAGCCGAGTGTTTGCCAGAATCCATCTCCACCGTAGGGCGTGAGTGTTATGGCGGGAATAAGCGTTGTTGCAACCCAAAGAGCCAGTGCGTTTAGGGATGTGGAGACCAAGAATCTAATCATTTTTCTATTGTTGCACCATTAGAGCTAAATTAGACCCTGTGACCAACACGGCCGGCCGCGTGCCGCAAGTTCAGATGCTATCTCCGGATGGCGTTTTTGAGGTGCCGAGTGAGTATGCCGAGTATGGCAAATATATTGAGCGACTGAACTTAGAGGATTACTTAAAGTTCTATAAAGACATGGCGCGAATTCGTCGCTTCGATAATGAGTGCACCGCCTTGCAGCGCCAAGGCCAAATGGGTCTTTGGGTTCCTGCAATCGGACAGGAGGCAGCGCAAATAGGTTCTGGCTACGCGGTTGGCCCAAACGATCACATGTTCCCCAGCTATCGCGAGCACGGGGTTGCGATCACTCACGGGATCGATTTGATGTCGATTATCAAAATGATGCGCGGTGTCAATCACGGTGGTTGGAATCCTGAAGAAACTAGGTTTCACCTTTACGCAATTGTTTTGGGTACGCAAGTTTTGCATGCCGCTGGTTACGCCATGGGAGTTAAATTCGACGGGGTAGTCGGAACTGGAAACCCAGACATCGACCAAGCGGTCATTACCTACTTTGGTGATGGCGCCACAGCCGAGGGTGATGTCAGCGAGGCTTTGTTGTTCGCGGCAGTAAACAAATCCCCACTGGTGTTTTTCTGTCAGAACAACCAATGGGCAATTAGCTCTCCGGTATCGGCCCAAACAGTTGTTCCGCTCTATCTTCGTGGCGAGGGATTTGGGGTTCCCGGAGTCCAGGTGGACGGAAATGATGTTCTTGCCTGCTATGCCGTTACAGCCAAACACATGGATGACGCTAGAAACGGTCACGGTCCAGCATTGATTGAGGCCCTGACATACCGAGTGGGTGCCCACACCACCAGCGACGATCCTTCAAAATATCGACCCCAGGAAGAAACTGATTACTGGATTGCCCGCGACCCCATTACTAGGTTTGAGAAGTTCCTGCGTCGCCAGGGAGTAGGAGATGACTTCTTTGAAGAAGTAGCAAAGGCCGGGGATGAACTTGCAGCAACAATTCGTGAAGCTACTTTCTCTATGCCAAACCCTCCTCTAGAAAATATCTTCAAGCACGTTTACACCGACCCACACCCGCTAGTTCAGCAGCAGCAGGCCTGGTTGGAAGGCTACGAAGCTTCTTTTGGAGGCGATGACAAATGACGAATACCGTTGAAATGACAATCGCCAAGGCAATAAACGCTGGCATCCAAAAGCAAATGCAAAAGAACCAGAAGATATTGGTTTTTGGGGAAGACGTTGCAGAGCTTGGCGGAGTGTTCAGGGTTACCGAAGGATTGCTTGATGAGTTTGGATCTAACCGGGTCTTCAACTCCCCAATTGCTGAATCAGGAATTGTTGGAACGGCAATCGGTCTTGCGATGCGCGGTTATCGTCCAATTGCGGAGATCCAGTTTGAAGGATTTGTTTATCCAGCCTTTGATCAAATTGTTTCTCAGCTAGCCAAACTCACTAACAGGTCTGAAGGAAATCTAAGCATGCCTGTTGTGATTCGCATTCCTTACGGTGGTGGCATTGGCGCAGTTGAACATCACAGCGAATCTCCTGAGGCATACTTTGCTCACACCGCGGGACTACGTGTAATTAGCCCCTCAAACCCAAACGACGCTTACTGGATGATTCAACAAGCGATTGAATCAAACGATCCAGTTATTTTCTTTGAACCAAAAAGAAGGTACTGGCTTAAAGGTTCTGTGGATCTTGATGACCCACCAACTTCTATGCATCAGGCAAAGGTCTTGCGTGAAGGAACACAAGTGACTTTGGTTAGTTACGGACCAATGGTTGTTACCGCACTCCAAGCAGCCGACTTAGCAACTGCAGAGGGAATTAGCCTTGAGGTAATTGACATGCGCTCACTGTCTCCGATTGATTTTCCAACCATCTTGAAATCGGTCACTAAAACAGGGCGCCTGGTTATTGCCTCCGAGGCGTCAACGTCGTTTTCTGTAGCGTCCGAAGTAGCGGCCAAGATCGGTGAATTGGCCTTTTATAACCTCGAAGCACCAGTTTTGAGGGTGGGTAGTTTCGATGTTCCCTATCCACCTGCCAAACTTGAGGAACTGTTCCTTCCCGACGCCGATCGGATTCTAGAAGCAGTAGATCGCTCGCTGAGTTACTAAGAGAGGGTAAGAAGATGTCACTTGCTGTATTCAACTTGCCCGATGTTGGCGAAGGTCTAACAGAAGCTGAAATTGTTTCCTGGAAGGTCGCTCCTGGTGATCAGGTGAGCGTCAATCAAGTAATTTGTGAAATTGAAACCGCAAAATCCATAGTCGAACTTCCTTGCCCTTTTGCTGGAAACGTTGAGAAGCTTTTTGCAAAAGAAGGCGACACCGTTTTAGTTGGATCCCCAATTATTTCCGTCCAGGCCGAAGGAAATATACTGTCTACCGGTCCAGCAACTAGCTCAATAGCAGTCATCCCAGAATCGATGCACGACGCAGTTGCTGACGTTGCCTCCTCCGTGGCAAGTGATGAGACCAAACCAAACCTAGTTGGCTACGGTTCAACTGGGCACGGCGCAACCAGAAGAAAGAAAGCTGGTGCCGTTGCCGCCGCAGCGATGGCTGCCGCAATTCCAAGTGCTAGTTCTGAACTACCCTCAGTTTTATCAACTGATGTAACAGCCAAGCCTCCGATTCGAAAATTAGCCAAGGATCTAAACGTTGATCTTTCGAAAGTAACTGCCACTGGGGAGGCAGGGGAAATCACCCGAGAAGATGTCGTGAACGCAGCATCGCAGGCTTCGGTTTTTAGAAACTTGACGACCCCTGCGGCGCCATCTAGTCGTGAGGAACGAATTCCAGTCAAGGGTGTTAGAAAAGCAATCGCTACCGCTATGGTTCAATCGGCCTTTACTGCACCCCATGTTTCGATTTTCGTTGACGTCGATGCCACCAGAACCATGGAGTATGTCAAGCGACTCAAGGCCTCCACAGATTTCGCAGGAGTGAAGGTCACACCACTATTGATTATGGCCAAGGCCATGATGTGGGCGGTGCGTCGTAATCCAACCGTGAACTCCACTTGGACCGATAAAGAGATCATCGTTCACAACTTTGTGAACTTTGGTGTTGCCGCGGCAACACCAAGAGGACTCATTGTTCCTAACATCAAAGACGCCGATCAGATGTCGATGCTAGAGCTCGCCCGTCAACTGGAAATTCTTGCTGCAACTGCCAGAGAGGGAAAGACAACTCCCGAGGAAATGAAAGATGGAACAATTACCATCACCAACATCGGCGTATTTGGAGTCGATACAGGAACCCCAATTTTGAACCCTGGACAAGTGACCATCGTCGCCCTTGGCTCAATCAGACCTAAGCCTTGGGTTGTGAACAATGAAATCGTTATTCGCCAGGTAACAACAATTGGAGCGACCTTTGATCACCGAGTTGTCGATGGCGATGTGGCCTCACGCTTTGTTCAAGATGTAGCATCGGTAATCGAAGAGCCAGCTCTGCTATTGGACTAGTCAGAAAAAGACCAATGGGAGGCCTTTAGGCCAAATTCATTATTGACAATGATTATCATTAAGGACTAGGATGTCCTTATGAAGATAAAAACCCTTGGAATCATTACCGCTTTGACACTGACTTTGTCAGCTTGCGCACCAGTTGAGTCAGAGACAATTGAGCCCTTCGATGGCCTGACTATCGTCTCCTCAACAAACGTCTGGGGCGATATCGCCAAGTCGGTGGCCGGCGATGGTGTGAGAGTTATCTCGATAATCGATAGCTTCGGCCAAGATCCGCATTCTTATGAGGCATCGGCTAGAGATCAGCTTGCAGTAAACGAGGCAGACATTGTTGTTGCCAACGGAGGAGGCTACGACTCCTTTATTGATGTCTTGGCAGATGCCGCCGGAGGATTTGAAATTCTCTATGCCTACCTACCGGATGAGCACAGCGAAGAAGAAGCTACAGCAGAAGAATCTACCGAAGACGGCCACGACCACGGACACGAAAATGAGCACAGCGAAGAAGAAGCTACAGCAGAAGAATCTACCGAAGACGGCCACGACCACGGTCACGAAAACGAGCACGTTTGGTATGACTTCCACGTTGTTGAGGATTTTGCAACTCGGCTAGCAGAACAACTTGGAACTTTAGATCCAGATGGTGCAACTGAGTACGCAGAAAACTTAGTTGAGTTTCTAGGCGAGATGGAACGACTGCAAGACGATGTCGCAAAAGCTAGCCAGAACTACCAGGGTTACTCTGTTCTCTCCTCTGAACCAGTGGCAGATTACTTAATTGATGCGCTGGGTTTTGAGAACGTAACACCGAGCGAATTCTCTCAGGCTATTGAGGAAGAAACTGACTTGTCTCCTAAGGTTTTGCTTGAAGTTCAAGAGCTACTAAAAAACAAGCTAGTCAAGCTCTTTGTTGTCAACTCTCAAACCGGAAGTTCCCAAATTGATTCTCTAGTCACTCTTGCTAAAGACAACGGTATAGCGGTAGTTGAGATGAGCGAGTTACTGCCAGAGGGGATTAGTTACTCAGAGTGGATGCATAACAACATACTGTCGATAGATACAGCACTGAATTGACAACACCAGTAAAAACCGCGTTATTAGAGATCAAAAACGCCAATGTCTCTTTTGGTTCAAAAACTGTTTGGAAAGATCTAGATCTTCGTGTTTCAGAAGGTGAGTTCATCGCCGTCATCGGCGCGAACGGTTCTGGTAAAACTGTTTTACTAAAAGCAATTCTTGGTCAATTACCTCTTACGCAAGGATCAATCGAGATTTCTGGAAAACCAGTTTCCTTAGGATCTAGACAAATTGGATACATCCCTCAACACCGGCAACTAGATGATGGTGTCCCGCTTCGCGCGAAAGACTTACTGCGCATGGGATTAGATGGCCATAGGTTCGGTCTTCCAATTCCATCACTCAAGACCTCTTCGAGAGTGAATCAAATGCTGGCCCAAGTTGGGGCTGAAGAAATTGCCAACTCCCCTATTGGGAATTTATCCGGCGGTCAACTGCAGCGCATTCGAGTGGCCCAGGCAGTAATCGACAAGCCAAAACTTTTGTTGGCGGATGAACCACTAAGCGCACTTGATTTAAAGCAACAATCACTTGTTGCAGAACTTATAAATCAGCAACGGGTGGCAAACAATTCTGCCGTGTTGTTTGTAACTCACGATGTAAATCCGGTTTTGGACTACATTGACCGAGTTCTCTACTTAGCCAATGGGCAGTTCCGAATTGGCACCCCAGATGAGGTTTTGCGTTCCGATGTCTTATCAACGCTTTACGGAAGAAGTGTTGATGTTGTTCGAAACCAAGGACGCATTGCAGTTTTGGGCTCAACCGACCACACTCATCACGATCACGAGGAGTGGGTCTAATGGACAGACTGTTTGACTTCTCGGATTACGACCTACTTATTCCACTAGTTCAAAACTCATTGATAGCTGGATTGCTCCTCGGAATCATGGGCGGACTCATTGGGGTATTTGTGATGACGCGGGACATGTCTTTTGCGGTTCACGGTATAAGCGAGCTATCTTTTGCCGGAGCTGCATTGGCATTACTTGCGGGATTCAACATTGCACTCGGTGCGACATTTGGATCGATTGTGGCAGCAATCATTATCGCGATTATGGGATCGCGCGCTAAGGATCGGAATTCGATCATTGCTGTTTTGATGCCCTTTGGTCTTGGCATTGGAATATTGGCACTGGCACTTTACGAAGGAAGGGCTGCCAACAAGTTTGGATTACTGACCGGTCAGATAATTGCAGTTGACGATCCTCAGGTCTACTGGTTGATTGCAATTTCAATTGTTGTTGTGATTTCCTTGCTACTTATTTGGCGGCCACTGAATTTCTCTAGCTTGGATTCCGATGTTGCATTGGCTAGGGGTGTTCCAACAAAGACTCTTGGGATTGTTTTCATGCTTTTGCTTGCACTTGCCGTTGCCGCATCAGTGCAGATTGTTGGTGCGTTGCTTGTGATGACCTTGCTGGTGACTCCTGCAGCTGCGGCACTTCGCCTAACCTCCTCGCCGCTACTTGTTCCTTTACTTAGTGTTGTGTTCGCAGTCACTGCGGTGGTTGGTGGAATACTTCTAGCTCTTGGTGGCGGCCTTCCGATTAGCCCTTATGTCACAACTGTTTCTTTTTTGATTTACCTAGTGGCACGCATTGTAGAGAAGTTCAGAACTCAGAAGGTCGGGTAAAAATCGTGAATGATGTCCTAAAGAGAAACACTTGGCAGAAAACTGCCGTTAGGGAAGCGCTTTCTGGTTCCACTGGTTTTCGCTCGGCTCAGCAGCTTCATGCGACCCTCAAGGGTCAAGGCTCAGCCATTGGACTAGCAACCGTTTACCGGGCCCTAAGTGAGCTGGTTTCTGTTGGCGATGCTGACTCCCTGCAGTCCAGCGAGGGTGAAATGCTCTATCGAGCTTGCGGGGAAGGCCACCACCATCACCTGATTTGCCGCAATTGTGGCAAAACGGTTGAGATTGAGGCCAAGAGGCTCGAGTCATGGGCCGATGAGGTGGCCAGGGAGCACGGTTTTACAAACTCCAGTCACGTGATTGACATTTTCGGCAACTGCCCCAGCTGCCAGAAAAAAGTTGCAAAGTAGCCCGAAACTAGCCTAGACTGGCCTGTGTTGCGAGGGTTGACCCGCAAATCTTACAAAGCTTTCAAGCAAACCTTTTTTGGGTTTGGCTTGTAATGGCTAGAGGAGGAACGAATGGCAGCTTACTGTCAGGTAACTGAGACCAAACCGCAGTTTGGCCATGCCGTTTCGCACGCTCAGAACAAGACCAAGCGTCGCTTCAACCCAAACATCCAGAAGAAGACTTATTTCGTTCCTTCCCTAAAAAGAAACGTAACTTTGCAGCTTTCAGCTCGCGGCATCAAGGTAATCGATGCCCGTGGCATCGAGGCCGTTGTTGGCGAAATTCTTGCCCGTGGCGAGAAGATCTAAGGACTAGGTAAATGGCCAAAGAAAAGGACATCCGTCCAATAATCAAGATGCGTTCAACCGCTGGCACTGGCTACACCTACGTGACCAAGAAGAACCGCCGCAATGATCCAGACCGCATCAGCTTGAAGAAGTATGACCCAGTAGTGCGCAAGCACGTTGAATTTCGCGAGGAGCGCTAAAAATGGCTAAGAAAAGCAAGATTGCCCGTAACGAACAGCGAAAGATTGTTGTTGAGCGCTACGCCGAGCAGCGTCTAGCCCTGAAAAAGGCCCTGGTTGACCCTGCTTCCACCGACGCTCAGCGCGAAGAAGCCCGCTTGGGCCTTCAGAAGCTTCCAAGAAACGCCTCCCCGGTCAGATTGCGTAACCGCGACGCAATTGATGGCCGATCCAGGGGTGTTTTGGCCAAATTCGGCGTTTCCCGCATCAGATTCCGCGATATGGCTCACCGAGGCGAGTTGCCAGGCATTACCAAGTCAAGCTGGTAGTTTTTAGCCATAGCAACACGCCGTCTCGAAATAAAGGGTCCAGGCCTATAGCCCGCCGTTAGATTGATTCGGACATCAAGTCACGTAGAGATCGTCCAGGAGGACCACATGAACAAGAGCGAACTAGTAGCTGCAATCGCAGATAGCACTGGCGAGTCACAGGCTGCCGTAAACCGCATTGTTGACGCAATGTTTGACACAATTGCCAAGGAAATCAGAGGTGGCACCAAGGTGACCATCCCAGGTTGGGTTTCATTCGAAAAGGGTCACCGCGCAGCACGTGCCGGTCGTAACCCTCAGACTGGTGCAACCATCCAGATTGCTGCCTCAAACACCGTAAAGGTGTCTGCAGGAAGCAAGCTAAAGGCTTCAGTCAAGTAATCCAATTCTTGAAGGAAAAGGCATCGGCTTCGGTCGGTGCCTTTTTCAATATCCAGCAAAAGGTTAGGGAGCAGTGATGGAATCTAAAGCAAAGGGCAACCTACTAGTTTTGGGTCAGTTTGTTCTGCTTGCAATCTTGGTCTTTTACCCAAGCAGGCCCATTAGCTTTGGCTCTCTCAGTTTCTTGGTATCAGCCGTTACCGCAGTTTTGCTAGTTGCTGGCTTTGGTGTTTTGGGACTTTCCTTTTTGGCTTTGGGTAAATCACTGACCGCTCACCCAATTCCAGCCAGCAGGGGCGAGCTGGTTACTGATGGTTTGTATAGATACGCTCGTCACCCTATTTACACGGGAGTACTGGCACTTGGTGCTGCCATGACTTTACTTGGCGGCTTGATTCCTCATGTATTTTTCTATGCTGCTTTGATTCTTCTGCTGAACTACAAGGCTAGCTTCGAAGAGCAACTACTTCGCGCTCGCTACCCGCAGTATGCAAGCTACGCGGCAAAAACCGGCAGGTTTTTACCTAAGCTTAAAAGGTGACCCCATTTAGCAACCGCTCAGTAGCTGCCAGCCTGGTTGCTAGCTGTGGGCTATTGGTTGCAATCATCCTTGGGCTTGCAATAGGTGGTGGCGCTGATCCACTGCAGTTTTCTGACCCCGGACCGATTATTCGCTATGGAACCCCAATAGCTAAAGGCCTAATGAATCTTTCAATGGCAATTGCTATTGGGTCTCTAGTGTTGGCAGCTTTTGCTGCCAACGACAAATCAGTTGTTCTAAGAAAACTGCTAAATCTAGCGGCTGTATCAGCTGCTGTCTGGGCCGTTGTCGGATCGGTGCACTTTTTGCTTAGTTTTATCTCGGTTTCGGGAGCAAGCTTTTCGCTAGAGGCAAGCTTCAGTCAGGGATTGCTGGTTTATGCCACAGAGATTGAGCTAGGTATTTCCTTGGCTCTGAACCTGTTGGCTGCTCTAGCAATAGCGACCCTTGCCCTAATGGTTAGTTCCCTCACAGGAACTCTCCTCACGGCTGCCCTAGGGCTTGCAAGCCTTATCCCGTTAGCTTTGATTGGCCACGCGTCGGGAACCAAGGATCACTCCCTGGCGGTGAACTCGCTAGGTATGCACCTAGTTGGGATAGTGATTTGGGTCGGCGGTTTGATCGCGCTTTACGCAATTCGCCCAGAACTCAAGGGATCCTCAAAACCAATTGCCCAACGCTTTTCTTCGCTTGCGCTGGTTAGCTTCGTGTTAGTTGGAATATCAGGCATTGGATCTACTTATGTTCGAATGCCTGATATTCAGTCACTGGCAAGCCCCTACGGATTACTGCTAGCAATCAAGGTTTCATTTCTTATCGGCCTTGGGATTTTTGGCGCGGTATACCGAAAAGGGATTCTTGAAAAAATTGACCAGAAGGGTTCGTTTTTCAAGTTAGCGCTTCTTGAAGTATCAATAATGGGCTTGGCAATTGGAACAGGCACCGCTCTTGCAAGAACAGCACCGCCTGTTGACCAAGGAGCCTTTATTACCCCAACCCCTGCTCAATTACTAACCGGAGAGTATTTACCACCCGAGCTCACTCTGGAAACTTTCTTCACCGTTAGCAAGGTAGATATTCTCTGGCTAGTTATAGCTATCTGGGCCATGGGTGCATACCTAGTAGGCGTTAGCGTTTTGAAAAACCGAGGGGACAGCTGGCCAGTTGCTCGAACTGCCTCTTGGTTACTTGGAATGGCGCTACTGATCTTTACAACCAGCGGATCACTAAACGCCTATCAGGAGTATCTGTTTAGCGTGCACATGATCGCTCACATGAGCCTGACCATGGCTATCCCCGTGTTGTTGGTTCCAGGAGCCCCAGTGACTTTGTTGATGCGCGCCGTTCAGAAAAGATCTGACGAGTCTAAGGGGGTTAGAGAGTGGGTGCTCTGGGCAGTTCATACCAAACCTGCAATGTTTATCGCTCACCCTGGCTTTGCAGCGGTGAACTTCGCGGCGTCCTTGGTTATTTTCTACTTCACCCCAATATTTGACTGGGCAACCAGAGAACACATCGGACACCAGTGGATGATTGGTCATTTCCTCATTACTGGCTACCTCTTCGTGCAGTCCTTGATCGGTATTGACCCAGGTCCTGCCAGAGTGAGCTATCCGTTCCGACTAGTGACACTAATTGCCGTCATGGCCTTCCACGCCTTCTTTGGGGTGGCTTTGATGACTGGCTCAGGATTATTACTGCCGGATTGGTTTGGTGCCATGGGTCGGTCCTGGGGCTTGTCTCCTCTTGAGGACCAGCAACAAGGCGGTGCAATCGCCTGGGGAATCGGTGAGCTTCCAACCATCGCGCTCGCGATAATTGTGTCTTGGCAATGGTTCAAATCTGACCGAAGAGATTCGGTCAGATTAGATCGCGCTTCCAATCGAAGTGGCAACCAAGACCTGGATAGTTACAACCAGATGCTAGATCGCATCAACCAAAGGCCCTAGATGCAATCAGTAACACTTTCACTGGAACAGCAGAACCTATTCGATTACATCGAGCAGTCTGAAAACAATATCTTTATCACCGGCCGTGCCGGCACCGGTAAATCAACTCTGCTTAGTTTCTTAGTTGAAAACACCAAAAAGAATGTTGCAGTGTGTGCTCCAACAGGAGTTGCTGCGCTAAACGTCGGGGGAGTCACGATTCACTCGCTATTTGGATTCCCTTTTGGAATTCTTGCTGAGCAAGATCTTGCCCGGCACATGAACAAAAGAACTCGTGAAGTGCTTGCTGCCCTTGATGTATTAATCATCGATGAAGTCTCGATGGTCAATGCGGATTTGATGGATGCCATTTCACGCGCAATGGGAATTGCAAGAGGCCGAAGAAAACTACCATTTGGTGGCGCACAGGTAGTCATGTTTGGAGACCCATACCAACTCTCCCCGGTTCCAGGAAATAACGAAGAGCGCAATTACATGAGCGAGAACTATCAATCTATTTGGTTCTTTGATGCAAAAGTTTGGCGCGAGGACTCACTCGAAAGATTTGAATTAGGAGAAATCTTCCGTCAGTCTGACGAAGACTTCAAAACTATTTTGAATGCGATTCGTGTTGGTGAAGTCGAGCAGCACATGCTTGATACTTTGAATGCTGCTGGAAATAGATTTCCTTCTCACGATGAAATCATTCGCCTAGCCACCATCAACGCGAGTGTTGATAAGACCAACAAAGAGCGCATGAACAAGCTCACTACAAAACCTAAAACCTTTGAAGCAATTTTCAGCGCCAGTGATGAAAGCGCCTTTGGAAGAACTCTTCCAGCAGAACCATCACTCGAACTAAAAGTTGGCGCTCAAGTTATGTTTATAAAAAACGATGACGGCAAAAGAACTGCCGATGGCCTAGTTCGAAGATGGGTTAACGGCACCATCGGAAAAGTAGTTGACCTGCCATCTAGTGGTGGAGTGGTTGTTGAAGTCGATGGTGAGAGATTAGATGTTGGTAAAGCAACTTGGGAAAAAGTTCGTTACGAGATTGACGAAGAGTTTGATGAGGAAACTGGTCGCGTGAAAGAAGTGCTGGTCACTATTCCCTTGGCCGAGTATCAGCAGATACCACTTCGACTGGCTTGGTCTGTAACCATTCATAAGTCACAAGGACAAACTTATGACGAAGCAGTTATTGATCTTGGCCGTGGAGCATTTAGTCCAGGTCAAACCTACGTTGCACTATCGCGAATTCGCTCTTTGGAAGGACTGTATTTGACTCGCGCCATAAGGCAGCAAGATGTCATGGTTGATAAAGACGTGATCAGGTTCATGAGCGGTGTTAAAACCGCTCCGGTTGAGAAACTTTTTTAGCCCAGTAACCACCAGTTAATCGGCTGATGAAGCCGCGCAGCCCAGTCACTTTCCTCATGAGCGGTTCCAGGAAATATTCCATACATCAAATCTTTATCCCGAACATAACCCCTGGCTTCAAAACCCTTGATGGCATTGCTGTGATATGGAGGGTAGAACAAATCCAAGCCTTCGGTACCGCTGTCGGTATAGATCTTGTGTTTGCCGGGGTTTGGAAGATACTTAGGCAGTTCTTTCGACATGTATTCGTGACCGATGATCCAGTGCGTTGAGAAGCAAAGAGCTGCTCCAAAAAGGTGTGGGTATTTGCTCATCAGGTAAAGTGACGCAAGTCCTCCCATGGAACCCCCAGCAATGGCTGTGCGCTCTAACTGATGTTCGATTCCATACTTTTTCAACACCATCGGGAGAATCTTTTCTGCAAGTAAAACGTTGTATTCCCCGTTCATAGAGGTTTTATGAATGGGTTTGTATTCGAGAGGCAAGTTGTCAAAAATGTCTGGATGCGCTTCGACTATTTCTTTTGGAGCAAGCTCTAGCATTCTGGTGCCAGGCCCTAGGCCATGCACCGCAACTATTAGCGGTTGCGGATCTGCCTTAATTCGTTTTTCTTGGATGGCATCCAGAATCCTCCAAGGGGTATTAGTGGATGCGGTTCTTGGATCAAAGACATTCTTACCATCGTGCATCATCAGAATAGGCGTATAGGAAACAACCTTTTCCGGTACCCAAACATCAACTCTGTGGCCATCAACCTCAAAAGTTTCAAGCTTGCCAAATGCCATGGCAATCTTCTGTTTTCTAAGCTCTCTAAAAGCCATGAAAAGCGGAAAAGTGAAAGCCATGGCGGTTATTCCAGAAGCTAGAAAATACAGCCACACACGCTTCATGCCAAGCTTCTTAGCTTCGTGCAGCATGAACACCACAAGGGCCAAAATAACTATCAGAAGGTCCAGTGAGAGCACCCAGTCAACTGCGGAACCAAACCATGCCTTTAGGTAATCCTGACCGGATAGTGAGGCGATGGCGTTGAAGTACCAGGCTGTGATCAGGCCAATGCCAGAAAGAACGAAGTAGATTCTGGCGCGCAGTTCGTGACCGAACATGGTGGTTCCTTTCCCGGTTGTTATTACCCTAGCAACGCTAGGCGAGGCGGTAACCTAGAGCAATGTTGATGTCAGATCGCGATATACGCGCAAGTATTGAAGCAGGCATTATTGGCCTTGACCCCCTGGAGATGGGTTTACTCCAGCCAAGCTCAATTGATGTTCGGCTCGATAGGTTTTTTAGATTATTTGACAATCACAAGTACGCATTCATTGATCCATCCGAGCAACAAGACGAGCTAACCCGTCTTATCGAAGTTGACCCTACCGAACCATTTATTTTGCACCCAGGAGAATTTGTTCTTGGCTCAACTTATGAATTCGTAACTCTGCCAGATGATGTTGCTGCACGTTTAGAGGGAAAAAGTTCTCTTGGAAGACTTGGGCTTCTCACTCACTCAACAGCAGGATTTGTTGACCCGGGTTTCAAAGGTCACGTAACTCTTGAGCTATCAAACGTAGCAACACTGCCAATCAAGTTATGGCCAGGAATGAAGATTGGTCAGCTTTGCTTTTTCAAGCTGACATCACCTTCCGAGCATCCTTACGGCAGCGAAAAGTATTCGTCAAGATATCAAGGACAGCGTGGACCAACAGCTTCTAGAAGTTACAAGAACTTCTATCGAACAGATGTTGGTAATGCTCCGCTAGAAAACTAACTCGAGTAACTTACCTTCGGGTTTGGGTTGACTCTAAGCAGAAGCAGTAATCCAACAATCAGAATTACCATCAGACCCAAAACACCGTAGATGGTTGTGTTTTCTTCTCCGGTAACTACCGCTGCAATTGTGATTGAAGTTGCCCAAAAGAATCCAGACAGGAAGCTGATTGCGCGACCGGTGGTCTGATACAAACCAAACACTTCACCCTCGCGACCCTCAGGAGCGAATCTGGATACGAATGTTCTAGAGGAAGCCTGAGCTGGGCCTACGAACAAGCACAGCGCCAAACCGCCAATCCAGTAAGTAATCTGGCCGGCGTCTGCAAACAAGAAAACGCTAAATCCAGCGATTATCAAGCCAATTAGCGAACCCGCAATAACGTTTCGTGATCCAACAACATCGTCAATGCGACCGCCAATTACTGCTCCGATACCAGCGACTATGTTGGCAGCCATACCAAAAATAATGATCTCAGTTTGAGTGAAACCAAAAGCAAGAGATCCAAGCACTGCTCCAAAGGTAAACACGCCAGCAAGACCATCACGGTAAACAGCTGAGGAAATCAAGAACTTGAAAGTGTCCGGTGCTTGCTTGTATAGGCTCTTTAGTTGTCCCCATAGTGCACCATAGGAAGCAAAGATGCTTTCCTTGGGTGCATTTTTCTTTGCTTCAATTTCTGGAACCTTTAGAAGCAGTGGGATAGAGAAAACTAGAGTCCAAATGGCACAGAACAAGAAAACAGTTCTAACTTCTAATCCATCAGTTGCTGGAACACCAAACACTGTCTCCGGCAGAACGAAACCAAATAGCGCAACGGCCAACAGGATGATTCCTCCGAGGTAACCTAGCCCCCACGCGTAGCCAGAGATTCGACCAATGGTAGAAGGGGAGGAAACAGATCTGAGCATTGCGTAGTAGTTGATAAATGCCGTTTCTTGAACCACCGATCCCAATCCATAAAGAACTAGACCAAAGATTAGAAACTCTGCTTTAGGTTCGACAAAGAAGCTAGCAATCATGATTCCAACCAACACGTAAGTGTTAGTCATAAGCCAGAACTTTCTGCGGCCACCAATGTCGGAACGACGGCCGAGAATTGGCGCGATTACCGCCAGGACAAAGCCCGCAATACCTGTTGCGATACCCAGCAGCGCATCGGCATTGGTTCCTGCCTCTGCCACCGCAGATGCCAAATAGACCGGGAAGATGAAGGTCTGCATGATGGTCGGATAGGGCTGCTCAGCCCAGTCCCACAGGGCCCAGGCAAATGTGCCCTTCTGGCCAAGCTTGGTTTTTGGAGCGCGGGTCTTTGATTTTCCAGATGTGTTTGTCATGGCAACAAGCTACCGCAAGCTCTGCCAGTTGCCCTAAACAAGCCCTAAATTCGTGGCAAACAGTTTCATGGCCGAGAACTTGAGCAGGGCAGACTCAAGTTTCTTCGGAAAACACTTGACAATCTGTCGAAAGTTTGTGAAACTTGAGTCAATGAGGCTCAAGTTTGGGTTCTCAACCCCGATACACCAGTAAAAACAAGGAGAAAACAAGCATGGCACGTGCAGTGGGTATTGACCTAGGAACCACCAATAGCGCAGTTTCAGTACTAGAAGGTGGAGAGCCAACGGTTATCGTCAACGCTGAGGGCTTTAGAACCACACCTTCCATAGTGGCTTTCACAAAAGACGGAGAGGTTCTGGTGGGCGAGACCGCCAAGCGCCAGGCCGTTACCAACGTAGACCGCACCATTGCCTCGGTAAAGAGGCACATGGGCACCGACTGGAAATTCAAGGTCGATGACAAGAATTACACCGCTCAGGAGATCTCAGCCAGGATTCTGTCCAAGCTCAAAAGAGATGCTGAGACCTACTTAGGTGAATCCGTAACCGACGCCGTAATCACGGTTCCGGCTTACTTCAACGACGCTGAACGTCAGGCAACCAAGGAAGCCGGTGAGATTGCGGGACTAAACGTTCTTCGCATCATCAACGAGCCAACCGCAGCTGCTTTGGCCTACGGTCTAGATAAAGGGCAGCAAGACGAATTGATCTTGGTATTCGACCTTGGTGGTGGAACATTCGACGTATCTCTACTTGAGGTAGGAAAAGACGATGACTTCTCAACCATTCAGGTTCGCTCAACTTCAGGTGATAACCGCTTAGGTGGAGACGACTGGGACCAGAGAATTGTTGACCACCTGGTCAAGAAGTTCAAAGAGACAACCGGTGTTGATGTTTCCAAAGACAAGATCGCTTTGCAGCGACTAAAGGAAGCAGCGGAGCAGGCTAAGAAAGAACTTTCTCAGTCCACAACTGCAAACATCCAACTTCCATACTTATCTCTAACTGAAAATGGACCAGCAAACCTAGACGAGACAATTACTCGTGCCCAGTTCGAGCAGCTAACTTCAGATCTACTAGAGCGCACCAAGAAGCCGTTCAATGACGTAATCAAGGAAGCGGGTGTAAAGGTCGCCGACATCGCACACGTAGTAATGGTTGGTGGATCAACTCGTATGCCAGCGGTTACCGAATTGGTAAAGCAGCTAACCGGAGGAAAAGAACCAAACAAGGCAGTAAACCCAGATGAGGTTGTTGCAGTTGGTGCTTCACTCCAGGCAGGTGTTCTAAAAGGTGAGCGTAAAGATGTTCTGCTTATCGACGTGACTCCACTAGCTCTTGGAATTGAAACCAAGGGTGGAATCATGACCAAGCTAATCGAGCGCAACACAGCTATTCCAACCAAGCGAAGCGAAACCTTCACTACCGCAGATGACAATCAGCCTTCGGTTTCGATTCAGGTTTACCAGGGTGAGCGCGAGTTCACCAGGGACAACAAGTCTCTTGGAAACTTCGAACTAACCGGTATCGCACCAGCACCGCGCGGTATTCCTCAGGTTGAAGTTACCTTCGACATCGACGCCAACGGTATCGTTCACGTGTCCGCCAAGGACAAGGGAACAGGTAAAGAGCAGTCGATGACAATCACAGGTGGATCTTCACTTGCGAAAGAAGACATCGAGCGCATGGTTAAGGAAGCCGAAGAGCACGCAGCTGAAGACAAGAAGCGTCGTGAAGAGCAGGACCTAAAGAACACTGCCGAGCAGATGGCTTACCAAACCGAGAAGATCATCAAGGATAACGATGACAAACTTCCTGAAGAGGTAAAGACCGAAGTTCAAGCAGACATCGATGCTCTAAAGACAGCACTTGCTGGCGACGACATTGACGCCATCAAGAGCGCCAACGAAAAGCTAGCTACCTCAGCTCAGAAACTAGGCGAAGCAATATACGCAAACACTTCAGAGGATGCTCCGGCTGAATCAGAAGCGTCTAGCGAAGATGTTGTTGACGCTGAAGTAGTCGACGACGAGCCAGCCGCCGAGAAGAAGTAATGGCCGAGGAAAACCTCGAGCCAACCGAGAACGAAACTTCCGATCAGGTCGGGTCCGATGAAACTTCGGACCCGATCGATCAGGAGTTAGCTGACTTAGTTGAGCAAACCGGACCAATAAGCAAAGAAGCTGAGCTTCTTGCTGATTTGCAGCGCCTGCAGGCAGAGTTTGTTAACTACAAAGCCAGGGTTGAGCGCGACAGGGATCAGGCAAGAAACTCAGCAATAGTTGAAGTGCTTCGATCCCTGCTGCCAGCACTTGATGATTTAGAGCGTGCAGAAGCGCACGGCGATCTTGAGGGAACACCGTTTATGGCGGTAGTTACCAAGATTCGAACTGCTGGTGACAAGTTTGGACTGAAGAAATTTGCCGTAAAGGGTGAAAAGTTTGACCCTGAAATTCACAATGCCCTAGCTCAGGTGCCAAGCAAAGACGTCACAGAGCCCACCATCAACGAGGTAGTTGAGGCGGGATTCATGATTGATGACCGACTTATTCGCCCAGCGATGGTCTCAGTACTGGTTCCGGAGCAGGATTAACCCATGGCTAGCCAAGACTGGTTTGAGAAGGATTTCTATCAGACGCTTGGCCTACCCAAGGACGCCTCAGAGGGCGATATCAAAAAGACCTACCGAAAACTAGCTAGGCAGTATCACCCAGATTCCAACCCCGGGGACGCCAAAGCCGAAGCCAAGTTCAAAGAGATCAGTGAAGCCTTCTCGGTTTTATCCGATGCAGAGCAGCGCAAAGAGTATGACGCCATCAAGGCCATGGGCTCTGGTGCGAGATTTACTTCAGGTGGTCAAGGTGCAGGCGGTGGCTTCGAAGATGTTTTCTCTAACATCTTTGGCGGCGGCCGTGGTGGTTTCGGAGGCGGCTTTGGCGGATTTGATTTTGGTCCAACACCAGGAATCGATCTCACTGCCAGAACTTCTATTGACTTCATTGATTCAATCAAGGGTGCGACTATAAAACTTAGCCTCCAAGGCATGGATCAGCTAAATGTAAAGATTCCAGCAGGCGTAGTGGATGGCCAAAAGATCAAACTTCGTGGCAAGGGGAGGCCTTCACCAAATGGCGGGCCATCCGGAGATCTCATCGTCACCGTTCGCGTAAAACCACACCCAGTATTCATTCGCGATGGAATTAACTTGCGCGTGATTGTGCCAGTCACATTTACTGAGGCAGCTCTTGGCGCAACAATTTCTGTTCCTACCCTTGGTGGAGAGCCTGTGAAGCTGAAGATTCACCCAGGAATTCCAAACGGTCGTGTACTTCGGATCAAGGGTCGCGGTGTTGATCTTGGAAGCAACCGTGGAGACCTACTGGCAACAGTTGAAGTGGCGGTCCCTTCACACTTGTCCGAAAAAGCCAAGAAAGCCCTGTTGGAATTTGAAGAGCAAATGCCAAAGGAAGATCCAAGAGCCGAGCTAAATTCCAAAGCTGGATTGCTGTAACTAGAGGAGGTGGAAAATGACTGAGCTGGATGAGAACACCCCACTCTTTGTTATTTCCGTTGCCGCAGAGCTTGCTCTAATGCACCCTCAAACGCTCAGGCAATATGACCGCTTGGGCTTAGTTTCACCTTCTAGAACAGCAGGTCAATCCCGCCGTTACACCATGCGAAATGTTGCACAACTTCGCGAGATTGCAAGGCTGTCAACAGAGGGTGTTTCTCTAGAGGGAATCAAAAGAATTTTGGAACTTGAGAATCAAAACATCGAACTGAAACAACGTGTTCGAGATTTAGAGCAAGCGCTAGCAAATGAAATGTTGAACCGACCTGGCGCAAGAATATTCTCTGCCGGTGATCAAGGTATCGAAAGCTTGCTGGCTGGAAAGAGACCTGCCAGGTCAACTCAAGTTGTTTTATGGAGAGCAAGATAACTAATCCAAATTGGCATTAGGAAATCTCTACAACCACCGGAACGTGATCGCTTGGGCCTTCACCCTTGCGCTCATCACGTTCAATCTTTGCTGCGGTCACTTTTTCAGCAAATAAATCCGACCCCAAAATGAAATCGATACGCATTCCTTCATTTCTTGGAAAGCGAAGTTGCTGGTAGTCCCAGTAGGTATACCCTTCCGGAATTAGTTTTCTAACAACGTCTTGCAAGCCAATCTGCTCAAAAGCCTCAAAGGCTTGACGCTCGGGTGCAGAGACATGAGTGGAACCTGCAAAGAAGTTGATGTCCCAGACATCGGTATCAAGAGGCGCGATGTTGAAATCTCCCATTAGCGCCAACGGCGTTGAAGGATCATTTTCCAAACTCTCTGCGGTGATTGCTGCTAGGCGATCAAGCCATTCGAGTTTGTAAGTGTAGTGAGGATCATCCAGAGTCCTACCGTTTGGGACATACAAACTCCAAAGCCGCACTCCATCAAAAGTTGCGGCTATCGCTCTTGCCTCTTCTTTGGTTTCAGGACCGAAGCCAGGCATTCCCGTGAAACCTATTTCGATGTTTTCTGCTGGGATTTTGGATGCGAATGCAACACCGTTCCATTGGTTGAGCCCATGCATGGTGATTTGATAGCCAGCTTCCTCGAACGGAGCGTAGGGAAATTGATCTGGTTTGCATTTGATCTCTTGCATCGCCAAAACGTCAGTCCCAGAGGCCTCTAGATACGCCAATACCCTTCCAACACGGGTTCTTATGGAGTTCACGTTCCAGGTGGCTATTTTCACTCCTTAAACTTATAGCTATGACTTCCAGCACTAGCAACAAATCAAAACTTGTTGAACTAATCAAAGACCTAGCTGTTGTGCACGGAAAAGTCACCCTTTCTAGCGGACTAGAAGCTGACTACTACGTTGATCTTCGACGAGCAACACTGCATCATGAGGCAGCGCCTCTAATTGGCAAGCTCATGATTGAAATGCTCGAAGAAGCAGGAATAGTTGGCTTTGATGCAGTTGGTGGCCTCACCATGGGCGCAGACCCAGTAGCAACTGCAATGCTCCATCAAGCCAGCGTTATGGGCAAAACAGTTGACGCCTTCGTGGTTCGGAAAGAAGCAAAGGCTCACGGCATGGGTCGTCAGGTCGAAGGGCCAGATGTTGCTGGTAAGTCGCTTATTGTTATTGAAGACACATCAACTACTGGGGGATCACCACTAACCGCGGCCGCTGCATTGGAAAAAGCAGGCGGCAAGATTTTGGCGGTTGCAACCGTGGTGGATAGGAATACCGGTGCCAGACAGGCTATCGAAGAAAAGGGCTATCGCTACCTGTCACTTATCTCGTTAGAGGAATTAGGTTTATAAATTGAGTAGTAGCCGAGGCATTGCCTCGTACATTTTTGTCGAGCTGTCAAACATCACCAGCGTTATTGCTGGGTCCATGGTCTTTATTGCCCTGCCGTGGCTAGCTCTCGAGATTACTGGCTCCGCCGCTATGGCTGGTGCTGTTGTTGCACTTACAGCGATCCCAGGACTATTTCTGAGTCCAATACTTGGAACAATCGTTGACCGCATTGGTAGAAAGGTCAGCGCAATCATTTCTGAGGGACTGTCCGCTGTTGCAATCTTGTTGATTCCGGTTGTTCACAGTTTTGTGGAAATTGGATTCGTACTGTTGGTAGTTCTTGCAACTGCCCGAGCAATTGTGAGCCCTGCAGCTTTAACTGCGAGAAAATCGATTATTCCAGACATTGCAGGACCGGCAAGAATTTCTTTGGAGCGCGCAAACTCAATTCACGAAGCAGTATTTGCAACTGGCTTTGCAATTGGTCCAGCAGTTGGCGCTGCCTTCATTGCGCTAATCGGTCCATACGATGTGTTTATTGTTGTGGCAGTATTTTGCGCGCTATCTTCAATTTCAGCCATGCTAATCAACACTGTCGAGCACCGAGGTGATGGTGTCTCTGAAACTGGAAGCTTGCTTCGCGATACTGCTCTTGGTATCAAGACGATATCGCAAACCCCAGCTGTGTTGATAGGTATGAGCTTTGTTCTTACCCTTGCAATGATTTATCTTCCAACCGAGATGGTTATTCTCCCAGCCCATTTCAACGCGCTGGACTATGCAACTGGACTGGGAATCTTGATTTCAACAATGGCGGGCGCATCTGTTTTAGGAGCGTTACTGTTTGAGACCCTTCAGAAGTATTTGAGCTATTCGACAATCTTGAAATTCGGTTTTATTGGACTCGGACTTTCGGTGCTAGTTATGTCCTTCATCCCTCCGATGCCGATCATGCTCGCAGCAGGAGCTGTTCTTGGATTTAGCTGGGGGCCACTGATGCCAATGCTGAATACAGTTATTCAAAGAGTTATCCCGGAGAACATGCGCGGTCGAGTATTTGGAATAGAGTCGACAATTTGGGGTGCAGGACCGATGTTGACTGCAGTTGGCGTAGGTCTTGCAGTTGATGCGGTTGGTGTGCAGCCGGTTTATTTGTTCTTGGCTATTTTGGTTTTGTTCTTGTCGGTCTTTGTTTCTTTCAACAAAGCGAATATTCAATTAGACCAAGCGCAAAAGATTGAGGCAGTTTAGGTGCAGCCCGAAGATTCTGATTTCGTAGCAGAGCAAACCACTTGGGGAGTGGGCCCTTGGGTTGGAGATTTACCAACCGGTTCGGATGCCGCAAAGTACGATCCAGAGTTACTCGCAAACGGGGACACCAGAAACGTTGTGGACAAGTATCGCTATTGGTCGATGGAAGCCATCGTTGCTGACTTAGATTCTAAGAGGCACAGCTTCCATGTTGCGATCGAGAATTGGCAACACGATCTAAACATCGGATCTATCGTTCGTACCGCTAACGCATTTCTAGCCGCGGAAGTTCACATCATCGGCAACAGGCGTTGGAATCGACGCGGCGCAATGGTGACAGACCGATACCAACACATCAAACACCACCCAACCGTAGAGGACTTTGTAGCTTGGGCTAAAACTGCAGATCATGGCAAAGAACTTGCGATTATTGCGATTGATAACGTGCCTGGATGTAAACAACTGGAAACCTATCAAGTACCCAAAAACTGTGTTCTGCTATTTGGTCAAGAAGGCCCTGGATTGTCAGAGGCGGCAATCGCAGCCTCGAAAGATGTAGTGGAAATCACTCAGTACGGCTCAACAAGGTCTATAAACGCCAGTGCGGCAGCAGCCATCACCATGCACTCTTGGATCACCCAGCACAAGTTCGGCTCCTAACAAGTCCCCAGAGACCCAGAACTAGCTAGCTGGTAGGATTTTCTGGTGCCTGCAATAGTCCTAGTTGGCGCCCAATGGGGCGACGAAGGCAAGGGCAAAGCCACAGACTTACTCGGAGATCGAGTCGACTACGTCGTTAGATACCAAGGCGGAAACAACGCCGGACACACAGTCGTTATCGGGGACAAGAAGTTCGCTTTGCACCTACTGCCTAGCGGCATTCTCACACCCGGAGTAATTCCAGTAATTGGTAACGGTGTTGTGATTGACCTCAGTGTTTTAATCAAAGAACTCGATGGCCTCATTGAAAAAGGCGTCGATGTTTCCAAGCTAAAGATTTCTGCCAACGCACACATCATTACCCCTTATCACGTAACGATTGATAAAGTCTCGGAGCGCTTTTTGGGAAAGCGCGCCATTGGAACAACCGGCCGCGGAATCGGACCGACTTACGGCGACAAAGTTGGACGTCTTGGAATTAGAGTTCAAGACCTTTTCGACGAGAGCATTCTTCGCCAGAAAGTCGAAGCCGCGCTCTCGCAAAAGAACCAATTGCTTTCTAAGGTTTACAACCGCGCTGGCATCAAGGCTGAAGAAGTTGTTCGCGAATTGCTTAGTTACACAGAGCGTCTTGCTCCAATGGTTTCTGATACAGCACTAGAACTTCACCTAGCACTGGAAGCTGGCAAGATCGTTTTGCTAGAAGGTGGCCAGGGAACACTGCTGGATGTTGATCACGGTACTTACCCGTTCGTAACCTCAAGCTCACCGATCGCAGGTGGAGCAACCATCGGTACTGGAATTGGCCCGACCAAAATCAGCTCCGTAATTGGAATCCTGAAGGCATACACAACCCGAGTTGGCTCGGGACCTTTCCCAACGGAACTGTTTGACCAGTGGGGTGAATTCCTGCGTGATAAGGGTTTCGAGTTTGGAACCACAACCGGAAGAGAGCGTCGATGTGGCTGGTTTGACGCACCGGTGGCTAAGTTTGCAACTCGCATCAACGGTCTAACCGACATCTTCTTGACAAAGCTTGATGTGCTGACCGGAATCAAAGAGATTCCAGTTTGCGTAGCGTACGAGGTTGATGGAGTAAGAACGGAAGAAATTCCCGTGTCACAATCTGATTTCCATCACGCCAAGCCGATTTACGAAAACTATCCAGGTTGGGGTGAAGACATCACCGGTGCAAAGAAATTTGAAGATCTTCCAAAGAACGCACAAGATTACGTTCTAGCTCTGGAGAAACTTTCTGGAACAAGAATCTCCGCGATTGGTGTTGGTCCCGATCGCAACGCGACTATTGTTCGTCACGATTTACTTCGTGCCTAAGGCTTAAAGGCGAGCGGGTAGACCGCATCCAACCAGATACTGTTTTGGCCATCGGCTGCAGAGAAATAGATTGCAGCATCAGCTTTTGCGTAGCCCCCATTTTGGAGCAGGAACTTATAAACAAGCGCTGACTTGTCTTCAGGAACATAGCCAAGCTTTAATCCGGAGACAAATACCGCTACCGCTGTTTTACTGTTTCGATTCCCAGGATCAACAATCAAAGTTGCAACATCGTCCCAATCCTGATCATCAATTAAGCCAATGTTTTTTTGCAGGGCAGAAAAATTCGGTGCGTAGAAACTCTCGCCAACCACTTCGAAACTATAGCTCTCGTCGCCAATTAGCTCCCTGGCGGAGATTGCAGTCATGGATCGGTTGGCGTCAAGAATGTTTGCTAGGGGCTTGTCACCAACGGTCTTTAGAGTTTCGGCTTCAAGCCCAGCTTTCTTGGCTTTAGAGAAGTAGACCCCAACGGCAATCAGCCCACCAAATACCAACAGCAACCAAGGGGCAGCCTGGAAGAACTGCACCGCGAAGGCAAAAATCAGTATCCAAGCAATAATCCCCATACATGTGCGCATGTTTTCCAATCTAGGCCACGGGTAAGACAAATTATTGGTTAACTTGTCTTGTGACCAGCTCTGAATACGCAACCGAACCGGGTGAAAACGACGAAGCCATCGATCGTTGGGGTTCGGCTACTTTGGGGCAAGATCCGCTGCTAGCGAGCTTTACTCTCGAGCCATACTCTCCGGCTCGCCCTCACGTACCCTTTTATCGTTTCTTTCACTATCCAGATATTTTGGACTTTCGAGCAAATGGCTTCGAGGTAGAGCACTTCGTAGAAATTTTTGACTCTCTGGACGAGGCCAGATATTCACAAGCACTCCAGGTACAAAGGCTCCTCAGACAACGAGGTGGCTTAGCAGTTTGGAACCCAAGAAGAGCTAGAGAAATCGAGTTTTTGGTTAGAGCTTCGTTACATCGATTTGGCATTTCCGATGTTCCGAATTTGCTGAGAAAAATGCTCGGCCGAGCATTTCCTGACGAATCAATTAGTAACCTTTCCATAGATCTTATAAACGTTTATTTCTGGGGTTGTCTTGCACTTGTTGCAAGAAGATACGCCTGGAAGGAACCCGTACTTGAAAGATATGCCGACTACCTGGAGCTACCCCTATTGATTTCAGGACTACTTCCAGAGAAGGAACAAAATGCTGCTTAGAAAACTTGCCCTTATATCCACAGCAACTGTAATTCTCACGGGCTGCTCGAGCCTAAGCCTTCCTGATCAAGCAGACGCTCCTGCCTGTGAAGCGCTGAGCGCAGTTCTTACTACAAAACTTGAAACGCTTCCTACAGGTGGCTTTGATGCCATGGCTCTTTCTGGCTCCATAGCTAGCGATGTTTTATCTGTTGCTCCGGAAGGGTTTCAGGCAAACATTCAAAGAGTTTCCGACGCCTTGGCTACTGACCCAATTAGTGCAACTGAAGTGGCGGCTGCCGTATCCGAGATCGCAATTCGATGTGCGCTGGTGGGTGTGAATCTTGAGTTTCCAAACCCTCAGGAGTTTCTAGGCGGTTAGCCAAACAACTCAGGCAAGGTGCTCGCCCAAGGAGTGCGAAGGTCGTCGAGTTTCCATGAAGCTAAGTCTTGAATGTCTAGCTCATCAGTGTTGTCAGTTACCCCGATTCGAAGAACTGGAATACCTCTAGCGTCACAAAGGCCAACAAACTTAACATCGTCTTCGCGACCCACGCTAACTAGTACTCGACCCGTGGACTCAGAAAACAGCGCGGAGGTTCTGTCTACGCCATCTCGTTCGCAAATTTCAGTGAGCCACACTCTGGCTCCCATGTTGAACCGAAGAACTGATTCAGTCAGCGCCTGCGCAAGACCACCTTCGGATAAGTCCGTCGCAGATGCAATCAGTCCTTGCAGGCTTGCTCCGTGTAACAGTTCAGCGAGTTTCTTTTCATAGGCCAAATTAACTTTTGGAGGACGGCCACCAAGGTGCGAGTGAATTACATCTGCCCAAACCGAACCATCTAGCTCGTCTTTGGTAACACCCAAAAGATAAAGATTGTTGCCATCGTCTTGCCAGCCCGACGGGATCCTTCTTGCAACATCATCAATTACTCCAAGTACTCCAACAACGGGAGTTGGGAAAATGGCAAAATCACCAGTTTGGTTATAGAAACTTACGTTTCCTCCCGTAACTGGGATCCCCAGCTCAAGGCAGCCATCAGCCAAGCCAGTAGTTGCTTGCTTGAACTGCCACATAACTCCAGAGTTTTCTGGAGAACCGAAGTTGAGGCAATTGGTAACTGCAAGTGGCACAGCACCGCTTGTTGCAACATTTCGGTAAGCCTCGGCCAAAGCGAGTTTGGCACCCTCATAGGGATCTAGCTGGCAGTATCTGCCGTTAGCGTCGGTGGAAATTGCAACACCCAGACCGGTTGTCTCCGAAACTCGAATCATGCCAGCGCCATCTGGATAGGCAAGGGCAGTATTTCCTCCGACGTACCTGTCGTATTGATTTGTTACCCATGACTTATCTGCTTGGTTAGGACTAGAGACCACTTGAATCAACTGACTTGCCAAGTCCGAAGAATTGTCATTGGCGCGAGCTAGCTTTCTTGATTCACCAGTGTCTTCATTGAGAGGCTTTTGTGTTGCTGGCTTCTTTACTGGTCTTTCATAAACCGGGCCATCGTGGGCAACGGTTCGTGGGGGTACGTTTACGATTTCCTCTTTACCCCAGTTGATGTGAAGCCGGTCCTTTTTGATTACCTTGCCAAGTACTGAGAACTCAACCTCATGGCGATCGACAATCTTCTTGAAGCTCTTTAGGTGTTTTTTGGGGACAATCGCCATCATCCGCTCTTGAGATTCACTCATCAAAATCTCTTCTGGGGTAAGTGACTCATCCCGGAGCAGCACATTCTTCAGCTGCACCTTCATGCCTCGCCCGCCATTGGATGCCAGCTCACTCGTCGCGCAAGAAAGCCCCGCTCCACCTAAGTCTTGAATACCGGCAACAACTCCAGCTGCAAAAAGCTCAAGACAGCATTCAATCAAAACCTTTTCAGCAAACGGGTCTCCAACTTGGACCGCGGGTCTGCGACTTGGACCGGAGTCATCAAATGTCTCACTGGCTAAAACAGAAACGCCACCGATTCCATCGGCGCCGGTTCTTGCACCAAACAAAATAACTAGGTCACCCGGATTCTCAGCTTTGGCAAGTTTCAAGTCTTTGTGTTTCAATGCTCCGATGCTTAGAGCATTTACAAGAGGGTTTCCTTGGTACACCTTGTCAAAGACTGTTTCACCGCCAATATTTGGTAGCCCCAAACAGTTTCCGTAAAAGGATATTCCGTCAACCACACCGTGGACAACCCGTGCAGTGTCAGCATTACCCGGTGCACCAAAACGTAATTGATCCATAACTGCGATTGGCCTGGCACCCATGGTCAAGATGTCGCGGACAATTCCACCGATTCCTGTGGCGGCTCCCTGGAAAGGTTCTGTGTAGCTTGGGTGGTTATGACTTTCTACTTTAAAAGTAACTGCCAGACCTTCCCCAATGTCCACTACACCGGCGTTTTCACCCATGCCCACCAACAGATGTTTTTTCATTTCGGGAGTTACTTTTTCACCAAATTGTCGAAGATAAATCTTCGAAGATTTGTAACTGCAGTGCTCGCTCCACATAACCGAATACATAGCCAGCTCAGCGCTAGTTGGACGACGCCCCAGTATCTCTCGGATACTCAGGTATTCGTCTTCTTTTAGTCCCAGCTCAAGCCAAGGCTGTTCTTTATCCGGGTCGCTTTTGGCTTGTTTTGTGGTGTCGATAATCATGCGCTAACAACTGATTTCAAAACCGATTGGAAAATCTTTAGGCCATCAATGCCTGACCGCATAGCTACCGGAGAGTCCGGGCCAAAACCAGGCTCGACCGCATGCTCTGGATGAGGCATCAAACCAACTACATTTCCGCGTTCGTTTCTAAGTCCCGCAATGTCGTTCATCGATCCGTTGGGGTTCACATCCAGGTACCTAAAGGCAATCAGACCCTCGCCTTCTAGCATCTTCAATGTTTCTTTAGTTGCGATGTATCCACCCTCGCCGTTTTTGAGCGGAATAGTTATTTCGTCTCCTACTTGGAAGGCGTTAGTCCAGGCACTGTCAGCACTTTCAACCCGAAGCTTCTGATCCCTACACACAAAATGTTGCTTCTCATTTCGTATTAGCCCACCTGGAAGCAGGTGCGATTCGACCAATATTTGGAAGCCATTACAGATTCCAAGAACTGGTAAACCCCCGTTAGCTTTCTTCATGATTGTCTTCATAACCGGCGCTTGAGCTGCGATAGCACCGCAACGAAGGTAATCACCGTAGCTAAAGCCGCCAGGGAGAACTACAGCGTCTACTTTTTTGATTGTGGAGTCTGCATGCCATAAGGCAACTGGCTCGCCGCCTGCAAGTCTTATGGCTCTTGCCGCGTCGCGGTCATCTAGAGACCCAGGAAAAGTTACGACGCCAATTTTCATTGCTTAGTCTTGCTCAACAGTCACAGAGACAACATCTTCGATAACTCCATTGGTTAGAAAGCTCTCTGCAATTTTCTGAGCCTCTGCTAGCTGAGCCGCCGTTGGCTTGGATGGGTAGTGAAGCTCGATGCGCTTGCCAATTCGAACTGCCTTAATTCCCTTGTGACCGGAGCGCTCCAATGCTTTTGCAACTGCCTTACCTTGCGGGTCTAATAGATCTTGCTTTGGCATTACCTGAACGACAATTTTTGGCAACTAGTGGCCCCCTATGGTGGCTAAAACAACTTGGGAATACCTTGAGTTTACTGGTTGGCGCCAGTGAGCTTTTTACGCAACTCCGCATAGCGCGAACTTACTTTGTCAACTAGCTCTGGACTCAAAACCGTTGGTGGATTCGAGCCTTCGGGATCCCAAATTTGCAGTAGCCAGTTTCTAACAATCTGCTTGTCAAAACTCTCCACAGTATTGCCTTGATCGTAGGCGGCTTTGTCCCAGTATCTACTTGAGTCAGGGGTGAGCACCTCATCGGCCAGGACGATAGTGTCACCGTTTGGATCCTTGCCGAACTCGAACTTGGTATCAGCAAGTACTAAACCAGCCTTCAAGGCAATTGCGCTGGCTTGGTTATAAATCGCAATAGATGTGTCGCGCAATTGATCAGCCACTTCCTTGCCAACAAGCTCAATTACTTTGTCAAAGTCAATGTTTTGATCGTGTTCGCCAACCTCGGCCTTAAACGCCGGTGTGAAAATCGGTTCTTGTAACTTATCGCCATCTTTGAGACCCGAAGGAAGTGAAATGCCACATATTTTTCCGGTGGCTAAATATTCTTTGTATCCAGAGCCAGCAATAAAACCACGGACGACACATTCCACCGGGTACATTTCAAGCTTCTTTGCAACCGTTGCTCTTTCAGCAACTTCACTTGGAGTGGCAACATTTTTCACGCGATGATTTGAAACAGCTAGCTTTTCAAACCAAAAGTTAGTGATTGCAGTTAGGTTCTCGCCCTTCCCAGGAATTGCTGGAGAGAGGATGTTGTCAAAAGCGCTGATGCGATCAGATGCAACAATCAACACTAAATCGGATTGTGAAGGATCTTCTGATTCGTAAAGATCTCGTACCTTGCCGCTGTATACGTGTCTCCAGCCAGAAAGCGACTCTGGCAAACTACTCAGCTACCTTGGCGGCGATGTCAGTTCGGTAATGCGATCCATCAAGAGTAATTTTCGAGATTGCTTTATAGGCACGCTTGCGTGCTTTCTTAAAATTCTTTCCAGTTGCAACAACTGACAAGACTCTTCCAACGTTTGAGCCAAAGCACACCTCAACACCTGATACCTGCTGAGCTTTCTTGACACCTTTTATCTCACGCACTGGAGCTTGGCTTGCCGGATAACCCTCGCTGGCCAGTACAACCGTAACGGCGACATCTTGGGTGAACTGGGCGTCGGAAGCGCTTTCCAGGTGACCGGTAGCTGCCTTATACAGTAGTGACTCCAGCGGGGTGATGAGTCTTTGAAGAACCACTTGGGTTTCTGGGTCTCCGAATCTTGCATTGAACTCGATGACGCGAATACCCCTGTCGGTAACAATTAGCCCGCAGTATAAAAGCCCGACAAAAGGCGCCCCGAGTCTGGTTAGCTCATTGATTGTTGGAATCGCAACAGTATCTTCTATCTGCTGAACAAAGTTTTCCGGTAACCAAGGAAGCGGGCTGTATGCACCCATACCACCGGTGTTTGGACCTAGATCATCATCGAAAGCTCGCTTGAAATCTTGAGCTGGAGTCAGCGGCATTACCGATTTTCCATCGGAGAGGAAAAACAAACTGACTTCTTGGCCTGCGAGAAATTCTTCCACCAAGATACCCATGTGCAAATACTCTCTAGCGTGTGCTAGCGCAGCTTTCGAGTCATCGGTAACGATGACTCCTTTACCGGCTGCTAGACCATCAGCCTTGATTACATAAGGAGCACCAAAGTCTTCCATAGCTTGTTCGACGTCTTCGATGCTCTTGCACTGTCTGGCCATGCCGGTTGGCACTCCAGCAGCCGACATGATTTGCTTTGCAAAAGATTTGCTGCCTTCAAGCTGTGCAGCAACTTGGCTTGGACCAAATACAGCAACACCTTGTGCTCTCAAGGAGTCAGAGACACCTGCAACAAGGGGCGCTTCTGGACCGATTATGGCAAGTTCAATTCCTTGCTCGAGGGCTAACTTGTCGACAGCGAGGCAGTCCGTTATATCAATATCTGGTTCACACTCAACCTCTTGAGCAATGCCGTTGTTTCCTGGAGCGACCAGAATATCTCCTGGACTAGTTCCGGTTCTGATTAGGGATTTCACAATCGCGTGCTCCCTGGCACCTTGACCTAAAATCAGAATCTTCATCTTCCTAAGTTTAGTTATCTTGAACAAAGCAGCATTTGGGGGTTTGTAGGCTGGAGCTGTGCTCAGAAGAAGAATCTCCCAACAAGATGGCCAAGCTGCGATCGATAGCTACCAAGCTGGGTCGGCGACCAGCCAAGAGCTAGCTACCGCGGTCAGGTTCTTACTCGAAGAGCTTGGGACTAGATTCCCAGGTGCTGCCGTTGAGGTTCGGGTTCCTCCCCTTGGTGCAGTTCAGTGCGTGGCTGGGCCAAGTCATACCCGTGGCACCCCCTCCAACGTTGTGGAGCTTGGGCCGGAAGCTTGGCTTGGGCTTGCTCTAGGAACCGAGAACTTCGATGACTTGATGGGTCGAGGCTTGCTCACTGCCTCTGGCAATAGGTCAGACCTTACTGATTTGTTCCCTATATTTAAAGCGTGAGCCAAACCCCCCTTGTCACAAGCGCAGAGGTAAACATTCGACGCGCCCCCAAGTACTTACATTTTGCTTTGACTGGTTTTGTTTTGGGAATTGTGGCAGCACTATTTTTTGGTCTTAGCTCACCAGCAATCCTTGGATTGCTAATTGTATTTGGCGGAATTGCAGGCGGAGGAACAGGAATAATCCTTGCACTGCTATTTGATCTGATCTATAGATCTCGCAGTAAAAAACTAACCGCAACGAAAGTTAACGAGTGATTCGCGGAGACGGCAGACTAAATCACGATCTGCTTCCAGGAGAAAAAGGTCCACAGGATCAGTGTGGTGTTTTTGGTGTTTGGGCTCCGGGGGAAGAGGTTTCTAAACTTACTTACTTTGGTCTTTATGCTTTGCAGCACCGCGGACAAGAGTCCGCGGGTATCGCTACCTCAAATGGCAAAAAACTTCTTGTTTACAAAGACATGGGACTTGTCTCGCAGGTGTTTTCTGAATCAGCGCTTGAGTCACTGGTTGGTCACGTAGCGATTGGTCACACTAGGTATTCAACTACGGGATCTTCATCTTGGCGTAATGCCCAACCCACCCTTGGAAAAACTGCTTCTGGAACTGTAGCTCTTGGACACAACGGAAACCTAACCAACACCGCCGAGTTGTTAGACATTTTGCGAGCAAATTATCCCGATCAATCAGACAACGAGATAACCGGTGGTAACACCACCGACACCGCAGTGTTGACTGCGTTGCTTGCAGGCAATCCAGATAACTCACTCGAGAACACCGCTATGGAATTGCTACCTAAAGTAAAGGGTGCGTATTCTCTGGTGTTCATGGATGAACAGACTCTCTATGCAGCTAGAGACCCACAAGGGGTTAGACCACTGGTTCTTGGAAGATTAGAGCGAGGCTGGGTTGTTGCGTCAGAAACTGCGGCGCTAGATATTGTTGGTGCTTCATTTGTTCGTGAAGTTGAACCAGGTGAACTTATTGCAATTGACGAAAACGGTTTGCGCGCCAAGCAGTTCGCCTCTCCCAAAAGAGCCGGCTGTGTTTTTGAGTACGTTTACTTAGCCAGACCAGACACTTCGATAAATGGCAGAAATGTCTACGATGCCAGAGTTGAAATGGGCAGAGCTTTAGCCAAAGAGTATCCAGTGGAAGCCGACCTTGTGATTCCAACTCCTGAGTCAGGAACCCCGGCAGCGATTGGCTTTAGTCAGGAGTCTGGAATTCCATATGGTCACGGCCTTGTTAAAAATGCCTACGTTGGAAGAACTTTTATCGAACCTAGCCAAACCATTCGTCAGCTTGGAATACGCCTAAAACTCAACCCACTTCGGGAGGTAATTAAGGGAAAGAGAATCATCGTTGTTGACGACTCAATCGTCCGAGGAAACACCCAACGCGCATTGGTTCAGATGCTTCGTGAAGCTGGCGCCAAGGAGATTCATGTACGAATCTCTTCGCCACCGATTACTTGGCCATGTTTCTATGGAGTGGATTTTGCTACCCGAGCAGAACTAATTGCCACCGGGCTTGCGCCAGATGAGGTGCGGATGTCTATCGGAGCTGACAGCCTCGGCTACCTTTCAAAAGAGGGAATGATTCAAGCGTCTGAGCAAAAAGAAGGTGAACTCTGCACCGCCTGCTTTACTGGCACTTATCCGATTGAACTACCAACAGCAGATCGGCTGGGTAAACACCTATTGGAAAAAGGCGTAGCTACGATCCAGCAAGACGGATCACTAAAGAAGGTCTCGAATGACTGACCCCTACGCTGTTAGCGGGGTCGACACACAAGCTGGTGATTTAGCGGTTTCGCTGATGAAAAAAGCGGTTAGTGCAACACATAACAAAAATGTCTTTGGATCCCTTGGTGGCTTTGCAGGAGCAATGGATGTTTCTTTTCTAAAAAACTTCCAACAGCCAATTCTTGCCACCTCTACCGATGGAGTTGGAACCAAGGTTGCCATCGCTCAGGCGATAGATAAGCACGACACCATTGGCCAAGATCTGGTTGGCATGGTTGTTGACGACATTGTGGTCATGGGAGCCAAGTCGCTGTTCATGACTGATTACATTGCCTGCGGCAGGCTTGTTCCCAGCCGAATAGCTGAAATTGTCACTGGAATTGCTAAGGCGTGTAGCGAAGTGGACGTAGCTCTGTTAGGCGGAGAAACAGCTGAGCACCCAGGTCTGCTGGGAGAACACGAGTATGACGTTGCCGGAGCCGCTGTTGGCGCCGTTGAAGCGGCCAAAGTTCTTGGCCCCGACAAGGTAAAAATTGGCGATGTTGTTTTAGGACTTGCTTCCTCCGGGTTGCACTCCAATGGCTTTTCTTTGGTGCGCAAAATAGTTCAGGACAGCAAGCTTGATTACACCCAGTCGGTTTCTGAGTTTGGATCAAAGTCTCTTGGTGAAGTGTTACTTGAACCAACGATGCTTTACTCGGGAGTTCTAAACCAAATACTTGAATCAGAGCTAGGTGATTCCGTACACGCCCTGAGTCACGTCACCGGAGGTGGAATTGCCGCAAATCTTTCCAGGGTTTTGCCAGTTGGTGTCTCACTAGAAATCTCGAGGGCAAGTTGGTCACCTAATGAGGTTTTTAGGGTGCTTGCTGAGTGGGGGGCTTACCAACTCGAAACTCTTGAAGGGACTTGGAATCTAGGTTTAGGTTTCGCAGCCGTTGTTGACGCCTCTGCGGCAAGCGCAATATCAGCAAAGCTAAATCAATTGGGTATCAAGACTTGGCAATTGGGCGTTTTAGAAAATGCGACTGATGTTTCAGGTTTTGTTACTTCAGCCAAAGGCGTCGAGGGCGGAGCAGTTCGCTTAAGCGGAAGCTACGCCTAAGAACTAAACCTCTGGGTAGAAATTAACTGCCCCTCGAACCCAGACCGTGACTTTCATTCCGATCTCTGGAGCGAATGGACCCGAAGACCTTGCTCGAATGAGTTGCTTTGGAGTCTGAACATCCAGTACTGCATCGTGACCAAAAAACTGTCTTCCAACTACCGTTGAGTCCCCGTTTAGATCTGGTTGCAAATAGAAGTTCTCTGGTCGAATAGCAACTTTTCCTTTGCTACCTTCGGCAGATGAATTAAGAGGAGTCAGGTTTCCTAGAGAAGTCACAACTTTTCCACCCTCGATTACTCCAGCGACAATCACCGAGTCACCCAGGAACGTAGCAACTCCAAGATCGACCGGTGAAGAGTAAATCTCGCGCGGGTTTCCAATTTGAGCAAAATTCCCATCACGAAGAAGTGCAACACGATCGGCAATCGAGAGCGCTTCTTCTTGGTCATGAGTTACCAAAATTGTGGTGGAACCTGTTTTATCCAAGACTTCACGAACATCATCGCGAATGCGACCTCTTAGTTCAGCATCAAGTGCTGAGAAAGGCTCATCTAACAGAATGAGTTCAGGCTCTGGAGCTAGTGCCCGAGCGAGTGCAACTCGGTGCTTTTGACCACCAGATAGCGATGAGCTATCTGAAGATTCAAAAGCACTCATCTGAACTAAATCAAGCAGGGCTCTAACTCTTGAAACCTTTGCTTCTTTGGATAGGCCCTTGAGACCGAATGCGATATTTTCAAAAACGTTTAGGTGTGGGAAAAGCGCAGCGTCTTGCGGAACGTATCCGACCTTGCGCGCCTGCGCAGGAATCAAGATTCCTTCAGCAGCCACTTTCTTACCCGAGATTGAAATCTCACCAGTGTCCGGTGCATCAAAGCCTGCAATCAATCTAAGCAAGGTGGTCTTTCCAGATCCAGAAGAGCCCAAAACAGAAACAAACTCTTTGGGGGCAATCTCGATTGAAAGATTTTGGAGGACAGGTTGTGCTCCGAATGCCTTAGTCAGGTTAGAAATTTTTAGAGTTGAGCTCACTGGTAACGCTCCATCTCCATAGGTTCAAGATCTTTTCTGATGGCTCGATTTAGAAGCCAAGCTGGCAAGCCAGCCAGCACTACCAAAAGTAATGCATAAGGTGCCGCAGCGGAAAAGGCAGCTACCGAGGTCTCTGTCCAGAGCCTGGTTGCAAGCGTTTCCATGCCAGTAGGACGAAGTAGCAAAGTGGCGGGAAGCTCTTTCAAAACCGTCAAGATCACAAGCGTGGTAGCGGCAAAAATACCAGGTCCAGCAATAGGCAACACAACTTTACGAAGTGTCTGCATGGTGGATAAACCAAGCGATGAAGATACCTCGTCTAGTGCCTTAGGGGACTGACGAATTGGTGTTGAAACCGCTGCTAATGCATTTGGCAAGAACAAGGCTAAGTAAGCAATCAGTACCAACATAGTAGTTTGGTATACCCATGGCACTACTTGGTTGGAGAAAAACACCAGCGCCAATGCAACAACAATTCCAGGGGTAGCGTGCGTTAGCCAAACTGATCGTTCCAAAAGAACGCTGAACTTTCTGCGATGCCTGATGGTTAGCACGGCAATTGCCAGGGCTGCGAAAGTAGTAAGCAGACCCCCAGAAACAGCCAAGCTGACTGAATTTGCAAGTGCACCAAGAACCACTGCCCAATCAACAGAACCAAGGCCTTCGATGCTCCAACTAAGCAAGCTGCCAAGAGGAACTAGCAAACTAACTGTTGCAAGTCCAAGCAAAATTAGAACCATCGGAGCTTTCCAACGCCCAAGTTCAACTAAACCTAACCTGCCGGCGATTTTTCCAGTGGTAAATTTTTGCCCTCTTGCCTTGGACTCAAAGTAAAGAACCAGGACGGTTACCAAAACCAGTACAAGAGCTAACGCAGCGGCCTGGTTTCGATCAAAACTTGCTCGGTAGGCGTTATAGATTGCCCTGCTAAAAGTGTCGTAGCGCACGATGCTTACTGCACCAAAATCACTCAAGACGTAAAGTGCAGAAAGCAAACCACCAGATACCGCAGCGGTTCTAATGTTTGGCCAGGTGACTTTTCTAAACACTTGAAGCTTTGTTGCTCCTAGGGATTGTGCGACTTCTTCGGTTCCAGCATCGAATCTAACCAGGGCTGCAGAAACCGCCAGATAAACCAGTGGAGCAGTTCCAACAGTTAGTAGCAACCAGGCCGCAAAGAATCCGCTAAAGCCTGGGATCACTGCGATCCACGCGTAGGCAGCAACATAAGAAGGTATGGCAAGAGGAAGCGCGGCAAGAACAGAGAAAACTTTTCTTCCCGGCAAGTTTGAGCGAACTGCGACCCAAGCCTGCATTGAACCAAGGGCCACCGCCGAAACCGATACCGCAATAGCTAGCGCTAGCGAATTGATAATTAGCTCAAGAGTTCTTGTCTGAAAAATCAACTCAATGAGCTCAACTAGTCCAATAGTTGCCACTCGAACCAGCAGGTAAATCAGTGGGATTAGAGAGATAAGCACGGCCGATACCGCCACTAGCAAAATAGCTAGCGGTGGTCTCGACCTAATGGCTTCTATCAGAGCAGTCCGGCCTTTCGAATTAGCTCAAGTGTTTCGGCCAGAGAATCAAGATCGGATAGGTCAATTTTTGGCGCCTTAATCTCTCCGAAGGGTTTCAAACCAGCAACTTCTGGAACTCCGGTTAGTGAGTACTCTCTAGTTCTTTCAACAAAGTAGTTTTGGGCAGTGTCGCCAAGTAGCCACTTCACAAAAACGTT
>JBIIAT010000023.1:0-11974 GCA_044239775.1 Rhodoluna sp. | reverse complement strand
TCCATGGGTCCATCGCCGGTACGAGGCTTCATTGCTGCCATTTTTACTCCTTGAAATACTTTGGCCAGAAGGCCTAAGTTCCAAGTTTATCAAAGATTTGAGGTCAGAAAATTTCTCAGTCCACTCTCACAGGCGTAAATCTGGCTAGCTGGCAGGGATTCATCATCCGCGTGAGCCTTATTTGGGTCCCCCGGTCCATAATTGACCGCCGGAATGCCAAGTTCACTAAACCTGGCAACATCGGTCCAACCGTATTTGGGATGAACTGCTGTGCCAACGGCAGCAACAAAGGCCTTGGCCTCGGAGCTTTGCAGGCCAGGTCTAGCTCCAGGTGCGCTATCAACAATGTTGATCTCGCAACCGGTAAACAAACTCTTCACGTAATCCCCTGCTTGAGCTTGCGACTTGGAAGGTGCGAAGCGATAGTTCACAGTCAAAATTGCCCTATCAGCAATCACATTGGTTGCGATACCGCCGTTGACCAAAACGGCGTTCAAGCTTTCTTTGTATACCAAGCCATCGACTTCGACTTCTTGTGGTTCATAGCTAGATAAAAACTCCAAAGCAGAACCAAGCTTATGGATTGCATTCTCACCCATCCAGGACCTAGCCGAGTGGGCCTTTTTGCCCGAAAACACTAACTCGGCCCTCAAGGTTCCATTGCAGCCACCTTCGACAATTGAACCAGTAGGCTCACACATCACCGCAAAACCGCCCTTGATCAAATCCGGATGATTTCTCATTAGTCTTCCAAGTCCGTTCTTGGACGCCTCCACTTCCTCGTTGTCGTAAAACACCCAGGTCACATCAACTGTTGGCTCGGTTACGGTTGCGGCGAGCTTTAGCATCACGGCAACGCCAGATTTCATGTCCACCGAGCCGCGACCCCAAATAACTTGTTCGCGCTCAAAAGACATCAGCTTGCTTGGAAGGTTATCCGCCACCGGAACGGTGTCAATGTGTCCTGCAATAATGACTCTTTTTGATCTGCCGAGATTAGTACTTGCAACAACTGCGTCGCCATCTCGAACCACGCTTAGGTGGCCAACCAATTTGAGGGCTGATTCGATAGCGTCTGCGATCTCGCGCTCATTGCCCGAAACCGATTCGATATCACAAAGCTCGCGAGTGAGCTCGGCAACATCGGAATTGAGAATTAGGTTCTTACTCGACACAATCCAGAGCCTAGCTTGTAATCTTGGAGGATGAGCGAAGAAACAACCAAGGCCTGGGGACATGGCTTGGCAACCAAAGACGCCCAAGGTAATGTCTTGGACGTTTGGTTTCCAGATCCCAAGCTAGGTCCCGCTCCAAAAACGGATGAGCTCTGGGTTGTCCCAAGAAACTTAGATGCCTTGGTCGGATCTGATCCCAGAAGAGAAATCGAAACCCAGGTGGTTAGAACCGAAATTGACCTAGCTAAACCGGTTAGCTCAACCGAGGATGCCTATCTCAGACTGCATTTGCTGTCTCATCTTTTGGTAAAGCCAAACAGCATAAATCTTGAAGGCCTAATTGGCTTGATGCCAATTGTTGCCTTCACTTCCATTGGGGCTGTATCGCTAGCTGATCTAGACCGGTTGCGCCCTGCTCTTACCAAAGCCGGAGTGATTATCCATTCCATCGATAAGTTCCCAAGGCTTGTTGATTACGTAACTCCAAAAAAGGTGCGCATCGCAGATGCCTCCAGGGTGCGACTTGGTGCCTACCTATCCCCTGGAACCACCATCATGCATGAGGGCTTTGTGAACTTCAACGCGGGAACTTTAGGTTCTTCAATGGTTGAAGGAAGAATCTCTCAAGGAGTTTTAGTTGGCGATGGTTCCGACATCGGAGGCGGAGCCTCAATTATGGGAACTTTGTCGGGAGGTGGAAAGCAAGTAGTGAGTATCGGAAGACGTGCCCTCCTTGGTGCAAACTCCGGAATTGGTATTTCTATCGGCGATGACTGCGTGGTGGAAGCAGGACTTTACGTAACCGCGGGCACAAAACTCACTCTTATCGCCGAAGGTAAAGAGCATGACCTAAAGGCGGTTGAGCTATCGGGAATTGACAATTTGCTGTTTAGAAGAAACTCAATGACTGGAAGAGTTGAGGCGTTAGTTAGATCCGGTGCTGGAGTTGAGCTCAACAAGGACCTGCACCCGTAGTTATATTCCAGTTATGGAATCCCACCCCTGGGGCTGCAAAGCCATCTCATCAAGATAAAGTGCCGGTTTCCCGGAAATCACAACACCAATGGCTTTGAAAGCTTTAGGCAAAACCGAGCCTTCTGGAAAAGTTGCGACCAGCGCGTGATCTTCCCCGCCGTGTAATACCCAGTTCTTGGCATCAACGCCAAGACCTAAAGCGGGAAGTTCTAGCATGGCTTCAAATCCTTGTAACTCTTTAGAAGAAATCATGATGGCAACATTTGAGGCTTTGCAGATGCGCACTAAGTCTTGGCTTAGGCCATCGGAAACATCGAGCATGCTGCTAGCACCAGCTATGGAAGCCTCGACACCCTGTTGGATCGGGGGCTCTGGTCTTAGGTGATATGACACCCAGTCGTCGTAGGAATTAATCAGGTACTTGTTCTCGGATTGCAACAAAGCAAGTCCACAAGAAGATTTCCCTAGCGTCCCGGCTACCGCGACTGTGTCATCTACTTTTGCTCCAGAGCGAAGAACCGGAGCTCTACCTTCCATGCTTCCGTGCACAGTAACCGAAACAACGATTTGCTCACCCGAGGCAAGATCTCCACCAACTACTCCAGCACCTGGAGCAAGTGTCTTACAGGCAGCATCTAGACCGTCGGCGAATCCTTCTAGCCAAGAAATCTTTGTAGCGCTTGGCACCACAAGGGCAACCACCAGAGCTGTGGGTTTTGCACCCATGGCCGCAATGTCAGCAAGATTAGTGGCTACTGCTTTATAACCAAGGTCAAAAGCACTAGACCAAGCAAGTTTGAAGTCGTGATTTTCAATCAAGGTGTCGGTGGAAACTACAAAAGATCCATCTGCAACAATTACGGCGGAGTCGTCGCCGGATCCAACTAGTGCGTGAGTGCTAGGACTAAGGCGCGCTACCGTGCGCCTTAGACTTTCAATCTCGCCAAGCTCGGCCAAAGTTTGGTCATTCACAAATCAAAGGTAGCCTTAATAGCGATGCGAAAAAACCACCTTGTTCTAATCAGCGCTTTCGTGCTGGTCCTTGCTGGCTGCGCACCGGTGGTGCCCTTAGAGCCAGCCGAGCAGGCTAACGATCCAGATTGTGCGGAAATCATGGTTCGCTTACCCGATGAGCTTGCGGGATTACCAGAACGAAGAGTAAATGCCCAGTCCACAGCTGCCTGGGGTGAGCCTACCGCCGTTATCTTGCGCTGTGGCCTGGAACCGGTTGAGATAAGCCCGCTGCTTTGCGTGAGCGCTTCGGATATTGACTGGTTAGTCGATGAATCCAAAGCTCCCAGCTATCGATTCATTTCCTATGCCCGCTTTCCCGCAACAGAGGTCATAGTTGACTCAACTGTGGTTGCTGGAGTTACTGTTTTGGAGGAGCTTGCAGCTTCCATTGGAGTACTCGAAGCGACCAAGCGCTGCACGGAAATAACTAACTAAGACCAGCCGTGTTCTTTTAGCGCGTCCCTGGCTTCTTTTCTTGCCGAGTATGGTGTTCGAACCCCTCTGATGTCTCGATAGTCCTGGTGACCTGGGCCTGCCCACAAAATTGCATCACCGCTTGTTGCAAGAGAAACTGCCTTTCGAATGGCAGTTTCTGGAGGTGAGACGTTATAGATCTCATGGTTGGGGGCTGATTCTCTAGCCGCTTTTTCCAAACCAGCACGAATCGAATCTGGATCTTCAAATCTTGGATGGTGATCGGTGATCACCAAGATATCCGAACCTGCCGCTGCAACCTGGGCCATGGCTGGTCGTTTGCTTGGATCTCGATCCCCGTCGGCGCCAAAGACCATAATGACTTTGCCAGTGGTGACTTTTCTCACGGCATCTAGGGTGTGTAGGAACGCATCTGGGCTGTGACCAAAATCAACATAAACGTTAGGGCCAGTATCGCCGCTTACCCGCTCGGTTCTTCCAGGTAGGTAAGCATCAATTCCGTTTTGAATCGCCTTAGCTATCTCGTTTGGCTCAAATCCTGCTTCTATAAGCATCACGATTGCAAGGCCTGCATTAGCTGCCATGTGGGCACCAAGTAGTGGAACCCTCGATCTAATGTTTACCCCGTCAGGGCCGGCAAGAACAAAGGAAGTGTAACTTGGGGTTTCTGCCGTAACAGCGACGTGCCACTTAGCCTCGACACCTAACTCACTGGTGATGGTAACTACCGGGATTTCCGAGTGCGCCACGAAGTCCTTGCCATACTTGGAATCAAGACACACGACACCACGCTTGGCGTGAAGCTTGGTAAACAGTGGAAGCTTGGCCTCCAAATACTCTTGCATGTCTTTGTAATCATCTAGGTGGTCATGGCTTAGGTTCGTAAATCCAACAACATCAAAATGTAAACCATCAACTCGAAGTTGCGAAAGTGCTTGAGCCGAGACCTCAATGGCGATCGAGGTCACTTTCTTCTCGCGCATTCTGGCGATAAGGGCCTGCATTTCTGTGGACTCAGGGGTGGTAAGTCTGCTCACGATGGTTTCACCGGCAATGTGACGCTCAGCGGTTGAGGTCAATCCTGTTACTTCACCTAGTTGACGCAGGATTGCTTCAAGTAAGTAAGTGGTTGATGTTTTGCCGTTGGTTCCGGTGGTTCCAAAAAGCTTGGGCATAACCGCCGGCAGGTTGCCATAAACATAAGCTGCTAGGTCCCCAAGGCGAGGTCTTGGGTTTTCAATTCTGACCACCGGGATCACAATCTCTTTGGTGTGCTCCATACCAGTGCTATCTGTAGCAATAGCGGCTGCCCCAAGCGAAATTGCCTTTTCAATAAACTCCGCCCCGTGGGTTTTCTTGCCAGGCATGGCAACAAATAGATCCCCCGCGCGCAAGTCGTTCGTGTTCATACTGATACCAGTAAGCATGGCGTCTGTTGCTGGAGCATCGAGTCCAAAATGGTTCGCAAAGTCTTTAAGTGAAACTGGGGCCACGTTGTCTGGCCGAAGAATTGGCGGTATTTGCTCTTTCACTTGCTCAATTTACCATTCGGAACAAATTAGCTTAGGGATTTGGGTTACTAGCTGGCGGTATCTACCAGAGCTAGTGAAATCAGCTCGTCGATTAGATCTTTATAGCTAAGCCCTGATTCCTGCCAGCACCTCGGGAACATCGAAATCGATGTAAACCCTGGCATGGTGTTAATCTCATTGACCATGAAACCCTTATCGGTCAAGAAGAAATCCACCCTAGCCAACCCTTTGCAACCCAATGCCTTGAAGGCCTTTCTTGCCATCTGCTGCATCTTGGATAACTCATCGGCAGAGATATCTGCCGGGCAGATAAGAGTTGCGGCATCGCTATCTACATACTTGGCTTCAAAGTCATAGAACTCGCGACCGCGCACTGTAATCTCGCCAGCAACAGATACTCTAAGTGCTCCACCATCCAGGGCATCTAGCACGCCACACTCAATCTCTCGTCCAACAACTCCAACTTCAATGACCAACTTGTCATCGTGCTTGAACGCTTCCTCTAGAGCTGCAGGGATCGCTTCAAGAGAATCGACCTTGCTGATTCCAACCGAAGAGCCAGACCTTGCGGGCTTTACAAAATATGGCAACTTGCCTAAGGTCTTAATTCGCTCAAGAGCAGACTCGGGGTTATTGAGCATGTCCGATTTGGTGACAACCGCATAGTCAGGGCTTGGTATTCCGGCTGCTTTGAATAGCGCTTTGCTAAATTCCTTATCCATGGCAGCAGCCGAACCCAACACACCGTTTCCAACGTAAGGAACTCCAACCAGTTCCAAAAAGCCCTGAATAGTTCCATCTTCACCAAATGGTCCATGAAGGAGCGGCATCACTACATCAATTACCCCAAGGGATTTTTGATTACCCTTTGGGTCTAGTTCAAATAACTCCCGCGATCCATCCATGGCAAAGCGAATCGTTGAGCCTTGAGACTCGATGGTCTTTAGGCCATTGGCCAAACTTAAGGTTGCAGGGTCACCAACAAAGGGAACAAAGACTCCCTCGCGTGTGATTCCAACCGGAATAACGTCATACTTTGAAGAGTCAATGGCGCTTAAAACGCCGGCTGCGGTAGCAACCGAAATCGAATGCTCATTGGATTTGCCGCCGAACAAAACAGCAACACGCAGTTTTCCCATGGGACTATTCTCCCTGAGGAGTGTCGATCGTGTCTGTTAGGTGAGGTGCGATGTCATTCTTGGTCAATTAGGGCCAGCCTTTTTTGCAGCCTTCATGAAGTTTCCGGTCACAGTTTGACCCATTGCAACGGGATCCCATAAAGTCCCCGGGGCTTTTTCTCCACGGAGCTGCTCAACTAGAGCGGTAATCGATCGCATCACGTGCTCGGTTGCCTGAAGCAGTTCCTCTGGGCTTAAGTTTTCTTTTCGATACTTGGCTAAATCAATTTCATCGCCAACCAGGATCTGGACCTTCTTCCAAAATCCTGGGCGAAACTTGCTGCTGTATCGACCCATGATTTGCTCGCTTCCCCAGTGAGCAATTGGATAAACCGGCACTCCGCTATCTAGCGCCAAACGAATCGCACCAGTTTTTCCACGCATTGGCCAAAGGTTTGGTTCTCTAGTGAGGGTTCCTTCTGGATAGATGCAGATTATGTGCCCTGCCTTTAGGTAGGAGTTAGCGATCTTGAACGAGTCATCATTTCGCTGACCACCTTTTCGAAACACTGGAATCTGACCACCGGCGAGCAACGCTTTTCCAACTAGCGGAATGTTGAACAGTGCTTCTTTAGCAAAGAAGTGTGGGCCGCGCTTGAGGATCTTGTAAATAAAGTAAGCCACCGCTAGACCGTCCATGTTGGTGGCATGATTTGGGGTCAGGATAAATGCGCCAGATTTTGGAAGCTTCTCCATTCCTGTAACTTCAACTTGGAAAAACATCCGAATGATAGGAGCCACAAAAAAAGCAATAATCCGAACAGCAAGCGGGTTCTCGTCCGTTGTTACCTTCGGCATCGGAATCAGCTTTTGCTTTTTAGCCACGCTTACTCCGCATAACTAAAGTCGGCACCAAGACCTGAGAGCTTGTCAATAAAGTGCTCGTAGCCACGCGAGATTAATTGCGCATTGCTGACATTAGAAACACCTTTAGCGGTCAAGGCCGCAACCATGTGGCTAAAACCACCGCGCAGGTCAGGAACCACAATGTCCGCACCGTGAAGTTCAGTGGATCCAGAAATAACTGCCGAGTGATAAAAGTTCATCTGACCAAATCGGCAAGGGTTACCGCCAAGACATTCGCGGTATATCTGAATCTGGGCACCCATTTGTACTAGAGCATCGGTGAAGCCAAAGCGGTTCTCGTAAACGGTCTCATGAACAATGGATAGACCTTTGGCTTGAGTTAGGGCAACTACCAGGGGCTGCTGCCAGTCAGTCATGAATCCTGGGTGAACATCGGTTTCGATAACTACTGGATGTAGCTCCTCGCTCTGTTGATAAAAGCGAATTCCATCTTCTTCGATGTCAAAACCACCGCCAACTTTCCTGAAAACGTTCAGGAAAGTTGTCATTTCAATCTGTCTTGCTCCCCCGACGAAGATATTGCCTCCGGTGGTTAGCGCGGCTGCTGCCCAGGAGGCAGCTTCATTGCGATCAAAGAGTGCTCGGTGGGTATAGCCATTCAAGGTTTCAACCCCTTCGATACGGATAGTTCGATCGGTATCAACCGAGATGATGGCGCCCATCTTTTGCAAGATGGCAATTAGGTCCATAATCTCAGGCTCAATCGCAGCACCCGACAACTCGGTGAGTCCCTTGGCGCGAACCGAAGTTAGCAGCACCTGCTCGGTAGCGCCAACGCTTGGGTAAGGAAGAGATAGCTTCGCTCCGTGTAATCCGTTGGGGGCAGTCAACCTAGTGCCATTTTTGGACTTCTCGATTACTGCACCGAAGCTACGAAGCACATCTAAGTGAAAATCAACTGGTCGGTCACCGATGTGACAGCCTCCAAGGTCAGGAATAAAGGCTTCACCTAGCTGGTGCAGCAGCGGTCCACAAAACAGGATTGGAATTCTGGAGGAACCGGCATGGGCGTCAATGTCAACCATACGAGCTTGCTTAACACCTCTCGGGTCAAGCTGCATCACACCGGCATCATCAAAATCAATTGAGACACCGTGGAGTTCAAGCAATCTGGCAACTACCTCGACATCGCTAATCTTTGGAACGTCTTTTAGAACGCTTGGTGAGTCAGCCAAAAGTGCTGCAACCATCGCCTTGGTAACAAGGTTCTTAGCGCCTTTAAGATCCACCCGACCTGTGAGCGGCTTTCCGCCGTTTACGGTTATGACGCTCATTAGATTCCCTTAGCTGGCAAAGTTAGTGGCTTCCACGCCTCGCGTGATTTCTCGTAGGAAGTAATTGCTCCCTCGTCCCTCAAACTTAGTCCTATATCGTCGAGACCTTCCATCAATCGCCACTTGGTATAGGCATCAATTTCAAAAGACACTTGTAAATCCCCAACAGTTAGGCTCTGGTTCGGTAAATCCACACTTGCCGTGATTCCAGGGTTGGTATCAATGATGTCCCAAATCTTCTTGGTTTCATCCTCGGTGATGACCCCGGTAATCAAGCCCTGCTTACCGCTGTTACCGGTAAAGATGTCCGCAAACTTTGCAGAAAAAACGGCCTTGAAACCCCAGTCGCGAAGTGCCCAAACCGCATGTTCTCTCGAAGACCCCGTTCCAAAATCAGGTCCTGCAATCAAAACCTCTCCGTTTTGAAAAACTGGTTGGTTCAAAACAAAATCAGGTTCTGCTTTCCAAGAGGCAAACAATGCATCTTCAAAGCCAGTTTTGGTAATTCGCTTTAGATAACTTGCCGGGATGATCTGATCAGTGTCAACGTTTGACCTTTTCAGTGGAACCGCGACACCAGAGAATGTAGAGATCTGTTCCATTAGACCATCACCTCCAGATCAGCTGGCGAGGAAAGGGTTCCTCTGATAGCAGTAGCGGCAGCAACCAGTGGAGAAACTAAATGTGTTCTGGCGCCTTTTCCTTGCCTGCCTTCAAAGTTTCGGTTTGACGTTGATGCTGCCCGCTCGCCTGCGGCGAGCTGGTCTGGGTTCATGCCCAAACACATTGAGCAACCGGCAAAGCGCCACTCCGCACCAAAGTCTTTGAAGATCTTGTCGAGACCCTCTTCTTCGGCCTGGATACGAACCTTTTGTGATCCGGGAACAACCATCATGCGGACACCATCCGCTTTTTTCTTACCCTCAATGATTGCGGCTGCAGCGCGAAGGTCCTCAATGCGCGAATTAGTGCAAGAGCCTAGGAAAACAGTGTCAACACGAATGTCTTTCATCTTGGTTCCAGGCTTTAGATCCATGTATTCAAGTGCGCGAAGCGCAGCCGCCTTTTCGTTCGGGTCCAAGATGTCTTCTGGGTCAGGAACCCTATCCAAGAGCGAAACGCCTTGACCCGGATTAGTTCCCCAAGTCACAAATGGATCCAAGGTGTCGGCGTCTAGGAGAACCTCAGCGTCGAACTTGGCTCCTTCATCGGTGGGTAAAGTTTTCCAGTATTGAACCGCGTCGTCCCAGTCTTTTCCAGTTGGAGCGTGAGGGCGGCCCTTTAGATACGCAAATGTTGTGTCATCCGGAGCCACCATGCCCGCTCGAGCCCCTGCTTCAATAGACATGTTGCAAATGGTCATGCGAGCTTCCATGGACAAAGACCTAATTGCACTACCTCGGTACTCAAGTACGTAGCCTTGACCGCCACCAGTTGAAATCTTGGCAATGACGGCCAAGATAATGTCTTTGGAAGTTACCCCAGGGCGTAAGGTTCCCTCGACGTTGATGGCCATAGTTTTGAATGGCTTCAGCGGAAGTGTCTGGGTAGCAAGTACGTGCTCGACTTCACTGGTTCCAATACCCATCGCGAGCGCCCCAAAGGCACCATGGGTAGAAGTATGGGAGTCACCACAAACCACAGTGATACCGGGCATGGTCAAACCAAGCTGAGGACCCACAACGTGAACAATGCCCTGGTTCTTATCCCCCAGAGAATGCAGTCTGATGCCGAACTCCGCAGCGTTTTTGCGAAGCGCTTCAATCTGGGTGCGCGAGGTCAGATCAGCAATTGGCTTGTCGATATCGATGGTTGGAGTGTTGTGATCTTCGGTGGCGATTGTGAGATCTGGTCTTCTCACCTTTCGGCCAGCAAGTCTTAGCCCATCAAAGGCCTGAGGAGAGGTGACCTCGTGCACTAAATGCAAGTCAATATAAAGAAGGTCTGGCGCACCGTCTTCGCCCTTGGCGACAAGATGGCTGTTCCAAAGCTTTTCCGCCAATGTAAGCGGTGTGGAATTACCCGACATGCCTCACCTTAGATTTGTTGAAGCTCCAGTTTACCGCCGAGCAGGTAGATTGGGCTGGTGAGTATTTCCGGCCTAGATTTCCTGCAAAAACGCACCGTAAGGACCTTAGCCCTAGGTCAAATCCTCAGCGGATTCGGCCTTGGCTCGACACTATCTATTGGCGCATTGCTAGCCGCTGATTTATCTGGAACCGTAGCCTGGTCAGGCGCAGCGGCTACCTTTTCCACCCTCGGAACCGCCATCTGGGCCATACCGCTATCTCGCTTGGCTTTTGCCAAAGGCAGAAGATTCTCGCTGGGACTTGGAGCCGCGCTCGCGATTACCGGAGCGACACTTATTATTGCGGCCACCAGCTTGAGGCTATTCCCGCTTCTTCTTGTTGCGCTGTTTTTCATGGGTGCAGGATCTGCTGCTAGCTTGCAAGCGCGCTTTGCAGCAACGGATATTCCAGCTGAGAAAAAAGTTGGTCGCGATCTATCTCTGGTAGTTTGGGCTACCACCATCGGAGCCGTTACCGGCCCAAATCTATTTGGTCCAGGAGAAGCAGTCGGCCAGTGGCTAGGACTACCTGAACTAACAGGTCCTTTTGTTTTCACGATCATCGCTCAGATGCTTGCAACAACCGTGTTCTGGTTTGGCCTAAGACCTGATCCACTACTTATTGCACGGCAAATCGACGCGCAAAACGTCAAGGTTCGCAAAAAGCTATCGATTGCCAGTGCCTTTGGAACCTTGGCAAAGTATCCAGTAGCGGGCTATGCGATTGTTTCCATTGCCCTATCGCACATGACCATGGTGGCGGTAATGAGCATGACGCCAGTTCATGTCACAAGCCACGGTGGTTCTTTGGTTTTTGTTGGCTTTGTTATTAGCCTGCATATTCTTGGCATGTATGCCTTTGCACCATTGTTTGGAATTCTTAGCGACAAGATCGGACCAACCAGAACAATACTGGCCGGTCAGGCCATCTTTGTTGCAGCGCTACTGATTGCAGGTTTAGGTTCCGAGCAGGAGCACCTGGTAACTATTGGGCTTTTCCTTCTGGGCCTAGGTTGGTCTGCAGCCACAGTGGCAGGTTCTGCACTGCTAGTTGTTAGCGTGCCAGCGGATCAAAAAACCAACGTTCAGGGACTTAGCGACTCGATTCAAAACCTTGCTGGCGCTACCGGCGGTGCCGTTGCCGGATCGATAGTTGCCCTGAGCATGTTTACCGGTTTGAACTTTGCAGCTCTTGCCCCGGTTTCCGCCATTATCTTGTTCTCAGTGGTCATCTCTCGCTACCGAATAACGCACCCGGAGCAGGCTGTAAACCACGAGCTAAAAATCCCCCAAGAATAGAGAATTCGCCCCCAAGATTTTGTCATCAGAGGCGAATTTCGTGACCCCAGCGGGATTCGAACCCGCGCCGCTGCCGTGAGAGGGCAGTGTCCTAGGCCGCTAAACGATGGGGCCGTAAGCAACCTTTCGATTATGCCACACCCCACCAGAAGGCAAC